>CALDZF010000029.1 GCA_937944165.1 uncultured Rhizobiaceae group bacterium | reverse complement strand
GGTCGCTTTGCCGCCAACATTACCAATTGTCTTTGTTGTCGTGATTATTATCTCGTTTATTTATAATCCGTTTGGTGGAGACAGCTGGGGTACACCAACTGAAGGCGGTGCCTTAGGCGCTTTTGTCGTGTTCTGTATTGCAATGATCAAGGGCATGCGCTGGGGGCAATTAAAAGAAGCTCTGATTGAGAGCGCCAAGCTTTCGGTCATGATTTTTACTATCATCTGGGGTGTTTTGATTTATGTACGTTTCCTGGGTTTTGCAGATTTGCCAACGGCTTTCGCTGATTGGATTACCTCGCTTGAATACAGTCCGTTGCTAATTTTGATTTGCATTTTATTAGCTTATGCGGTGCTAGGCATGTTTATGGATGCGATTGGCATGTTGCTGTTGACACTTCCAGTGGTTTATCCAGCCGTCATGGCATTAAACGGCGGCGAGACCGTTTCTGTTGCTGACAGTACCTTTGGACTATCAGGAGCAGAATGTGCCATATGGTTCGGGATATTGGTGGTCAAAATGGCGGAGCTATGTCTTATCACGCCACCCATAGGCTTGAACTGTTTTGTGGTTGCAGGTGTGCGTGATGATATTAGCGTGCAAGACGTCTTCAAGGGTGCGTCACCGTTCTTTGTAGCGGATGCTCTAACGATTGCAGGTCTTGTTGCTTTCCCTGGCATTGTACTTTATCTGCCAAGACTTCTTTTAGGCAGCTAAAGTTTAAGCGCTTTTTAGGAACTCTGCGATGCGGTTTGCGTAGGCTTTCGAATCATTGTCAGCATAAACATCAGCCAAAGAAGGTTCGGCTTGTTCGACTGGTATAGTCACACCCATACGGCTTTTAATCAGGCCTTCCATAAATTCATGCGTAAATTCCGGGTGAGGTTGGAAACTTAGTGCTTTATTCTTATAAGCAAGCCCTGCCATTTTGCAGAAGTCATTGGATGCGATAATTTCCGCTTCGGGTGGTTTTTCCACAACCTGATCCTGGTGCATCGCAAGGAGCTTTGTTTTCGTGCCATCAGGGTGGGAATATTCCTGAGTACCCATGCCCCATAGGCCGCCAAATTTTTCAACTTTCCCACCTAAAGCCTGCGCCATGATCTGGTGGCCAAAGCAAATGCCAACGATTGGTATATCGGCCTTATAAACGTTACGGATAAAGTCCTCCAGTGGTGGTATCCAGTCATGGTCTTCATAGGCTCCATGTTTGGAGCCTGTTACCAGCCAGCCATCACACTCATTAATTGAACTTGGAAAACTACCATTTACTACAGAAAAGTCCTGAAATTCAAAATCATGCCCATCCAGAAATGTTTTAAACATATCTGGATATTCCCCATGATTTGGTGAAAGATTTTCTGGTACAATACCAGTTTGCAGAATTCCAATTTTCATCTGTATTCTCACTTTAAGAAATATCGTATTTCATTTATGGTTGATTATTTATTTTTGCAAGGAGTATATGATGTTAAAAGGCGCGTGTGTAGGAACAAATGACCTATTAAAAGCCAAATCTTTTTACGATACTGTTTTATCAACTATCGGTATGCAGCGGTATGTCAGTCTGGATCATGAGCTGGGCTATGGTTCTAAAGACAGTGAGCCGAATTTTTGGGTTGTAATACCTTTTAATGAACAGCAAGCAACGTTTGGAAATGGGACGCAAATTATGTTTGAAACAGAGCACAAAGTTGATGTGAAAGCTTTTTATGATGCCGCTATTGCAATGGGTGGAGTTGATGAAGGAGCGCCAGGGCCACGCGATTATGCCCCCAATTATTATGGTGCTTATGTACGTGATCTGGATGGAAATAAACTCCATATATCCATCGATCTTTAGTTGAAATATTAATAAGTTATTTAACTTAAGTCGCTATAGCTGAATTAAGTTTACACGATAAATAGATAGGTGGAATAGATGTTACAACAAACTTCAGGGCAGGGTCAGCAGCGTGTATTGAATATACTAGCGACTAAACGCAAAGCAGAGCGTGTTAAATCAAATTTTTCTGGTGCTGTTTTAACAAGTGATGGCTTTGTATGTCACTGCGTTATTACCGATGTTTCTAGCACTGGAGTGCAACTGGAGTTGCCAAAAGGCACTGAGCTGCCAGAAAAGTTTATGTTAAAAACACCTGCAATTCCAGAAACTATGAATGTGTCTCAGGCTTGGAATTCAGGTAATAGCATGGGTGTGGTTATTGATGCGGTTGATGGGTAAAACTTAAACTGTTTATTTTTATCATGGCCGTATTACTAATGCGGCCTTTTTTGTTTGTGCAAAGTTAACTGCAACTTTCCCAACCGGAATGCCAAACTTTGATATTCTGGCTGTATTACGAATGGTACCGTCTTTTTTCAAAGTAAGTGTATCACGGAATCTAACCAGATTTTCCTTTGGACCGTTATCCACATCCACTATATAGGTGAATTTTGCCTTATTATCTTTGATCTTAACGGTAGTTGTGCCTTTAACATCTTCTCGGGTGCCACTATAGGTGTTTGGGGATGTTTTTGTAAATCTCCAGGTTTTTACATCACGCTCACCATCGGTATAGAAAAAGTCTTCGCGTAAAACGAGTGTTTTGCCATTCCATTTACCATTTAAAACAACCCGAAATTCTCTCTTCTTGCCATTAATTGCGGAAAACTTTCCAAATGCATGAGTTGTGCCTTTGAAAAATTCTTCCAACTTTAAATCTGCTGCGCTGACTGTAATAATGCTGGATAAAAACGTGGCTGCAGCAAGGGGAGCGATGGCAAGTCTCATTATTTATATTCTCCGTAACATTGTTATAGATGAAATCTAGTGCGAGACTTCAAACTTTCAATCCATCATTCCAAAACGACATCTTCTTTAACGGCTTCCATTGATACATAAGTTGAAGTTTGTTCTACATGGGGCAGGGCAGATAATTTTTCTCCCATTACTTGTCTGTATGTATTAATGTCTTGAGTGCGAACTTTTAAAAGATAATCATATCCACCGGCTATCATATGACATTGCTCGACTTCTGGTAGTTTACAAACTGCTTCGTTAAATTCAGATAATGCCTTTGCTCTGGTGTCTGAGAGTTTTACCTCAACAAATGCAATATGATCCAATCCCATTTTGACAGGATCAAGCAGTGCCCTATAGCCTAATATTACACCTTCTTTTTCAAGTCGTTTTAATCTTGCGTTGCAAGGTGTTTTGGATAGGCCGACTTCTTGGGATAAATCTGTAATAGTGATGCGAGCATCGCGACTTAAGGCATGAAGAATTTTCATGTCAATTGCGTCAAGTTTACCAGTTTTTGGATTTATTATTTTCATAGTACCTAGTTTCAATGTAAAATTTAGTGATATTCTCTTATATTGTTATAATTCCAGATTATATGCAATTGAAGACTATGCGATAATAATCTTATCTTATTTCCATGTGGAGAAATCATCATGTTAGAAAGTCGCGTCAATTTCAGAAATGCAAAATTAGTCAATGAGGCTAGGGCTTTGAATGATTTAATCGCCCAAACTGATATTGATAAGGCTTTGCGTTCAAAGATATCTGAGCGTGGAATAGAGCTGGTTGAACGCATACGTGAACGTGGCGATACGGGCATGATGGAGTTGTTTCTTAGCGAATATGGGCTTTCAACTGACGAGGGCGTCGCGCTTATGTGTTTGGCGGAAGCGCTTCTACGCGTGCCGGATGATGAAACCATAGACGCATTGATTGAAGACAAGATTGCGCCCAGCGAATGGGGAAAGCATTTGGGAAAATCACATTCATCGCTCGTGAATGCTTCTACTTGGGCATTGTTTGTAACTGGTAAAGTGTTAGATGATGAGAAAAACTCTGGCATGGCATCCATATTACGCAGCGCAATAAAACGCGTTGGGGAGCCAGTTATTCGTGAAGCCGTTACACGGTTGATGAAAATATTGGGGCAACAATTTGTATTAGGCGAAACTATTTCAAAAGCCATGAAGCGGGCAAGTTCAAAAGAAAAGACAGGCTTTACATATTCATACGACATGCTTGGTGAGGCGGCTTGTACCAAACATGATGCGCAGCGGTATTTTATGTCTTATTCCGATTCTATCACCGAAATTGCCAAGGCAAAATTATCAGATGATATTCGTGAAAACCCAGGCATTTCCATTAAACTTTCCGCCCTTCATCCACGTTATGAAACCATGAACAAGCAACGCGTGATGGATGAGTTGGTGCCGCGCACGACATCTCTTGCTATTCTGGCAAAATCGGCAGGAATTGGCCTTAATATTGATGCGGAAGAAGCGGGTAGGCTAGATTTATCTCTCGATATTATTGAGGCAGTTCTTTCCAATCCTGATCTGAAAGGTTGGGAAGGGTTTGGCATTGTGGTGCAGGCCTATAACCGCAGAGCCTCTTATGTGCTTCAGTGGATTTATGATTTAGCGACAAGGCTAGATCGTAAAGTGATGGTGCGTCTTGTTAAGGGCGCTTATTGGGATACGGAAATTAAACACGCACAAGTTGAGGGTTTTGAGGATTTTCCCGTCTTTACGCAAAAGGCTGCAACAGATGTGAGTTATATTTGTTGTGCCAAAATGCTATTGGAGATGACGGATCGGATTTACCCTCAATTTGCAACGCATAATGCACATACGGTGGCCAGTATTCTGGAGATGGCTGAGGACAAGTCAAAGTTCGAATTTCAGCGCCTTCACGGTATGGGTGAGGCGCTTCATGATACGGTTTTTGAACGTCAGGGAACGCGCTGCCGTATTTATGCACCGGTTGGTGCGCACAAGGATTTGCTTGCTTATTTGGTTCGCCGTTTGTTGGAAAATGGAGCAAATAGCTCTTTTGTGAACCAGATTGTTGATGAAAGCATTCCACCAGCGGTGGTTGCCAGTGATCCGTTTGATAAGGTTGGTGTGAATGATAATTCAATCGTGCTGCAACCTGCAGACCTGTTCAAGCCTGAGCGCCAAAACTCAAAAGGGTTTGATCTGGAAGATCCTGCAACCTTGGAAATGATTGGAAAGCAGCTTGCCAAGTTGATGTCCAAGAAGTGGAAAGCCAAAACCGGGACTGGTGAGATTGTGGACGTTACTAACCCAAGTAATGGTGCAATTGTTGGAACGGTTCAACAAGCGACTATGCAAGATGTTGAAGTGGCTGCGAAAAAAGCCAGGAGCTGGGTGAAACCTACCCCTTCAGAACGCGCGGAAATACTTCGTAAGGCGGCAAATTTATATGAAGATAATGCAGGTGAGATATTTGCACTATTAATGCTGGAAGCAGGAAAGACGCTGAATGACTGCGTTGGCGAGCTGCGTGAAGCGGTTGATTTTATGCGTTTTTATGCTGATGAAGGTGAGAAGTATCCTAATAATCCGGCTGGTATCTTTACATGCATTGCGCCATGGAACTTTCCTTTGGCAATTTTTACTGGCCAAATTTCAGCAGCCCTTGCTGCGGGAAATGGTGTACTTGCAAAACCTGCCGAGACTACGCCGCTTATTGCCAATCTTGCAATAGGACTGATGCATAAGGCTGGCGTGCCGAAGGCAGTCTTGCAACTTTTGGCGGGTGCAGGCCGTGAGGTGGGGGGTGTCATGACCGCACACCAAAAGGTCAATGGTGTTGCGTTTACCGGCTCTACTGCGACAGCACAAAATATTAATAAAAGCATGGCGCATCATCTTGCGCCTTCTGCTCCCTTGATTGCAGAGACAGGTGGTTTAAACGCCATGATTGTTGATAGTACCGCACTGCCTGAACAGGCGGTTCGTGACATTGTTGCTTCTAGCTTTCAGTCTGCGGGGCAACGATGTAGCGCGCTTCGGTGTCTTTATTTGCAAAAGGACATAGCTGAGAGTTTTAAAAAAATGCTCTTTGGCGCAATGGATCAATTGCGAGTGGGGGATCCAACTGATTTTAGAACGGATGTTGGCCCCATTATTGATGAAGTAGCCAAGGCAAGAATTGATACGCATATTCAAAAGGCTGATGATGAAGGGCGTTTGTTAAAGCAACTTGATGCACCTGAAGAGGGAACCTTTGTTGCGCCAACTGCAATTCAAGTAAACGGTATTGCCGATATGAAGGAAGAAATTTTTGGCCCTGTCCTTCATATTGCAACCTATGAAGCGGATGAACTTGACGATATAATCGCCGCAATTAATGCAACTGGTTACGGTCTTACATTTGGTTTTCACAGTCGCATTGATGACCGTGTTCAGCATATTATTGATAATGTTGAAGCCGGTAATATTTATATCAATCGAAACCAGATTGGTGCCGTAGTTGGTTCACAGCCTTTTGGTGGTGATGGCCTAAGTGGAACGGGGCCAAAGGCAGGTGGGCCAAAGTACATCCGACGGTTTATGAAGCCTGAAATTCATAGCCATGCGCCTGTTGAGGGCAGTGAAGTTGCTCTTTCAACTATTGAACAAGCCTTTGAAAAAATTGAAGATACTCGCAAGAAATTACTTGAAGAAAAGCAATTACCTGGGCCAACGGGAGAGGCTAACCAATGGTCGCTCCATCCGCGTGGTCGCGTGCTTTGTTTGGGTCCAAGTGCGCAAGATGCAAAGGCTCAATTAGACGCTGCGCGTTTTCATGGTTGTAAGGCAATTGCTGTTGCCCCTAATCTGAGTGATGGGATTGATGGCGTAGTTTCCAGTGATCTGTTATCTAAAGTATCAAATCTTGATGCGGTCGTAAGTTTTGCAGAAACCGCAGGCGAGTTGCGAAAAGCACTGGCTGATCGGGAAGGGGCTATCGTGCCACTGTTGAGTGAAAAAGATTTTGCATTTTGGCTAACACGCGAGAAACATGTCTGTATTGATACGACTGCGGCAGGCGGAAATGCGGCATTGCTGGCAGGTGAGTGATAGGTTTACTTTTTTGCCAGAAAACCACCTGATTGACGCTCCCAAAGTCTGGCATATAGGCCGCCGGATTTTACCAGCTTATCATGCGTACCTTCTTCGATGATTTTGCCATCTTCCATGATGACGAGCCTGTCCATGGCAGAAATGGTTGAGAGGCGGTGGGCGATGGCGATGGTGGTTTTACCCTGCATCATCATATCCAAATTTTGCTGAATGGCGGCTTCTGCTTCTGAATCAAGTGCTGATGTTGCTTCGTCTAAAACTAAAATAGGCGCGTCTTTTAACAAAACCCTTGCTATGGTAACGCGCTGACGTTGCCCGCCTGAAAGTTTAACACCTTTGTCTCCAACAAAGGCATCAAGGCCTATGCGCCCCTTATTGTCTTTCAGTTTTTCGATGAAATCCCAAGCTTCAGCCTGTTTGGCAGCTTTAATGATTTTTTCGTCTGTTGCATCGGGAAGACCGTAACGAATGTTGTCACGGATTGAGCGATTTAACAGTGAGATATCTTGTGTTACAACACCGATTTGTTTTCTCAATGATGCTTGTTTTATATCGCGCACATCTTGGCTATCGACCTCTACTGAGCCCTCGTTTACATCGCGCAATCTTAATAATAATCCAATCAGGGTCGATTTACCCGCACCTGAAAGCCCGACGACACCAAGTTTTTCTCCTGGTTTTACTTTTAAGTTAAGGTTGCGAATTACCGGGTCGGATTTTTCATCATAGGCGAAAGTGATTTTGTTGAAGTGGATGCTTCCCTTTTTCACGGACAAATCTGATGCATCAGGTTTGTCGTTGATGGTGGATATATTTGTCATTACTGGCATGGCATCTGTAATTGTGCCCAGCGTACGCGATACGGACTGGCCAAGCGCTATAAAAGCGAAGGAAGAAACGGAGAGTGAACGCGAAACAGTGACAGCAGCAACCAGTTCACCAAGAGAAACAAACCCATCCACCATACCCCATATGCCAATGGCGAAAATGGAAACAATCAGGAATGCGTTTAGAAGATGTACTGTGCTGTCTGATATAATGTAAGAGCGATTTTCGCTGTGTTGGGTATCAATGGTTTCACGAATAACATTGCGAATGCTGTCTGATTCTGAAGTTTCTGCTGCAAAGAGCTTCACCATGGCGATGTTGTTGTAAATCTCCGTCATTGCTCCGGTAGCCTTGGATTTTGCAGCAGCTACTTTTGATGCGCGTTCAAGATATTTGGGTACGACAATATAAGCGAGTAGCGCATTGGCTAATATCCAGAAAAATACCGGAACAGCTAATTGCCAGGCCAATACAATCAGCAGTGTGAATGAGCCAAAGAACTGAATGGCAACGCGCGGAATAGTTTGCATTGCGGTCATCATTTGCGCCTGCACAGAACCTGTTACTTGTGAAATGCGAGAGGCAACTTGGCCTGCAAATATATCCTCGAAAAAAGCGATATCCTGTTTTTCAACTGACTTGTGCCCTTGCCAGCGAATGGCTGCGGGCATGAGCGTTTGTACAGTCTGGGACATAAAGGAAGATCGCACAAACATGATTAGTGGGTCGATGATAGCAAACAGCAAGAGAAATATCATCAATAGGCGAAAGTGTGTATTGAGGAACCCTTGCGCACCCAATTCAGTTACCCCATCAACGATAAACGCAAGCGCCCAAATGGTAGCAAGGCTGATGAATGCGGACAGCGTAGATAGAATAAATACAACCAATAAAACACCGCGAAACATCTTGGCAAAATGCCAGACCAGATGTAGCGGCCCATCGTTAGGAAGTGGCTTGATAGGAAGTTCAAGCGGTTTGATAAGATTTTCAAACGGATGAAAGATGCGATTGTTTAAAGACATGAAAACCATATAGCGCAGGTGGATTGGAGTTTCATCTTTTAAACCTTTAAAGTGAATTTATTTACATGACTTGAATACATAATGCCCCTATATTTAGGGCATGAGTGTTTTTGTACGATTTCATAAAACTCATTATTCGATAAGTATTATAAACGAGATAAAACGAATATGTCTGATAAGCCAATCGTCCTTATAACAGGTGCCAGCAAAGGCATTGGTGCGGCTACGGCAAACCTTTTTGCCAAGAATGGTTTCGATGTTTGTATAAACTATCTGTCTGATGAGAATGGTGCGAAAGATGTAGCGCGTGAGTGTGAAAACTCAGGTGTACGCACAATAATAGTTAAGGCTGACATTGCACAAGCCGATGAGGTTTCTCAGATGTTTCAAGAATGCGATAATAGTCTCGGAAATGTAACATGTTTGGTGAACAATGCCGGTATTATTGGCCACTCATCGTTGTTAGAGAATCTACCTGCTAATGCGCTTTCACAAACTTTTAAGACCAATGTTTTTGGTACTATTTATTGTATTCAGGAAGCTATAAAACGAATGTCATTCGAACATAGAGGCACTGGCGGAGCTATTATAAATATGTCGTCACTTGCAGCTGTTCGTGGCAGTCCAAATGAATATGTGCATTATGCAGCCTCGAAGGGGGCAATTGAAAGTTTAACCGTTGGTGCAGGTAAAGAGCTCGCTGCTTCGGGCATTCGTGTTAACGCAATTAGGGTTGGCACTACTGATACGACAATACATGCTGCAAACGGAAATCCAGACCGTGTTGAAAAAATAGCTGCAATGACGCCGCTTGGGCGAATTGCTGATCCTATTGATATAGCTGAGGCTGCTCTATGGCTAGCGACCGATAAATCGAGGTTTGTAACAGGAACAACCTTAACCGTGGCAGGTGGGCTTTAGATTCTAAGCTTAACAAATTTAAGCTAAGATATGACGTAATATTAAGTTTTCTGCTATACTCGATTTTCATTCCCCTTGAAAACGTCTTGTTGAATTGCTACGTTATGTGTGTCTGCTTGCAGGCATATTATTTTACCACCCTTATACTCAAATTGAGTATAATTAAAACCAGGGCGGTATTGATTTTACTACAGGGAGTTTGATGATGGCTAATCTGGATCAAACAGCGACGAGTGCAAATAAAACAAATGCGGTTAAATCTGCTGCAGAGCGCTATGGTGTGATGGAAATGCCTAGGCTTGAATATACGCCTGAAGTAGCGAAGGAAACGGCTCATCTTTATGAGAAGGTCAAGCATCATATTCCTGAAATTGAGTGGCCTATTCATGCGCCCTATGTGCATGCGATTAATAAAATCAAGAAAGA
>CALDZF010000028.1 GCA_937944165.1 uncultured Rhizobiaceae group bacterium | reverse complement strand
GTGAGCGTTCTTCAGCAAAATCCACAACACCTTCAAGCGGCAAGCAGAAGGTCGCCTCTCCGATTACTATCTGTGCAGACCCTTTTGGTGTCTCGCTGGCAATGTTAATCGGTTCAACACGTGCCATCTGACGAAGCGCACCTGAATGCGTTTCCAATCTAGTCTTGATAGCATCATTCGCGTCCACAACATCCATGCGCAAAATTTGCGATGGTTTGATGTTCATCTCGGCTTTAACCGAACGCACTTGGGTTATCAGTTCCACCAGCCAGTTGATTTCATCAGCAGCGTTCTCATCTTCAAATTGAAGCGTTGGCCACTCAGCCTGACAAAGTAATGTAACGCGCGTTCCAGTCTGCTCCCAAAGTTCTTCTGTCATAAACGGCATCATTGGGTGCAGCAGTGCATAGATTTCATCCAGCACATAACCAGCACATGCCTGTGCCTCGGCTTTGGCATTTTCATCATCACCATTAAAGACAGGCTTAAGCAGTTCCAGATACCAATCACAGAATGTATTCCAAACAAATTTATAAGCCGCGTTAGCCGCATCGTTGAAACGATACTTCTCTATGTTGGCGGTTACTTCCGCAACGCATTTGGAAAGCTCGGTCAAAATCCAGCGATTGATTGTGAGCTTAGCTGAAGATGGATCAAAACCTTCAACGCTTTTAACGCCGTTCATTTCTGCAAAGCGGGTAGCATTCCAGAGCTTGGTGCCAAAGTTACGATACCCAGCCACACGCTCAATAGAAAGTTTAACGTCCCTACCCTGAGCCGCCATAATGGTCAGCGTAAAGCGTAGCGCGTCCGCGCCAAAGGCATCAAAACCGTTAGGATATTTCTTGCGCGTTTGCTTTTCAATCTTCGGCGCGTTCTCAGGCTTATTAAGGCCATAGGTACGCTTTTCAACCAGACCGTCCACATCAATGCCCTGAATGAGATCAAGCGGGTCAATCACATTGCCGATTGACTTCGACATTTTTACCCCGTCCTCATCGCGCACAAGCGCATGAATATAGACCGTATGGAACGGCTCAACAGGCTTGCCGTCTTCATCCTTCATAAAGTGATTGCCCATCATCATCATGCGAGCAACCCAGAAGAAGATGATATCAAAGCCTGTGACCAGAACATCTGTCTGGTAGTAGCGAGTCAATTCAGGCGTTTCATCCGGCCAACCGAGGGTGGAAAACGGCCAAAGGGCTGAGGAAAACCATGTGTCCAGGACGTCTGGGTCGCGAGCTAAATCTACTCGCTTAGAACCAGCTCCTACCTTGATAGAATATGAATGCTCCAATGTATTATGGTTACCTAATGTAATACTTACATCGTCACCATAATATTGTCTCGCTGCAACAAATATCTCTTGTTCTGTTGCTCCACAAAACTCTTTAGGAGAATAAATCATTCCATTCTTTTTACGACTATTAGCTAAAAATGTAATTGGCCTATCTTGGTTCTTTTCTCTCTCAGAATAGTATTCAAGCATTTCCAGCGATGGCCCATACCAAACCGGTATCTGATGCCCCCACCAAAGTTGCCTTGAAATACACCACGGCTGGATATTCTCCATCCAGTGGTAATATGTATTCTCCCAGGTCTTAGGTACGAAGTTGGTGCGCTCTTCCTTGACTGAGGCAAGCGCTGGCTTGGCAAGGGTTTCCGCGTCACAGAACCATTGATCAGTCAGCATAGGCTCAATCACGACCTTGGAACGATCGCCAAACGGCTGCATGATCTTTTTGTTTTCGACAAATGGAACTTGGCTCTCGGTCACATTGCCTTCATCGTCTTTGTTCGTGACCGTTGTCATCACGGCCAGATCTTCGGCATTGATTTCCTCAATGATCTTCTCACGCGCCTCAAAGCGATCAAGGCCGCGATAGTCATCCGGTACTAGGTTGATGGAATCAACTGTTCCCTCATCTGGTAATTCACCAGACTTAACGATGCCTGCCGCCTGCTCTGCACACTCAGCATAAGGCGCTCCATCATCGCGCATCGCGGCTTTTACATCCATCAAACGATAAAGCGGAATATTGTTACGCTTGGCGACCATATAGTCGTTGAAATCATGCGCACCGGTAATTTTCACCGCACCCGAACCAAATTCAGGATCAGGATATTCATCCGTAATAATCGGAATTTTACGGCGATGTTCTTTTGGCCCAACCGGAATTTCACAAAGCTTGCCAACGATTGGTGCATAGCGCTCATCCTTGGGATGAACCGCAACTGCGCCATCGCCCAACATGGTCTCAGGACGCGTAGTAGCAATAGAGATATAATCACGGGTTTCTTCCAGCGTAATGTTGCCGTCTTCATCCTTCTCGACATAGGTGTAAGTAACGCCATCAGCCAAAGGGTATTTGAAGTGCCACATATGGCCGTCGACTTCTTCATTTTCCACTTCCAGATCAGAAATCGCTGTCTCAAATTTTGGATCCCAATTCACCAATCGCTTGCCGCGATAGATAAGACCTTCATTATAAAGTTCGATGAATACTTTGGTGACAGCCTTGGACAGGCCCTCATCCATGGTGAAACGCTCACGTGACCAGTCACACGATGCACCCAAACGTTTGAGCTGATTGAGAATTGTGCCGCCAGACTTCTCTTTCCATTCCCAGATTTTATCAATGAAGTCTTCACGCTTCATGTCGGTGCGTTTGATGCCCTGCTCCGCTAGTTGGCGCTCAACCACCATTTGCGTGGCAATACCTGCGTGGTCCATACCCGGTTGCCAAAGCACATCCTTGCCGCGCATCCGTTCAAAACGCACCATGATGTCTTGCAGTGTATTGT
>CALDZF010000027.1 GCA_937944165.1 uncultured Rhizobiaceae group bacterium | reverse complement strand
AAGCATTGATGAAACAGAAACACTTCTAAGTGGCGAGGGCTATGTGGCAGATCGCTCTCTGGCCACGGTTTTGTATCTCGCACTTAAAATGGGCAAACCGCTGTTTTTGGAAGGTGAGGCGGGAGTTGGTAAAACCGAAATCGCCAAAGTGCTTAGCTCAGCCTTGGAGAGACCGCTCATCAGATTGCAGTGCTATGAAGGGCTAGACGTTTCGTCGGCAGTCTATGAATGGAACTACGCAGCGCAAATGGTTGAAATTCGTATGCGCGAGGCTTCCAGTGATAAGGCTTCGTTGAGTGAAGGCGTGTTTACAAATGAATTCCTAATCAAGCGTCCATTACTGCAAGCATTGGAAGGCGAGGTGGGTAAAGCACCAATTTTGCTCATCGATGAACTGGACAGAACCGACGAAGCCTTTGAGGCGTTTTTGCTGGAAATCCTGTCGGACTTTCAGGTAACCATTCCTGAGCTTGGAACAATAAAAGCAAAAGAACCGCCAATCGTTATCATCACCACAAACAGAACAAGAGAAATCCACGACGCGTTGAAACGCCGTTGCTTATATCACTGGGTAGATTATCCAGATGCAGAGCGTGAGCTGGCTATTGTGCATTCAAAGGTTCCACAAGCAGGTGAAAATCTTGCGAAAGAAGTTGTGGCTTATGTTCAGAAGTTGCGTCAGCAAGACCTGTTTAAAAACCCAGGTGTTGCAGAAACACTCGATTGGGCAACTGCTTTGATTGAACTGGATAAAGTAGCCATAGACCCGCAAGGAGTATCGGATACAATTGGCGTATTGCTGAAATACCAAGACGATATCGCGCAGATTAGTTCGAGTGAAGGACAGCAGGTTTTGAGCGATGTTAAGAAGGAATTGGCGGGATGATAGAATTTCGAAGCCCTTCGTCCCCCTCAAGGGGGGAGCAGGGTTACATTAAATGACCACCCACCCAAACCTCTCAGGCAAACTAGCCGAAAACATTCTCTATTTCTCGCGCACACTTCGTGCGGCAGGTATGAAGCTTGGGCCTTCTTCTGTGGTAGATTGTGTTCGCGCTGTTGAGGCGGGCGGTATCTCTGACCGTGATGATTTTTACTGGACGCTTCATAGTGTGTTGGTCACGCGCAAGGAGGATATGATTGTCTTTGAACAAGCGTTTAATCTGTTCTGGCGCTCACGGGAACTGGTTGAAAAAATGATCCAGATGTTCTCACCCCAAATGTGTGAAGATGACAATCGCGAAAAGCCAAAGGCTGGTGAAGCAAGAGTTTCAGAAGCTATGTTTGCAGGGCAGGAGAGCCAAAAAGAATTTGAACGTCCTGAAATAGAAATTGATGCGCAATTTACCACCTCTGCGCGTGAAGTTTTGCGTGAAAAAGACTTTGCACAAATGACTGTGGCAGAGATCAATCAAGCAAAGCGTGAAATGGCCAAGATGACTTTGCCCTTGAATGAAGTCAAAACCAGGCGTTTTCATCCTGTGAACAGAGTTGCCAAATCTGACCCGCGCAAAATGCTAGCTAAAGCCATGCGCACAGGCGGTGATATGGTCTTGCCGCAATTTCGCGAACCAAAGATGATAGAGCCGCCTGTCGTAATATTGGCGGATATTTCAGGATCTATGAGCCAATATTCACGCACGTTCTTACATTTCTTCCACGCACTTTCAGAAAACCGCCGCCATGTGCATACGTTCTTGTTTGGGACACGCCTGACCAATGTTACGCGCCAACTTAAGATGAAAGACCCTGACGTAGCACTCGATGAATGCGCCAATGCGGTCGAAGATTGGTCAGGTGGCACGCGCATAGGTGAAACCCTGCATGAATTTAACCGCCTGTGGTCAAGGCGTGTGTTGGGGCAGGGTGCAATCGTACTTTTAATTACAGATGGTCTGGAGCGCGATGAAGATAATAGGCTTGCCCATGAAATGGATCGCCTGCATCGTTCATGTCGTCGTTTGATCTGGCTTAACCCGCTTCTGCGGTTTGATGGCTTTCAGGCGGCGGCCAAAGGTATTCGCACCATGCTCCCGCATGTAGATGAGTTTAGACCCGTGCATTCCCTTGATGCGCTTTCTGGTCTGTGTCAGGCTCTGGCTGGTGAGGCTGGACGTGAGAACGATCCCCATATCTGGTTAGAGGCAATAAAGGCTGCGTAATGAGCGATAAAGCAAAACTAGATGATGAATTGATGGTTGCCGAAGCCTGGATGAAATCTGGCAAGGAAGTTGCCATTGCAACAGTTGTTTCAACATGGGGTTCTGCACCACGTCTCTCTGGTTCGCATTTGGTGATTGACGAAGATGGCAATTTCGAAGGTTCTGTTTCAGGCGGTTGTGTTGAAGGTGCAGTAGTCGCCGAAGCCATGGATGTGATCTCATCTGGTGAGCCAAAAATGCTTGAGTTTGGCGTGGCTGATGAAACAGCTTTTGAAGTAGGACTTTCCTGCGGTGGTAACATCCGTGTCTATGTGGAGCGTTTGGGATAAATGGATCCGCTTGTTCTCAAAAAACTCAATCAGGCAAGAAATGATCGAAAAGCCTGTGTGCTTGTTACCAATCTGGATGATGGCCGTGATCGCCTGGTGCTGGAAGGTCATCTGGTCGAAGGCGAGTTGGGGGAAGCTATTTCAAGGGCTCTTCTAACTGGTAAATCTATGACGATACAAATTAACGAAACAGAATTCTTCTTAAACGTACATTTGCCGCCTGCAAAAATTATGGTGATTGGCGCTGTGCATATTACACAAGCTATGGCACCCATTGCAAAGATGGCTGGTTATGACTTGGAAGTAATCGACCCTCGTACTGCCTTTGCAACGCAAGAACGATTTGAAGGCACTTTAGTTTATTCAGAATGGCCAGAAGATGTTTTAGCTAACAACCCGCTTGATCCATATTGCGCTTTGGCGGCTGTTACCCATGACCCGAAGATTGATGATTTTCCAATTGCCGAAGCTTTGCGCCAAAATTGTTTTTACGTTGGTGCCTTGGGCAGCCGCAAGACCCATGCCAAGCGCGTTGAAAGACTTCTGGCAGGTGGCATAAGTCAAGAAAAGATTGAGCGCATCAAAGCGCCGATCGGTCTTGATATAGGTGCCGCATCGCCTCAGGAAATTGCTGTGGCAGTCATGGCGCAAATCATCGAAGCGTTTCGCAAACGTAGGCTTAATTAGACCATGAAGTTTGGATCTTTCGAACTATCCCAGGCCAAAGGTGGCATTCTTGCGCATAGTCTCACATTGCCATGGGGCGAGCGCTTGCGAAAAGGTGTGTTGATTGACATCGCCATAATCGCAAAGCTAGAAAAAGCAAACATTGAAGAGCTAACAGCTGCAATGCCAGAGGCGAGTGACATACTCGAAGATGCGGCAGCCAGTTTAATTGGCGAACAATTCAAGTCAGCAAATATCAAAATCGAGGATGCTTCGACTGGTCGAGCAAATATCTTTGCAAGTGTAAATGGCATCTTTCGTGTTTGCGCAGAAACAATAAACGCTATCAATGCGGTGGATCCTGCCATTACCATTGCAATGCTTAATGATTATGCCGCCGTTAATCAGGGCAGGCTGGTCGCCACCGTCAAAATTATTCCCTATGCAGTGAGCTCAAAAAGCCTTGAAGCTGTTTTGGCTATTGATATTTCAAAGGCCATGGCGATTTATGAATTTAAACATAAGCGTGTTGGTTTGGTTGCAACCAATTTACCCAGCTTAAAGCCTTCTGTTATGGACAAGACAGCAAATACCCTAAAACAAAGATTGGCACTTTCTGACAGTGTATTGGTCAAAGAAGTACGGGTTGAGCACGATAGTACAAGCATTACAGAGGCAATAATCTCACTCAAGGATAAATGCGATATGCTAATTATCTTTGGTGCTTCTGCAATTAGTGATGTTGCTGATTGTATTCCTAAGGCAATCGAAAACTCTGGCGGTAAAATCATCCGTTTTGGCATGCCTGTTGATCCTGGTAATCTTCTGCTGCTTGGAGAGTTGGATAATAAGCCTGTTATCGGTGCGCCAGGCTGTGCGCGTTCAATGGCAGAAAATGGGTTTGACTGGATATTGCAAAGATTACTGGCTGATATTGAGGTTGGCGCCGATGATATTGCTGGCATGGGCGTTGGCGGGCTTTTGATGGAAACAGGTAGCAGGCCGCATCCGCGTGAGAAGAAAACCCATTCACCAGATGCTATTGCCGCGATTATTCTGGCGGCTGGCCAATCACGCCGTATGGGCGATACTAACAAAATGACAGTCGAAGTTTTGGGCAAGTCAATGGTACGTCATGTTGGTGAGGCGGTGTGCAATTCTTCTATTAAAAGCGCGAACGTGATCACTGGATACAAGCCTGATGAAGTTGAGAAAGCCTTACTTGGATTGGAGATAACTTTGCATAATAATCCAGACTACGAACAAGGTCTTTCAACTTCAATAGCCTGCGGGATTAGGGCGCTTTCAGATGGTGTATCATCCGCTCTTATAGTTTTGGGCGACATGCCGTTTGTCACTTCGGACATGATTGATGCCCTAGCCAAGACGGCCTCTGAAAATCCAAACCATATTATTGTTTCTACGCATGAAGGAAAGCGTGGTAATCCTGTACTATGGCCTCGAGCCTTTTTTGAAGAACTCCGCTCCATTCAAGGCGATGTCGGCGCACGCCATATTATGGCGGCCAATCAGGATAGAGTCATTGAAGTTGAGTTAGGTGAGGCGGCCAGTCTGGATTTAGATACCCAAGAAGCTGTCCGCCTTATTCAAGATAAAACTTAGAATTTATTCAGCAGGCTTTGCCAAAACCTTATCGATGTCAGCAGAGCTATGACGGTCGCGTAGCTGGGCATTTGGCGCACCCCATGTGCGATTAATAATGCGACCACGTTTCACAGCTGGTCTGTCAGCAATTTGATTGGTCCAACGAAGTACGTTTTCATAAGTATGAGCTTCAAGAAAAGTAGCAGACTCGCCATAGAGTAATCCCTTAACCAATGCGCCATACCAAGGCCAAATTGCCATATCAGCGATGCTATAATCATCACCAGCAAAATATTCATTATTTGCCAGATGCTTATCAAGTACATCCAATTGGCGTTTTGTTTCCATTGCAAAGCGGTTTATCGGATATTCAAACTTTTCAGGCGCATAAGCATAGAAATGACCGAAGCCGCCGCCCAAATAAGGAGCGGAACCCATTTGCCAAAATAGCCAGTTTAGACATTCTGTCCTGTCTTTATTATCTTTTGGAATAAACGCACCAAATTTTTCTGCCAAGTATAAAAGAATTGCTCCTGATTCAAAAACACGTGTATCATTGGTAGTATCCAGCAGGGCAGGGATCTTTGAATTCGGGTTAATCCCAACAAAGCCACTACCAAATTGGTCACCTTCACCAATTTCAATCATCCATGCATCATATTCAGCGCCGCCGTGACCTGCTGCCAAAAGCTCTTCGAGCATGACGGTTACTTTCACGCCATTGGGAGTACCCATTGAATGCAATTGAAGCGGATGCTCGCCACGCGGCAACTCTTTTTCATGAGTGGAGCCAGCAACCGGGCGGTTGATATTGGCAAACTTACCGCCGCTTTCGCTTTCCCATTTCCAGACTTTTGGCGGGGTATAAGTTGATTGATCAGTCATGACATGCTCCAGCTCTATTGATCGTATGTCAGCACTATGTGTGCTTATTGAGGGGTAATTTCAAGATATGGTGATGGTATGATTGGAATTTTTCAAATAGGCACTATTTATAATTCTAGATTAAAATGGAAAATATGATGAAAAAGATTACGCTAACTACCTTAAGTCTATTCTCAATCATCATGATTGGAACTGTAGGAGCGTATATTGCCTCTGCAAATGCTGTTGAAAAGCCTAAGTACAAAGTGCTTGAGCGTGATGGCGCAATAGAGATTAGGCAGTATCCATCCTTGCGTGTTGCTGAAATTAATCGCCCTGGTAATAGAAGTGGCGCAGTTCGCAATGCTTTTAAGCCTTTGGCATCTTATATCTTTGCCACGAAGAGAGAAGGCGAAAAGATTTCCATGACAGCGCCCGTTACTCAGCAAAAAACTGCAGGCGAATGGAAGGTACAATTCATCATGCCAGCAAAATACAAACTATCAGACCTGCCAAAACCTGATAATGCCGAAGTAAGTTTACGTGAAATACCTGCAAAGAAACGCGTTGCTATTCAATTTAAAGGTAAGCAAACAGATGCACTATTGGCGAGCAAAGAACAAGAACTGCGAACATGGCTTAAAACCCAAGGTATAACGCCAAAAGGCCAAGCGATATATGCTTATTATAACAGTCCTTTCACACCTGGCCCCATGCGCCGCAATGAAGTTTTGTTCGAGATATCGCGTTAATTACCAGGGCTATTAAATACGTGGTGTTGGCTGTAACCTAGAATCTAATATTTTTCAGGCACATAAAGCTCTTTTGGTAGCACTGATCTTTCATAGTCGGGGTTAAATTCGCGCTCTGGCAATGTAATGGATTCGTGATGCACTTCCTCATAAGGAATTTGCGAAAGCAGATGGTCTATACAATTCAGCCTGGCTCGTTTCTTCTCATTACCTTCGACGATAAACCAGGGCGCTTCTTTGATATTTGTGCGCTTGAGCATTTTTTCTTTGACCTTGGTATATGCCTCCCATTTTACGCGGGATTTTAAATCCATTTTGGAAAGCTTCCACTGTCTGATGGGGTCATGTATGCGCATCATAAAACGTAATTGTTGTTCTTGGTCTGTTATTGAGAACCAGTATTTAATTAATATAATGCCTGAGCGCGTCAGCATGCGTTCAAACTCTGGTACATCATTATAAAAATCTTTTACCTGTTTCTTGGAGGCAAATCCCATGACCCTCTCAACACCCGCTCGATTATACCAGGAGCGGTCAAACAAAACCATTTCACCACCTGCAGGTAAATGGGAAACATAGCGCTGAAAATACCATTGGCTTTGTTCGCGTTTAGTCGGTGCGGGCAGGGCAACCACTTTACAAACACGCGGATCAAGGCGTTGCATAATGCGCTTGATAACACCGCCCTTGCCAGCCGCATCACGCCCTTCAAATATAACAACCACTTTTGCCTTGGTATGAGAAATCCAGTCTTGTAATTTTACAAGTTCGCCTTGTAGCCGGTGTAACTCGTTAAAATATACATGGCGATCAATAGAAGGGCCTCGATTAATATCTTTTAGAGCCTTAAGTTCATCAGGATACCAATCATCATCAATTTCCATCTCAAGTTCTTCATCCATACTGTCTTGAACTTCGAGTTCCAACCAGCTTTTATCATCATTTTTATTGTTGTTGTTCGTCAATTAAATTTCCTTGAGGTGTTTGATTGTTTTTAGGTGTCACATCCTAAAGTTATAATAAAGCCTTTGTATAATGAATGCTATGTGACAAGATTGGAATCTGCTCAAGGTATTATAATGTAAGCCTGAAAATTATTAGAACAATAAAAGAACAAATATTTTTTGTCTATATATTACAATATGTTATTGGTGTTGACAAAATAAGAACAAAAAGAGTACAAATAATTATCAAATAACTGCCACGATAAGTCAACGGTGGATAGTTAAAATCGGGGATACCTCTAAATAAAGAAGGATGGTAATCATGGGACAGAATTCGTTAAGACTTGTTGAGGGCGACAAAAACGTGGATAAATCCAAAGCATTGGAAGCAGCACTAGGGCAAATTGAACGCGCATTTGGCAAGGGTTCAATTATGAAGCTTGGCAAAAATGAGCAAGTTGTAGAAATTGAAACAATTTCCACAGGCTGTCTTGGCCTTGATATTGCACTTGGAATAGGCGGATTACCAAAGGGACGTGTTATTGAAATTTACGGCCCTGAATCATCAGGCAAAACGACTATGACCCTTCATACAATTGCAGAAGCTCAAAAAAGTGGCGGTATATGTGCCTTTGTTGATGCAGAGCACGCGCTTGATCCGGTTTATGCCCGTAAGCTTGGTGTGAATTTGGAAGAGCTTTTGATTTCTCAGCCAGATACAGGTGAGCAAGCTCTTGAAATATGTGACACATTGGTGCGCTCAGGTGCTGTTGATGTTTTAGTTATTGATTCCGTTGCCGCGCTGACACCAAGAGCAGAAATTGAAGGCGAAATGGGGAGTTCACTTCCCGGTCTTCAAGCACGTCTAATGAGCCAGGCGCTTCGTAAATTAACTGCATCCATTTCTCGTTCAAATACCATGGTAATTTTTATCAATCAGATTCGTATGAAAATTGGTGTGATGTTCGGTTCTCCTGAAACAACAACAGGTGGTAATGCTCTGAAGTTTTATTCATCTGTTCGTCTTGATATTCGTCGTATTGGCGCGGTTAAAGATCGTGACGAAGTTGTTGGTAACCAAACACGCATTAAAGTGGTTAAAAACAAATTAGCACCGCCATTCAAACAAGTTGAGTTTGATATCATGTATGGTGAGGGTGTTTCCAAACGTGGTGAGTTGATTGACTTGGGCGTTAAGGCAGGCATTGTAGAAAAATCAGGTGCTTGGTTCTCTTATAATTCTGAACGTCTTGGGCAAGGGCGGGAAAACTCAAAGAATTTCCTACTTGAAAACCCAAAGATTGCAGATGAGATTGAGTTGGCACTACGCCAAAATGCCGGTCTTATTGCTGAAACACTATTGGATGGTGAAATCGAAAAGCCGGATCCTGCGCAAGAAGCGTTGGATACCTCGCTTGAAGATGGTCTTGATAAGACAGCCGGACTTTAATTCTCTTCTAAATCAATTCCCATGGCCTATTGGTCTTGACGTCTAAAGCATAATTCATTGTCTCTGGGTTATGTCACTACGGCCGCAGTTCCCCGACTGCGGCCTTTTTTATAATCCAATATTATTCAAATACTAGACAGGACTTTACCATCGTCGTAAACGATGTTTCTAGCATTGATTTGACTTCCATCCCAGCATGCGAAATTACTATCATAACGGTATTTAAACAAACAGGTTTGACATGAGCGGCGTTAACGAAATTCGATCCCATTTTCTCAATTTCTTTGCAGGCAAGGAACATGCAAAAGTAGATTCAAGCCCGCTTGTGCCGCGTAATGATCCAACCTTGATGTTTGTAAACTCAGGCATGGTGCAATTTAAAAATGTTTTTACTGGTGTAGAAAAACGCGACTATACACGCGCAGCCACCTCGCAAAAATGCGTTCGCGCAGGGGGCAAGCATAATGATCTGGATAATGTCGGCTATACAGCACGTCACCATACGTTCTTTGAGATGCTGGGCAATTTCTCCTTTGGTGATTATTTCAAGGAAGAAGCCATTACGAATGCATGGACATTACTTACAAAAGAGTTTGGCTTGCCGGAAGAAAAATTAATCGTAACTGTATATCACACAGATGATCAGGCAGCTGATTTATGGAAAAAAATTGCTGGCCTTAACGATGATCGTATTATCCGCATACCAACAAGCGATAACTTCTGGTCTATGGGGGATACAGGTCCTTGTGGTCCTTGCTCGGAAATCTTTTATGATCACGGCGACAAAGTCTGGGGCGGGCCTCCAGGGTCTGCAGAAGAAGATGGCGATCGTTTCATTGAAATATGGAACCTTGTTTTCATGCAATATGAACAACTTACGCCTGATGAACGCGTAGACTTGCCTAAGCCATCGATTGATACTGGAATGGGGCTAGAGCGTATTGCAGCTGTTCTTCAAGGGGAACATGACAATTATAACATCGATTTGTTTAAAGCTTTGATTGCTTCAAGCGAAGATTTGACCAGCACCAAGGCTGAAGGCGATAATCAGGCTAGTCACCGCGTAATTGCAGATCATTTGCGCGCATCATCTTTTTTGATTGCAGATGGCGTTTTGCCATCTAATGAAGGTCGCGGCTATGTATTGCGTCGTATCATGCGACGCGCGATGCGCCATGTAAGCCTGCTTGGTGCGCGCGACCCGCTGATGCATAGACTTTTCCCGACGTTAAAAAATGAAATGGGAGCAGCTTATCCAGAATTAGGGCGAGCAGAGTCATTAATTACAGAGACGCTGTTGTTGGAAGAAACGCGTTTTCGCAAAACGCTCGAACGTGGCCTCGGTTTGTTGGATGATGCAACAACTTCCATGGGTAAGGGCGATCAGCTTGATGGGCAAACAGCCTTTAAACTTTACGATACTTTTGGCTTTCCGCTCGATTTGACGCAAGATGCTCTTCGTCGCCGCGATATTGGTGTTGATGTTGATGGTTTTAATGCGGCAATGGAAAAACAAAAAGCAGATGCTCGCGCCGCATGGTCTGGTTCAGGTGATGCTGCTGATGATCGTATTTGGTTCCAAATTCGCGAAGAATATGGTTCAACTGAATTTTTGGGCTATGACACAGAAATTGCTGAGGGTGTTATTCAGGCAATCGTTGTTAATGGTGAAAGCAAGGATAAAGCTTCTAAAGGGGATAGTGTTTCCATTGTTGTAAACCAGACACCATTTTATGGCGAAAGTGGCGGTCAAATAGGCGATCAAGGAGCTATACGTTTCGAGGGCGGTACAATTGAGATAACTGACGTTAAAAAACGTGGTGAAGGTTTGTTTGTCCATATAGGGACAATTATTGAAGGTACTCTTTCAAAAGCGGATGCGGTTGAACTTGAAGTTGATCATGCAGCGCGCGCAGGTTCGCGCTCTCATCACTCGGCAACACATTTAATCCATGAAGCTTTGCGCGAGGTATTGGGCAATCATGTAGCTCAAAAAGGTTCTCTAGTTGCGCCAGACCGTCTGCGGTTTGATTTTTCACACCAAAAAGCGATTTCAGATGAAGATATGGCTATCGTAGAAGAAATGTCGAATGAGATTGTGCGCCAGTCTTCATCTGTTGAAACACGATTAATGGCAGTAGATGATGCCCGCGAAATGGGTGCAATGGCACTCTTTGGTGAGAAATATGGCGATGAAGTGCGCGTTGTCTCAATGGGCACTGCAATGCGCGGTGAAAAATCTGGTAAAACCTATTCGCTGGAACTTTGCGGGGGAACACATGTTTCCAACACTGGTGAGATTGGCTTAATTCGCCTACTTGGTGAAAGTGCAGTTTCTTCAGGTGTCCGTAGAATAGAAGCCTTAACCGGCGAAACCGCTTTACAATATATGGCGGAACAAGAACAACGCGTAAAAGACATTGCCGCCGCCTTAAAAGTTCCACCGCATAATGCGGTTGACCGTGTTGCGCAATTGGTAAATGAACGTAAAAAGCTTGAGCGCGAATTAGCTGATGTTAAAAAACAACTGGCGCTCGGCGGTGGAGCAGGCGGCTCTTCTGCAACCGCAAAAGATATAAATGGCGTACAGTTCTTGGGGCAAGTCGTTGAAAACATTGCTGCCAAAGAACTTAAAGGCCTTGTTGACGACGCAAAACAGACCATCAAATCAGGTATTGTTGCCATTGCAGGTGTTTCAGAAGATGGAAAAGCTGGTGTTGTGGTCGGTGTAACTGAAGATATTACTGACAAATATAGCGCTGTTGATCTTGTCCGTATTGCCTCGCAAGTGGTCGGCGGGAAAGGCGGCGGCGGACGCCCGGATATGGCACAAGCAGGTGGCCCAGATGGCGATAAAGCACAAGCTGCGATTGATGCAATTGAAGCAACGCTTTAGATCAACGTACTAGGCTCAGGATCTATTAATTTAGTTTGAAACAGACTTATTGCGTCTGAGAAGGTTTACACAACTTTAGTGGACCATGTTTACTAGAGAACTGCCATTTTATAGTCAATTCTTCGCCTGATTTTTGCATGCCAAGAAAATATCTGCGAACTGTGTCTTCGCCACAAAGAGCATTAGCACCAGTAAAAAAACCATCTTGCTTATTTTCAATTGGAAACCAGGTAAGTTTGCACCAGATTACGCCGCGTCTTAACCATTGGGAATTAATCTCAAATGGCTCCGATTGGACTAAACTTCCGGGCTTCAGAGGCGCGCGTGCGCATTGTTTTTCCGTGCCCCAAGTGCCGTAAAGAGCTTCGCGCTCATCGGCCAGGGCAGGTAGGGTAAAGGTGAAAATTATTATAAGAAATATATAACGCATGGGATATTTTTACCAATATAGCATCAAGCTTGCCAATCACATCGTTTTAAACAATCTGTGTTATCTATAAATTATATTTAAGAGAATCAAATTACTTATATTCCCAATTAAGCTATTGAAACATATAAAAAAGCCGGAAATAATTTCGGCTTTTAGATTGTTTGGAGCTTTTTAGCTCATTGCTTTTTGAAGGTTTTCATCAACCTTGTCCAAGAAGCCCATGGTTGATAACCATGGTTGGTCAGGGCCAATGAGAAGCGCAAGGTCTTTTGTCATGAAGCCTGATTCAACGGTATCAACACAGACAAATTCTAGCGTGTCAGCAAATTTTGCAAGTTCTGCATTGTCATCTAGCTTGGCACGATGCGCCAAACCGCGTGTCCATGCAAAAATTGAAGCAATTGAGTTTGTTGAGGTCTCTTCACCTTTTTGGTGTTGGCGATAGTGACGGGTCACTGTGCCGTGAGCCGCTTCTGCTTCTACTGTCTTGCCATCTGGAGAAAGTAGAACAGATGTCATTAGACCAAGTGAACCAAAGCCTTGGGCGACCGTATCTGATTGCACATCACCATCGTAGTTTTTACAAGCCCAAACATAGCCGCCAGACCATTTAAGCGCAGAAGCAACCATATCGTCGATGAGACGATGCTCATACCAGATTTTGGCTTCTTCATATTTTGCCTTAAATTCTGCTTGGTAGATTTCTTCAAAGATGTCTTTAAAGCGCCCATCATAGGCTTTTAGAATTGTATTTTTTGTAGATAGGTAACAAGGGACTTTGCGTGAAAGCGCATAATTCAAGGATGCACGTGCAAAATCCTTGATAGAATCATCCAGATTATACATTGCCATGGCGATGCCAGCTGAAGGTGCATCAAACACTTCATGTTCTATTTCAGCACCATCTTCACCAACAAACTTAACTGTTAGCTTGCCCTTACCTGGAAAACGAAAGTCTGTTGCACGGTATTGGTCACCAAAAGCATGACGACCAACAATGATAGGCTGCGTCCAACCCGGTACTAGGCGAGGCACGTTTTTACAGATGATAGGTTCACGGAAGATAACACCACCAAGAATATTGCGGATTGTGCCATTTGGAGAGCGCCACATCTTTTTAAGGCTGAACTCTTCAACACGTTGCTCATCCGGCGTAATAGTAGCGCATTTTACGCCAACACCATGTTCAGCAATTGCATTAGCGGCATCAATAGTGATTTGGTCATCAGTTGCATCTCGTGCTTCAATGCCAAGGTCGTAATATTTTAAGTCAATGTCCAGATAGGGGTGAATAAGCTTATCTTTGATAAATTGCCAAATGATGCGGGTCATTTCATCGCCATCTAATTCAACAACTGGATTTTTAACTTTGATTTTCGCCATGTGATTTCCTTTTGGATTGCCTATATGTATATGAAAATTAGGCAATTTTGATTTTGATTACACTTTCTATAGCAAACTGGCAGAATGATGCAAATTATCCTAAGGTTTATGTCAAATATATTTGTGAACCTTTGGAATACGTGGAGATAGTATTGAGCATTTTAGAAAAATTGCAAGCAAGGCGTACTTATAAGGTTATTGGTGATTTAGATGCACCTGTCGAAAACACGATGCTGGCTAAAGAGCAAATTGATACTATTATGTCTGCAAGTGCAAATGCGCCGTTTCATTATGCTTGTGACAGAATACATAAAAATGATCTTACATGCTCTGTGCCTTGGCGAGCGTATAAACTTGGCTCAACTGATTCTAATACGCTGAAGGACTTTTTAATAGCGCAAGACGATAAAACGAAAGTCCCAAACATGCTCGCAGCTGCTGAATTTCTTTTTCAAGTGACTTGGTTGCCTGATGAAGGAACTATTGTAAACCGTGATGCAGGTAAAGACGAAGTTGCGTTTCAAGGTACATTGAGAAATATGGAGCATATTGCAGCAGCGTCTGCGTTTATCCAGTCATTGCTTTTGTCAGGTGAGGCGCAAGGCTTTAAGACTTATTGGTCAAGTGGCGGCGCATTAAAATCTGAAAAGGTATTTGATTTTTTAAAAATTCCGCATAGCGAACTTCTGCTTGGTTCAGTATTTTTCTTCCCGGACAAAAATGAAAATGCAGAAGTAAAACCCGGCGCAATGAAAGATGCTCGCAGTCCAGTTGCAAATTGGTCAAGATGGTGTGAAATTGCGTGAATACTACGATTGATTTATGGCATTTTCATTTAAAACAGAATAAACCCTAACAAACCTAACCCATGCAGGAAATTGACTGATGACAAAAGATACTCGCACAGAAACTGACAGCTTTGGCCCATTGGAAGTGCCCAATGAGAAATATTTTGGTGCGCAGACGGCCCGGTCACTGATTAACTTTCCAATTGGTACAGAATCCATGCCTTTGCCACTTGTTGCTGCACTTGGCATCGTTAAGCAATCAGCAGCACGTGTTAACATGAAAATGGGTGTTCTGGACGAAAAGCTTGGGAAGGCGATAGATCAGGCCGCAGGTGAGGTGGTTGAGGGCAAGTTTGACGACAACTTCCCACTATCTGTTTGGCAAACCGGTTCCGGTACTCAGTCGAACATGAATACAAATGAAGTGATTTCCAACCGAGCGATTGAAATTCTGGGTGGCGTAATCGGTTCAAAAGATCCGGTTCATCCAAATGACCATGTGAATATGGGGCAATCGTCAAATGATACATTCCCAACGGCTATGCATGTTGCGGCTGCGCGTGAAGTAAACTCAATTCTTTTGCCAGCACTTGATCATCTGGCAAAGGCAATTGAGGCTAAATCTGATGCTTTCAAGGATATCGTAAAAATTGGACGTACCCATACACAAGATGCAACGCCTCTAACATTGGGACAAGAGTTTTCAGGCTATGCAGCACAACTTCGCAACGGTATCCGCCGTGTAAACGAAGTTCTTGATGGTCTCTATGAACTTGCTCAAGGGGGCACAGCAGTTGGCACAGGTCTAAACTCAAAGGTTGGTTTTGCGGAAGATTTTGCCAGCGAGGTTGCTGGTATTACAGGTCTTCCATTTAGAACAGCGCCCAATAAATTCGAAGCCTTGGCCGCAAATGATGCTTATGTCTATGCGCATGGTGCATTGAGTGCTGTTGCAGCCTCGCTGTTTAAAATTGCAAATGATTTACGTCTTTTAGGCTCAGGCCCGCGTTCTGGACTGGGTGAAATATCATTGCCAGAAAATGAGCCTGGCTCATCCATTATGCCAGGTAAGGTAAATCCGACACAGTGCGAAGCCATGACCATGGTTTGTTGTCAGGTAATGGGCAATCAAACGACAATTGCCATGGCGGGCACACAAGGACATTTTGAGTTGAACGTTTATAAGCCAGTTATGGCAAATGCTATGCTTCAATCTATCCGTATTTTGGCAGATGCGTGTAATACATTCGCAGATAAATGTGTGGTGGGTATCGTTGCAAACGAAGACAATATTACGCAACTGATGGAGCGCTCTTTAATGCTTGTCACAGCGCTTGCGCCATCAATCGGTTATGACAATGCAACAACAATTGCAAAAACCGCCCACAAGAATGGAACAACCCTAAAACAAGAAGCAATTGGACTTGGCTTTGTTACAGAAGAAGAGTTTGATGCAGTTGTAAGACCAGAATTGATGATTGGACCTAATAAATAAAGATTATGTTTGGTTAAAATATATATAAACTTGAATTATCCCTTAATAGAATTCTTATAAAATTCACGCACAATCAAAAAAACGTGATATATTAAGGGGAATATTATGAAGAAATTTATATTTTTAGTAATTTTTCTTGGCATTGGTCTGTTTATGGTTTGGGAGAATACCAATATTCTAAGTGAATATAAATTACGAAATGAAAACCTGACAGCTGCACCTATATCGACTGCTGACCGAAAATGTAGCAGCACAGTTTTTGTTTTTCATCAATGTAGCTTTAATTATAT
>CALDZF010000026.1 GCA_937944165.1 uncultured Rhizobiaceae group bacterium | reverse complement strand
CACTATTATGAAAGTCATACCATGATTAATCCTACTGGTGTGGTTCCTATGGGGCCGGAAATTGATTACTCAGCGCCTCATGGGCGAAGTTGACTTAACTTTGTTCCTCAAGCCTGTCTGTTGCAGGTGGTGGCGTTCTTGTTAGCGCAATTAGCTCTGCATAGAGGTCATCTGTCATATCAACATTGATTGAATCAAGTGACGGCTGAAGTTGTTCCAGGCTTCTAGCGCCAATAATAGGGCAGGTGATTGCTTCGTTTTTAGCTGCCCATGCGACTGCAAGAGATACAGGATGAATGCCTCTGGCCTTGGCAAATTCTGAGAAGCTTTCTGCGACTTCAAAAACCCAGTCTTCCTTATAGCGGGCAGTATATTCAGGATTTGTCGATATGCGTCCGCCAGCAGGTCTGTTTTCTTTGGTGTATTTGCCGCTTAATAATCCACCCCCGACAGGAGAATAGGTCATAACACCAAGATTTTCCGCTTTAGCAAGTTCAAGGATTTCCACTTCTACTTGTCGTTTAACAAGTGAATACATGGGCTGAATTACGTCTACACGTTGCCAGTTATTTTTCTTTGCAATGCCAAGTGCCTTTGCGATTTGCCATGCGGAGTAATTACTGACACCCAAATGGTGAACCTTACCATCTGAAACTAATTGCTCCAGTGCTCGTAGCGTTTCTTCCAATGGCACAATATTACTCCAGCGGTGCATGAAAAAGATATCCAGATAATCTGTACCAAGGCGCTTTAAACTTGCTTCACAGGCTTGAACGATGTGCCTGCGACCCGCGCCACCTGACAAAATATTATCGTCCATCTGGATGAAACACTTGGAGGTTAGTATGATTTCCCCACGGCAGTCTTTAATGAGTTTGCCAAGGATAGTTTCAGCTTTGCCATTGGAGTATGCATCTGCGCAATCAAAGAAGTTTATGCCAATATCACGGCAGGCGTAAAACATTTTGGCGGACTCTGCTTCATCCGCATCTCCGCCGAAAGACATGGTGCCAAAGCAAAGTTGCGATACTTGAAGGCCTGTTTGACCAAGCGGTTTATAGTTCATGATTCACGCTCTCTTGCTTTTTTGTGTCAATATAATCTAACCAATCTAACCATGCACGTGCATGGATTTGATTACGCTTGGGTGTTTGTTACATTCATCAAAACATTGCTTCAATGCAGGATACATGGAAGTCAATTCATCCATGGGTTGAAACCATGTAACCAGCATTGTGAGGTAAATATCTAGCAAGCTGATTTTTTGACCTAACATGAAATCGCCATCACTTTTTGCAAGCGCGTCGTCAATTGGTTTCCAGAACTCAATTAAATCTTTAATGGCAATTTCGCGAATACCTTCCTTGTCACCACCTTTTGGCAGAAAGCGGTTGTTATAATAGTAGCGCTTGTAGTTTTCCTGAATGGTATTGGTGAGGTACATCAGCCATTGCAAAAACTGCGCACGGCTATATGATTTAACAGTAGGGGCAAGGTGTTTCAGATTATGCTGTTCAATCAGGTAAAGACATATGGCTGCTGCCTCCGTCATGACTATGCCACCCGGCAACATAAGAGCAGGAACTTTGCCAAATGGATTGATTGCCAGATATTCAGGCGTAAGATGTTCTGATTTGGCCATATCTATTAAGACCATTTCATAGTCAACGCCTGTCTCCTCCAGAATAACCTGCGGAGCTAAGCTTGCAGTTCCTTGCGACCAATAAAGCTTGTACATAACTTCCCAGCCTAGCTGACTTCGGCTTGTACTTCATCCAATGATTTGCGGAATGCTGATATAATTTCATTGATTTGCTTACGTTCGATTATTAGCGGCGGGCAGAGTGCTGCCGAATCTACGATAGCGCGTGAAATAATGCCGTTGCGTTGCAGAGCTTTGTTCATGTGAAGTCCTAGCGCACCTGGTTTTTCCAAAGCGGTTTTTGCTTCCTTATCCATAACCATTTCAACCGCAGCAATCATGCCGATGCCCCGCACTTCACCAACGATAGGATGATCAGCAAGCTTTTGAAGTTCTTTTTGCATATATGCGCCATTATCAGCTGACTTTTCTACTAGCTCTCTTTCTTCGATGATGGCGATATTTTCAAGGGCGATAGCAGCGCCTACGGGGTGACCAGCACCTGTAAATCCGTGTCCTAATACACCTATTCGGCCAGACTCTTCTGCGATTGGCTCATAGAATTTCTCATTAATCATGAATGCTGAGAAAGGTGCGTAGCTAGAGGTGATTTGTTTTGACATCACCAGTACGTCAGGCTTCATGCCGAAGGTTTCCGAACCAAACATTTTACCGGTACGACCAAACCCGCAAATGACTTCATCAGCCACAAGCAATACGTCATATTTTTCCAAAACAGCTTGGATTTTTTCCCAGTAGGTTGCAGGTGGTATAATAACGCCACCAGCGCCCATAACAGGCTCTGCAAATAAGGCTGCAACGGTTTCAGGGCCTTCTGCCAAAACCATGTCTTCTAAGTCTTGGGCGCAACGACTTGCAAATTCTTCTTCTGTTTCGCCTTCATGTCCCTCACGCCAATAGTGTGGGCAGGTTGTGTGATGGACTTGATCAATCGGCAGATCGAATGACTTGTGGTTGTAGGGAAGTCCAGTGAGGCTTGCGGAGGCAAGTGTTACACCGTGATAGCCTTTGATACGGCTGATAATTTTTTTCTTCTCTGGTAGACCCATGGAATTGGAGCGATACCAGATCATTTTTAGAACTGTATCATTAGCCTCTGACCCAGAGTTTGTATAAAAGACCTTGCTCATTGGGACAGGCGCTATTGAAATCAGCTTTTCAGCCAGATCAATTGCCTTGCCGTGTGATTTGTGTGTGAAGTTGTGATAAAAAGGCAGTGTACGCATTTGCTCGGTAGCGGCTTTAATCAAGCGCTCCTCGCTAAACCCAAGTGCAGCACTCCACAGCCCCGACATGGCTTCTATATATTTTGTGCCATTGTTATCAAAAACATGAATGCCTTCACCACGTTCCATAATCATGGGACCTATTTCCGCATGGGCAACTGCGTTGGTATAGCTGTGCATATGGAAAGCGATATCGCGTGCTTCTTGTGAGTTTGGCATGTAGTTCATGATCTTGACCTTTTAAATGTGTTGACCACCATTAATATGTATTTCCGAACCTGTCACATATGAAGCGTGTTCGCTAGCTAAAAAATACACAACTTCTGCAACTTCCATAGGGCGGCCAAGGCGCTTCATGGGGACATCTGATTGTACAAGTTCATCGGTGCCTGGCGACAGAATGGAAGTTGCTATTTCACCAGGGGCTACTGCATTGACGCGGATACCTGTTTCGCCAAGTTCATGTGCCAGTTCACGGGTGAGGGTGGAGAGACCTGCTTTAGATATGGCATAGGCTGCACCTGCAAACTGATGGACACTATGGGCTGCAATGGATGAAACATTGACGATAGATCCCTTAGCGATTTTTAATGGCTCAATCAGTTTTTGAGCCAATATTAAAGGCGCAACGAGATTTACTTGTTGTACAGCCAGGAATGTCTCAACAGAAGTTTTGCAAGCATCAAGACGTTCGCCATTATCGCCCTTTGGAGAAATGCCAGCATTATTTACAAGTGCATTTAAACCACGACCAGCCAGTTTTTCTTCAAGTTCTTTACAAGCAAGTTCGATTGACTCGGTATCGGATAAATCAACGCGAATATGTTTGATGATGCCTTCTGCCCAGGGGCATTGGGTGGAAAAGGACGTTCTTGCCATCGTAATCACTTCCCAGCCTTGGTCATAGAAGTGTTTGACTATGCCATGGCCAATGCCACGACTAGCGCCGGTTACAACAACAACGGGTTTGTCAGGATCTAACATAAATGACCTTTTGAGTTTAAACTTGACTAATTTGGTTTACTTTATACCCAGCGCGTGGAAAATGCACGTGTAAATTTCCGACTTCTTCATCGTGGCGATGAATTGTGATTGTTTTGCTGTTTGAAGCTACGATTTTGCCTGTCACAGGTTGTTCACCGCCATTGACATCGGGTGATATTTCAACTTCCATGCCTGCTTTGAAACCTTGCGGGTCGTTTGCATCTATGCCTGATATGCTGATTGGCTTACATTCACCTGCACGTTTGATGGCTTCTTGCGGTGTCATTGGGGAAGGTGCCCCATGCCCAATTGCTTTTACATTTTCTTCCCAGCGTTCAAGTTCTTTGAACTCTGATAGAAGAGCAGGGCCTTGAATGCATCTGCCTCGCAAGAACCAGACAACATAATATATCTGAGCATCGATTGCACCAGCTTCGTTGCCAAACAAGAAGTTGCGGCCATCAGAAAGCTGTTCGTTCAACCAATCAAATGGCGTTCTGATTTGTGTTACCAAATGGGGAAGGTTTGCATTCGCTTTCTTCAAACCTTCAGCCCAATCAGGACCCATGTAAAGCCTGCCACGATCTTCTGCAAAATCAGCAGGTAGTTCTTCCATGTTTGAGCCAAGCACGATTTGTACTGCTTGGTTAAAGAGCTCACCGTCTGTCCAACGGCTTAAAGACCATGCGAGGCCTGCATCTTTGGTTGGATAGAATGTAGGAGATGGATAACGGCCTTCCAGCTCATGTATGATACACTGGCTATCACAATAAATATCAGCACCGATTTGTACCACGGGTGTGCGTCGATATCCACCGGTGAGTTGTGTCAGGAACGGCTTGGGAACAATGCGAGGTATTTCAACATCTCTCCAGTTTATGCCTTTTATACCAAAGGCAACACGCGCTTTTTCAGCGACAGGAGATTGTGGATAGTTATGCAGGATAATTTCTTCTGCGGGATTAGCCATTTTTAAGTTCCTGGAATCATGGATAGGTTCAAACAATTCTTATTACATTTGGTATGTTGGGATATAAATCAAGTGAATTGATGTTTACGAACTGATAAATGATGGTAAGTAATGGGAAGTAGATAATGCAGATTCTGAAATTTGGAAATCTGAAATGTTTTAATGTTGGGAGTGTATCATGGACGAAAAGCTGGAATGGATAAAAGTAGGGCATGTCAATGACCTTCCCGAAGGACGCGTAAAAACGGTTACAGCTCGAACTGTATCCATATGTCTTTCGCATTTTGATGGGCAGTGGGCTGCCATGGATAATCGGTGTCCTCACCAAAATGGCCCTTTGGGCGAAGGCTCTATTGAAAAAGGGGTAGATGGCAAATGCTGGATACGTTGTCCATGGCATGGCTGGGATTTTGATCCGCTCACTGGTGCGCCTCCAGGGGGGCATGAAGACACTGGCCAGGAATTGTACCCGGTAGAAATTCGCGATGATGAGATTTTTGTAGGGCTTGAACCAGAACCCGCCCGCGAGCGTACTATCAGTGATGTTATGGCTGAGACTATGGTCAACTGGGGGATTGTTCGTGTTTTTGGTATGGTGGGACACTCAAACCTAGGACTTTCAGAGGCGATAAGACAGCGTAACAATGCAGGCGATTTATCGTATATTGGGGTTCGTCATGAAGGTGCTGCTGCTTTTGCTGCTTCTGCCTATGGTAAATTAACGGACAAGCCTGCTGCCTGTCTTACGATTGCGGGACCAGGTGCAACCAATTTGCTGACTGGCATGTGGGACGCAAAAGTTGACCGTGCTCCTATCCTAGCTTTGACAGGGCAAGTCCAGACACAGGTTTTTGGCCCCGGTGCCTTCCAGGATATTGATTTGAAGTCGGCTTTTGAATCGGTTGCCAAATTTTCTCAGCCGGTTCTTAACACTTCCAAACATGCTGAACTTATGTCTCTGGCATGCAAGGCCGCGTTGGTTGAAAATGATGTTTCTCATCTGGTTTTCCCTGATGATGTTCAAACCATCCCAAGTGATGCACCAGCAGCTACCCCAAAGGGCAGGCTTGGTAATACATCGATTTCGCCATCGGAAGATGATATTTCAGCTGCGGTCGAACTTCTTAAAAAAGCTAAACGCCCAATGATTGTTATTGGCCATGGAGCGGTAAATGCAATTGCTTCAATAACCAAACTTGCAGAAAAGCTTGGTGCTCCCATTGTGACAACGTTCAAGGGTAAGGGGCTTGTTTCAGATCATCATCCCAACGCAGCAGGTGTTTTGGGACGTTCGGGAACGCCAATTGCCAGTTGGTTTATGAATGAATCTGATGTGATTATTGCACTTGGTTCATCCTTTTCAAATCATACGGGCATTGAACCTAGCAAAAAAATTATCCAAGTCGATTATGAGCGGATGCAATTGGGTAAGTTCCATCCTGTCGAACTGCCAATCTGGGGTGAGTTAGATGCATTTTGCAAGGCGCTTGAACCAAAATTGGATGGTTTCAAGCCGCAAGTTGATCAAATTACCGAATTGGCAGATCGCTGGAAAATTTGGCGTAATGAAAAGAAAACCCGACTTACAGAAAGCCGTGGCAAGGGCATACATTCCATCTCAATTTTTGATAGCCTGTCAGAACTGTGTCCAGATGATGCAATCATTGCCTGTGATGTGGGTAATAATACCTATTCATTTGGCCGTTATTTTGAAAGCAAAGGACAACGTGTCTTGATGTCTGGCTATCTGGGCTCAATCGGCTTTGGCTTTCCCGCTGCGATGGGGGCTTGGGCGGCTACTCAGGATTTTGAAGACTATAAAGGTCGCAAAGTCATCTCAATTTCAGGGGATGGAGGCTTTGGGCAGTATCCAATGGATTTCACAACAGCAGTGAAATATAAAATGGATATAACCCATATTTTGCTTAACAATTCCCAACTTGGTAAAATTTCAAAAGAACAACGCGCTGGTGAATGGGAAGTTTGGGAGACAGACTTGGTTAATCCATCATTTGCTGCTTTTGCAAGGCTTTGTGGCGGTCACGGTGTTAAGGTAACCGAAGCTTCCCAAATTGAAGCGGCTATCCAGGAAGCTCTTGATTATGATGGGCCAGCGCTTGTTGAGATCGTTACTGATGCAGAACTGGTTTAAGCTATGAGTTTATAATGATTGAAGCTGGATGCAGAAGAATATTGTTTCTGCATCCAGTGCATTTGTTATTTAGTTTGTGCCGCGTCTTTCATGGCGTCTACGCCCTTTTTCCATAGGTTGCCTTGGTAGAGTTCTTCCAAGCCTGTTTCACCAGAAACGCCTTTGGTTGTAAGGTAATCATGGTACGATGTCGGTTTGTGACCTGTCAGATTATAAAAATCAGGGCTACAGCGTGTATAAAATCCATTTGTAAGGTATTCAAAAAATTCGGCTCTTGTGCTGCCGAAGTCGTTTTCAAAGTCGACCATGGATTGGGCGCGGTATTCGATTTTCTTGTTCATGGCGCGACCAAGGTCATCGGCAATCTCTGCCATAGATTGAGGGGCAGGGCCTGTGATGTCGTAGAATTTGTTGCCGTGCCTTTCAGCACCTTCCATCAAAACAACCGCTGCTGCTTCAGCAATGTCTCTAGTTGCCACGAATGAGTTGCGCATATCACCCAGTGGGTTTGAAAACCATCCTTCATTATCAATGGTTTCGCAGTCTGTCTTGAGAAGATGATTCATGAAGAAGTTATTACGCAGGGCAGTAACATTCAGACCTTCGTCAATCAGGGCTTTCTCGCCCCACCAATAGTGTTGAAGCATAAGTGGTATGCCAGCGCCTTCGCGTGAGGCATGTGAGTCGGCATCATAAGATGCGGTATTCGTATCTGCTCCCATGCAACTTACGCGAACTACGTGTTTGATTTGGTCCTTGCGCTTGCCAAGTTCTTTACAAAAGTTCAGATGACCTTCCAACATTGGGTCAAGTGAAGCAGAATAGACAGCAGAAATATTATCAAGTGCAGCAACCCAGCTTTGTGGGTCTGAAAGATCAAACTTTACTACTTCATGGGCGCCTAATGACTTAAGTTGTTCAGCTTTATCATCGCTGAAATAACAAGCGCGAATATTG
>CALDZF010000025.1 GCA_937944165.1 uncultured Rhizobiaceae group bacterium | reverse complement strand
ATACAAAGACGACACAACAGATTTATAAATAGAATCTGGTAATCTTTTTTCGTCTAAGTCGTCTTTTTTCAAGGATTTGAAATTCATACCCTCACCCAATAATAAATTGCCCCAAAAATAAGGTTATCAAGCAATGCTTAGAAAACAGTTAAATAGCTGATTTCAATCGACTTAATTTGGGGTAGGTCATAGCCTCATAAAACGTTACCTAAAACACCCCCTTATAGATCAATGAAAGTGACGCCAGTGCTGATAAACCAAGCAATATTTTTGATAAAAATTTTGAAGACAGCCCTTTAAAGGGGGCGGAAACTAATATCCCAAAAAACATTGCAGGTATGAAAATAATTGCAGCAATAAAATCCTGAGTAGAAATCCATCCACTCATTCCAAGACTGATTAAACCCAATACAGAGCCAGCAAAGAAAAAAGCGTTAAGTGTAGGTCGCACGATCGAAGGGTTACGGTCGTGATATATCAAAGCCATGGGTGGCGCGCCAACTGCAGTAATCGAACCCATGAGACCTGAAACAACGGAAAGCCATAACAGGTTTTTCTCAGAAAATTTAATATTCTTACCGAAAGCACTCATGCCAATAGCAATCAGCATAATAACGCCAAATACAATCAAAAAGCTTTCAACATCAGGGATTAATAACAGCAATCCAAAAGCCATTAAACTGCCCAGAATTCGGCCTGTAACGCCTAGTTTTAATTCATGTTGAACAATATTGCCGCGCTCACGCCAAGCGCCCATAAAAGCAACAAATAATCCCATCGCCAATATACTGCCTGGAACTAATTCTGGTTTTACAAGTGCAATTAGAGGGGCTGCAAGCATACCAAACCCCATGCCAATTGAGACTTGTAAGACAGATGCAAAAACGACTATGCCAAAACAAAGAAACAGCTCAGCCATTGTTAAAAAATCAAAGAAAGAGCCCACTTGTTTTCCTTTTAAATTCAGGCAACTATAAGCCCACAAGACATACTTTTAGCTAAAACTAGAAATAAGCTCTTAAAATTACTTTGAACCAGGTCTGGCATATGAGCAATGGACAATTTAAATGACATCCCACTTTTCTCTTCTCTTGATACTATTAGGGGAGAGCAACTTGCCAAAGAATGCATTTGGAAAGAGTATGATGAAAATGAGCTGATTATTGATATTGATGAAGAAACAACTGATGTGCGTTTTGTAATCTCAGGGCTAGTTCGTATCATTAGCCGTTTATCCGTTGGCAAAGAGGTAATTCTTGGCGAAATGGGGCCAGGAGCTTTTTTTGGAGAAATTGCAGCAATTGATGGCGAAACCAGAAGTGCCAATGTCACAACACTTTACAAAAGCAAGCTTTGCATCATTCCGCAAAAAACATTTTTAAAACTGATAAATCTTACTCCAGAAATAAATCTGGAAGTTATGCGCGTTTTAACCCAGCGTATTAGAACTCTTAACATGCGCCTTGCCGAACAATCATTTTTACAAGCAAAGCATCGCGTTTATACAGAATTACTAAGGCTTTCAAAGCCGCGTCTAGGCCATGAAGGACAAAGAAGCATTAGCCCACCGCCAACGCAAAGGGAGTTGGCAGACCGTATCGGAACTCGTCGAGAAGTTGTCTCAAGGGAATTAAACTTGCTCAACAAACAAGGCATCTTTGAAAAAACCAAAGGCGCACTTGTGATAAAAAATGTTAGCGAGTTACAAAGACGCATTTCGGAAGCCTGGGAAGAATAATCTCTACCGCTCAGGATCTAACCAGCCGGCATAATTGTTTCTGCAAGCTTAGCCCAATATGAAGTACCATACGGAATAACTTCATCATTAAAATCATACTCTGGATGGTGAAGTCCCGCTGTATCGCCATTGCCTACAAAGATGAAAGCACCCGGTCGCTCCAACAACATATAAGAAAAATCTTCCCCACCCATTGTCGGCTTTGTATTGGCTTCAACCTTGTCAGCACCTGAGATAGCAGACGCAATATCAACAGCCTTTTGAGTTTCAGCTTCATGATTGGTGGTAACTGGGTAACCTTCATGAAAAACAACTTCAACCTTGGCATTATTAGCAGCACAAATTCCTTCAGAAATTTCTTTAAGCCGTTTCATCCCAAGTTGACGAGCATCTTCTGACAGACTGCGAATAGTACCTGCAAGGGTCATGACTTCAGGGATAATATTCATTGCAGTGCCTGCATTAAACTTTGTGACCGTTACAACAAGACTGTCAAAAGGAGAATTATTGCGAGACACAATAGACTGCAAACCCATTACAATTTGCGCCCCAATCACAATAGGATCATTACCCAAATGAGGCATGGCAGCATGCGCACCCTTGCCCGTTATTGAGACATGAAATTCATCTGTCGCAGCCATAATTGGACCAGGTCTGATTGCAAATTCACCAACATCAAGCCCAGGCAAATTATGCATACCGTAAACTTCGTTAATACCAAAACGATCCATCATGCCATCATCAACCATCGCCTTTCCACCTGCCCCACCTTCTTCGGCAGGTTGAAAAATAACCGCAACTGAGCCATCAAAATTTCTGGTTTCAGCCAAATATTTGGCAGCACCAAGCAACATCGCCGTATGGCCATCATGCCCGCAAGCATGCATTTTACCTTCATTCTTTGATTTATACGGATGATCTTTGATTTCAGTTATAGGAAGCGCGTCCATATCCGCTCGAAGCCCTACGCAATATCCACTCTTTTGTGCTTTACCATGAATTATCCCCACAACGCCTGTACGCCCAATTCCCGTTACAACCTCATCACATCCAAAGGCTTTTAATTTACTTGCAACATTGGCTGCAGTTTCATGCACTGCGTAATCCAACTCAGGGTTTGAGTGAATTTCCTGACGCCATTTTGTAATTTCGTCGTGAAGTTCGGCCATACGATTGATTATAGGCATGTTTATTCCTGACAAATGTGTTAGTTGACATTAAATAAAATAAAAGGCGTAGAATATCTGCGTTTCAAAACTCAAAAATCTCACTGTGAATTTAATGTATCGTTATCGCTTAATAGTTTCAACATTCGCCCTGTTAATTTTAATGTTACCTTTTAAGGTACACGCTGAGTCACTAACGACCAAAAGACCTTATATCCTTATTGATGCTCAAAGTGGTGCAATTCTGGCTTCGCAAAAAGCAAATGACCGCTGGCACCCTGCTTCACTAACAAAGCTTATGACTGCCTATGTTACCTTCCGCGCAATCAAACAAGGTGAAATAAAGGAAGGGTCTCCAGTTGTCATTTCAGCCGCATCTACCAAACAACCGCCAAGCAAAATGGGATACAAGCAAGGCGTAAAACTGCGTATTGATACTGCCCTTGAGATTATTATCATTAAAAGCGCAAATGACGTTTCACACGCTTTAGGGCAATCGGTAGCAGGCAGTTTAAACAATTTTGTTTCACGCATGAATAAAGAAGCAAAGCGCCTTGGCATGGTGAACACCCGTTTTACAAACTCAAATGGCTTGCATAACAAAAACCAATATTCATCTGCTCGAGATATGGCATTGCTGTCTGCACAAATATTAAAAGAGTTCCCGCAATATGCTTATATGTTTGAATCAGTAGGCATTAAAACACCTGCTAAAACACATTATACCTACAATCTTTTGCTTGAACGTTTTAACGGAGCAAATGGTATGAAAACAGGTTTTGTGTGCGCATCTGGCTATAATATGGTTGGCTCGGCTAGTAGAAACGGTAAAAATTTAATTGCTGTAGTATTAGGTGCCTCTTCGCAAACTGATAGAGCATTATCTGCTGCACATTTACTTGAAACAGGCTTCAAAAGTGCATCCTCAGTTGGAAAAACGGTTTATAATAACGTTCAACGCGGCGCTAATCCTGTAAACATGCGCCCTATCCTTTGTACTCAAAAAGCACGTAGTTCACGTTACGATCCGCCAGCTGGACAAGCGAATATAAAATCTTCACACCTTAACAAGCGCAGCATATCCAATAAAATAATCAACATAAAAACAGGCGGTGTAAATGCGCCTGCAAGCACTGTTGCTGGTAACCTTGCAACTTCTATAATCGGAAATATTCCTGTCCCAACCAAGCGCCCCAATACAGCATTACCTGTTGGACAAATCACACTTGAAACAATTGGCTCACCTGCAACAGGCAAAATTTCCTTGCCTAAGCCAAGGCCATAACCCATGGCTTCCTCGCTTAAGCCAATCTTTGTTCTTTCGGGCTTTTTGGGGTCTGGGAAAACCAGGTTGCTAAATACACTTTTAAAACGCGATGATTTTAAAAACACACTTGTAATCATCAATGAGTTTGGCGAAGTCCCTTTAGACCACCTTTTAATAGAGGAAAGCTCTGATACGATTTTGGAACTTTCAAATGGATGTCTTTGTTGCAGCATTCGAGGTGAGTTAATTGATACATTATTAAAACTGGATACTTCTTTATTTGACCGCGTAATCATTGAGACAACAGGAATAGCCAACCCGCTTCCGATTTATCAATCTTTGGCGTTTCACCCCACCCTCACCCAAAGCTATTCGCCCGCAGAAATCATTACTGTCTATGATTGTTTAAGAGGCAAAGATATCCTTGAACAAAACGAAGAAGCAGAAAAACAAATTGCCATAGCCGATATCATTATCCTTTCAAAACTGGATTTGGCCAAGAATGCGGATACCGCACATGAAATTATAAAACGCTACAATCAAACAGCAGAAATTATTGAAGACGGCTCGACTTTATCACTTGAAAAAATTACTCAAAGAACAATCAAGCCCAAACAGCTATCAGACGAGCATGGTTCGAAATTTAACTCAACCGTGTTGGAGGCAATCAAACCTTTAAGCCTGAAAGTTTTTGCAGGTCTATTGCATCATTTATCCAATACACTAGGAGAAGACTTGCTGCGGATAAAGGGCTTTGCAAATACGCTGGAACATCCTGAACATCCTGTTTTAATTCAGGTCTCCGGCCAAATTGTTCATGACTTTGAAGTAAAAGACAAATGGTTGAAAAATGCCAAAACACAGCTTGTCATCATCACAAAAAACCTCGATCCAAAAATAATCACCATGAGCTTTGATGCCTTTATGAACAATTTGGCAATAGACACACCAGATCAAAAAACCATTCTGGAAAACCCGCTTGCAATTCCAGGGTTTGAAATTTAAACCGTGCCTTTTTCTACAAGAAATCTGTGATGATCGCTCAAAGTTTGGGTCTCAATTAAACTATGTCCATTTTCATTACAAAATGTAGGAATATCAATTATAGCCAAAGGGTCTGTTGTTTCTAACCAAATTTGTTCTTTGTCACTAAGAGATTTAATTTTTTTACTAGCTTTCAAAACAGGCATTGGACACTTAAGGCCACGCAAATCCAGCACCTGGATAGTATCATCACTCATAATTAGTTTTTACTCACTTTAGTAAATTTTCAAAAGCCATATTTGGAGTTTTCTATCATGGTTTATAATATATAAAAACACCTATCAAAATCATTGTAAAATAGCCATTTTTATCATTATTATCACAAACAAAACTCTTTTGTTCAAACCCTTTGTTAAAGGCTTCATGCTACCCTAACGTCAAAGGTGAGGCAAAATAGTGAAAATCAACCTAGAACACATCGGTAATAAATTCCTGCCTGAGAAATTTAAACCTCATGCGCAACCACTCTTGCGCAAAGGCGATATTATTTTGTCTGGTAATGACGAAAATTCCGCCTCACAACGCATTGCTTTAATCACTTTTATTATCAGAGTAGTAAGTGCTTTTATTGCCTTGGTTTCGCAAATTTTATTAGCCAGATGGTTAGGCACTTTTGAATACGGAATTTACGTTGCCGTATGGGTCGTGTTAATTATTTTAAGTACAATTACCTGCATTGGTTTTCCATCCGCAGTAGTGCGTTATGTCGGGCAATATCGTGAAAGCGGACAATTGGACTTAATGCACGGTATCATTAGGGCCAGCATGTATATTTCATTTGCCGTCTCAGCATTTATTGCCGCAACAGGTGCATTTATTTTATACAGTTTTCCACAAATTCTTACAGGCTATTATACTGTACCGGTTTTTATAGCGGCAATTTGTTTACCAATGCTCGCAGTTGAAGGTGTAATGGATTGTATAGCACGGGCATTTAACTGGCCCAAAATTGCATTTGTACCAACTTATATCTTACGCCCACTTTACATAATAATCTTTGCTGGCTTCGCTTTTTTATTAAACTTTCCACCAAACGCTGAAACAACAATGTGGGCAGCCCTGTTAGCATCAACAGCTTCATTTATAATTCAATATGCAATCTTGTTCAAAAAACTAAACAAAGAAATCCCAAAAGCAAAACCAACTTATCAAACAAAAAAATGGGTGTTGGTTGCTTTACCAATATTTTTAGTCGAAGGGTTTTATACCCTTATGACTTCTGTTGATATTATCTTTGTCAGTGCCCTTATGCGCCCTGAAGATACAGCTATTTATTTTGCTACTACAAAAATTTTAGCATTAGTGCATTTTGTGTATTTTGCAGTGCGCGCATCTGTATCTCATCGCTATTCAGCCTTCCATACCAATGGTGATTTAGTTGCTTTTCAAAACTTCGTACAAAGTACTGTTAGTTGGACTTTCTGGCCGTCTGTTTTAATGGCTGCAATTATGGCAATCTTTGGAAAATTCTTTTTAATGTTGTTTGGCTCCGAGTTCACATCAGGATCTTTTATTCTGATAGTCTTACTACTTGGAATTGTAATTCGTTCCAGCATAGGCCCGGCAGAAGCTTTATTGGTTATGGCAGATAGGCAAAAAATGTGTGCTGGTATTTATGCTGTAACACTTGGCGTGAACGTTGCTTTAAACCTATCCCTAATTCCAGTCTTTGGCATATTAGGCGCAGCCATAGCAACAAGCATTGCTTTGGCATTTGAATCAGCAGCATTACATACAGCGGCAAAGAAAACACTGGGGCTACATGCTTTCATTATTCCGCGCCGAACACCAATTCAAAAACAAAAGGGAGCGATTTAATGCATGCCCTTTTAAAGGAAACACAAAATAAAACCCTACTATCACAAAGTGCAAAAACCCTTAGTACTTATCAGTCACAAAACGCAAAATGGTATTTGACTTTATTAGATTCAATTGAAGGCGATTTAATTCAAACGTCGCTCAAACAATTAACTGACAAAGCAATTGTGGCAAATCCGTTTTATGAACCATCCATTTTAAATGCTGCCGTTGAGCATCTTTCTAATGGTGAAGTTCAATACTTAGCCTTAAGCAAACAACAAGGCGACGAAGAAGCGTTAAAGTTCTTCATGCCAGTAACATTGCGCCGTATTGGAATATCACGAACACAAGTTTTACAAAGTTGGACGCATCAATATGCACCACTTGGAATGCCTTTAATTGATGAAGAAAATCACAATGATACGCTTACCGCTTTTATAAATTGTATTCATGATGCAAAGCACGATAAAGCAACTGCAATTACAATAGAGTATTTAGCTAAAGAAGGTGAATTTATAAACGCACTCTACAATTCAACTGAGCTATCAAATGAATTGCTTCTTGCCAATTCCATGAGTAGAGCAGGCTTGATCCCGCCTAAGAACCAAGATTATATCAACACGCATTTCAGTGGCAAACGAAAGCTAAGATTAAATAAAGCCAAAAGAGAAATTGAAAAGCTTGGCAAGCTTTCTTTTAATAGCTTCTCTGATAAACAAAAAACTCAACAGCCTCTGGAAACTTTTCTAAAGATTGAAGCAAGTGGTTGGAAGGGTCATAAAAAGACCGCGTTTAAAAGTTCTCAAGCTGATACTGCGTTTTGTACAAAGGCTGTCACTGAAATGGTTGAAAAAGGCCAATGTACAATCCACACGCTGGATTTAAATAATGAAACAATTGCATCGTTAATTTGCTTTAATAGCAAGGGTTATTTCTATCCTTGGAAAATTGCTTTTAATGAAGCTTACGCAAAATTTTCAGTTGGCAATTTGCTTGTTACTCACGCCACAACTCAAATTGCAAATAACAAAAATTTCGTTGGTCTTGATTCGTTAGCAGCTGATTATAATCAAACAGCATTACGGTTTTGGCCAGACGAAAAACAGTTCTTCACCATGGTCATTGGCTTAGGCGAAAACGCTACCAAGACGGTGCTTCAAATTTCCAGCGAGTTAAACCGCATTAAAGGCCTAAAAATAAAAGTAAAAAAGCTTTTGAATAAATAAACTTTTATATTGAAGCCTTATCCTCTTTTGTCTCATCGCTACGAATATGAATATCGTGTTGTGGGAATGGGATCTCTATATTTGCCTCACGCAAAGCTGCTAAAATTGAGAACCTCAATTCACTTGTAACTGTCAAACTATTATTAATATCTGCCAAGAAGCCACGCAGTTGGAAGTCTAACGAGTTGGCACCAAAATCCATAAAAAAGACCGCAGGACCTGGGCGTCCAAGAACAAGCCTATGTTCGTTTGCACAAGCCAATAAAATTTCTTTTACTTGTTCTGGATCACTATCATAACCCACACCAACAGGAATAATGATACGACCTGTTTTATTTTCATGTGTCCAGTTAGTTACATTATCGGTAATTAAAGTAGAATTGGGAACAATAACAGTTGCACGGTCAAATGTTTCAATTTCAGTTGAACGTACTGAAATCTTTTTAACAGTACCCTCGCCCCCTGACGTCACAATCCAGTCACCCGCTTTAATCGGTCTTTCCGCCAATAAGATAAGTCCTGAAACAAAGTTATTGACGATACTTTGCAAGCCAAAACCAACACCAACAGACAAAGCACCTGCAACAATTGCAAGATTGGATAGATCAAATCCTGCAGCACTAACGCCTAAAATAGCTGCAAGGATAAACCCGATGTAGCCAAAAACAGTCGAGATTGAATTGCTGATACCTACATCAAGATTGGTCGTAGGTAACAGTTTGTTATTAAGCCAGTTACGAAGCGCAACAGTAACCGTATAACCAAGGAAGAAAAGTCCAGTAGCAAGCAAGATCGTAGACAATGAAATACTCAGTCCACCCACTTCAAACCCAAAGAAAAGGTTCTTGAAGATTTGATAAAAGTCGCTGGTGCGATAGCCCCATGGCAGCATTAGCAAAATACCGGAAACCAGATAAATACTCAGCTTTAAGATACCCGTACCAAGAATTGCAAACTGGCTTGAAGTAGTTGTTTCACCATCTGCTGGGGTAGCAACCAGACCCGCTTGCGCATCTTGTGTTGGGATAACAAACAAAATATCTACAGAGCGCAAAAATAGCCACGCAACACCAATTACAATTAGGCCAAATACGAGCTGTTGAGACAAGAACTCTGCAAGCGCTATATAGCCGAATATAGCGCCTCCAAAAATTCCGATACTAACAATCCAAATCAAAATATTTAGATAAAGCCAAAGGTTAGAACGCCTTTGTGTATCCAGCAGTCTGGCGCGTTTTTTATTGTCTTTATACAATACCCAGAGTGCATTAAACGACATAACCGCGATAACAACACTGAATAAAAAACTCAAACCTATCGTAACTTCAACAGGGGAAACCAGCACCAGAGAAGTTGTATTTATTACAGATAATGAAAAGCCAATACCCAAACCAATCATTACAATGTTAGATATTTTTTTAGCAGCTAAATCCGAAATGCCAGATATTCTTTGGCCTTCAGCATTGGGCTGTAAAATAATACGCATTAACACAACCGCAACAATGTAGAAACATACAGGAATTAAGATACCAATTAAGAAACTGTCAAAGCGACTTGCCAATAAGAAGAGTAGATAAAATAATTGATAAATCGCATAAATTAAAATGACAGGCAGAATGGCCTGGCGGCAAAAACGAGCGAATCTTGAACTAAAGAAATCGCTACCACCGTCTGTCGCATCGCCTTCCACTCTTGGCATAAGAACTTTTCTAAGCCGAACAAAAGTCAGTCCAAAAAGTGCTGAAAAGAAAATAAGAGCCAATATCTTCCATGGTTTTTTTCCAAACTCTTCAAACATGATTGAAAAAGAGTCCTCAAAAAGCAGGCCCAGCCCTCTAAAGTAACTTTTAAAGCCACCAACAAACTTGCCCCAAAAGCTAGATGTCATAACTTTTTGATTACGCACAGAAATTGAACTAAAAAAACGTGATTGACGCTCTTGTGTTATGGTTGCCTGAATTTGACCAGAGCGCACTTCTGCAAGACGAGCAGCCTTTAGATCTGCATCAATTTTAGCAAACCGCGCATTTAAATCTGTACGTTGTGCTTGAACCTCTGGTGTTTCTACTGGCTGTCCTTCAGCAGGTGATTTGCCTAATTCAGCTAATTGTAACTTTAGTTCATTAAGGCGTGGTTGCAGCTTTGCAATCTCTAATTTGGCAAGGCCACTAATACGATTAGCTTCAGTAAAAAACCCATCAAGGTCTGATTCTAGTAACCCTTCACGACTAAGCCCCTGCGATATGGAATCCAATATTCCTGGCCATGAAGTAATGTCAACGCTCTGCCCGCCTTCAGCCGCATTGCCATTTGTCCCACTTGCAGCAGTTGCTTGCGTTTGTGAATAGGCAGCCTGAACAAAACCTGTGTTTGCAATAATAAATACTGCTAAAACAAAACTGAATAAAAAACGAAACATTATAAACCTTCATATTAATGAAGCTTGCCTATACACGATTCATAATTTAATTTCGAGCATTAGGTTGTAAGCTTATACATTTGTCACAACCATTTAACCAGATCTATGAGACTTCAACTTAATTATTGAACTGCTGTTACCGTATAGCCTTTTTCACGAAGCAATTTGACCAATCCGGTTTCGCCTGGCAAATGAAGTGCTCCTACCGCCATAAACGCAGAACCTTCTTTAAAAATAGGCTCAGCACGGTTCGCCATTAAAATATTTCGTTTATCAATTAAAACTTCTTGCAATTGTAGAGCGCCTTCGCCATCACCTGACTTAGGCATAACCTCTTTCATCAATGGAAAGACAACACCCATCTTGCCATTCAAATAGCTTTGTTTAAGCGTCTCAATCATATCGACAGCCAAATCACCAGATGCCAAAGTCTCTTCCAGGGCAGAAACATGATATTCTTGCGGCAATGATGCAAGTGCCGTAAGCTGTTCTTCGATGCTCTCCAAACCCTTAACAGCCTTTCCAGATGTTTTGGCAAATTCAGCCAATTCAGCATCTAGCACTTTATCGCCTGCTTGTTTTCTTTGAATTTCACAAATCGGCAAAGAAATTGTTGTTGCAATCAACCAGGGCTGCATACGGTTAGCCAATAACATAGGTATGCCACGTGCGCTCACGGCTGTTTCAAGCTCGTCCTCCAAGTCATCTTCGACTAAATCACGCAAAGTACCTTCAGTAAGAAGTGTTAAATGTCCAAGCTTTCCCATTGCTTTTTGTGCAGCAACAGGATCAAGCGCGTCTACAGATTCAATAATTAAAGCATCACTGGCAAGAATTGCATTTTTAATTGGTTCTTTTAAGGTTGCAATTTCTGGGTCTGCCATATGCATAGTACCAAAAAGCCATGAAGGTTTTTGACCAGCCTTCTCTACTTTCCAGAAAATTGACTCAGAATTCTCAATCTTGGATGCTTCTGTAATAATACGCTCATAAGCGGCATTATCTTCTATTTTTAATTTTTCAAGAAGATTATCCCCTTTACAAGAAGCCTCACTTTGCGCAGAAGCGTGTTGCGGATTGCTTAATACGCCAGCAGAAAAGAAAGCGGCAATCAATAATAACTTGATTGACGCTATTATATATAAGGTTTTCTGACAAAATCGCTCAAAACGCATGTTTTTACTTCTCCATATTATCTTAACCGCAATATCGATTATAATACTGGATATTGAATTAAGTATTAGGGTAAATTATCTCTTAAATTTTCAAGCTCTTGGATGTGCTTTTTCATAAATATCCATCAAACGCGACGTATCAACGCTCGTATAAATTTGTGTGGTCGACAAACTCGCATGACCCAGCAATTCCTGAATGGTACGTAGGTCGCCCCCACCTGCCAGTAAATGCGTTGCAAAAGAATGACGAAGTGCATGCGGCGTGGCACTATCAGGTAAACCTAATGCACCGCGCAAAACGCGCATGGTCTTTTGTACAATAGCAGGCTGTAACTTGCCACCCTTGGCACCACGAAACAAAATGTCATCGCCTTCCATCACATAAGGACAAAGTTTTAAATAGTTTTCGACCGCTTCAACCACTTGCGGCAGAACTGGCACAAGACGTGTTACCCCCCCTTTGCCTGTTACACGAATACTACCTGTGCTTGCAGACTTGATTATATTGGGCGTCAAAGAAAGTGCTTCACCAATACGAAGTCCGCAGCCATATAAAAGCGTCATCACGGCTGCATCACGAGCCGCAATCCAAGGTGTTTCTGACAAATGCTCTTGAGGCTTCGTTAACTTCATGGCCTGAGAAGCTGGCAAGGCTTTGGGCAAAGTTTTGGGCTGTTTGGGTGAGCGCGTCGCAGCAAGCCCAGCAGAATTTGCCATGCCTTTTTTCTCCAAAAATCGAATGAAAGAGCGTATGCCCGCAAGTCCCCGCCCAAGCGTTCGCGCCTCAGCCCCCGCCTCTCGCCGCCGCGCCATAAACCCGCGCATATCTAACGGTTTAAGATCGGCTACATGTTTAACATCAGCAGGTTCCCCCACATGCCCTGTCAGATGCATCAAGAACTGCCGAACATCACGCTCATAAGCATCCAAAGTCTTGGGCGACATCCGCTTTTGATCAGCAGCCCAAGCAAGCCAAGCATTTTTTTCCTCAGCTAACTTGGCAGAGCAGTAAATCAAGAATTCGTGAGTGTTGACTAACTTAGACATACAGATTGATTACAAAAATTTAGTTAGAAAATAATGAAAAAAATAATAGTCTATAAAAAACAACACCTTAAGAGTTATAAATTTATCTAAACATTAGAGCTTGAACCCAATCACCAATAATAAAAGATAATATTTATATAAAAACAAAAACTTAGCATTAGAGAGTTCTTTAAGATTTAAAGATACATACAGTGAAAAAGTTTTGTGCATCAGTATCAGGGAAGTCAATAATGATGAATGTAAAAACCGCACTCGGCCATTTCTCCGAAGATACTAAAGGAAGCATTTTACCAACAGCAGCCGTCTTGTTAACGGTCATAATAGGCATAGCAGGTGCAGCAGTTGATTACTCCCGACAAGTTAACGCGCGTTCTAAATTACAAGATATCGTAGATGCGTCCGTACTGGCTGGTGCCCATACCCCAGGGAATAACAACGATAAGCTGACCGTAGCTCAAAATTATTTTAATGCTGATATAGCGAATTTTACTCAATTAGCAACAAGAGCTCCATCCATCGACTTGGAGTTTACACCTGATGGCGCATTGCTGGGGCGTGCGAGTGCAGATATCCCTTTATTTCTAAGTGGCGTCTTAATAGATGGTCCTTTACAAGTTGGCGTAGCAGCAGAAGTTGGCATTAATGAACCAGAAAGTTCACCCTGCGTTTACGTATTAGCAAATCAGCCCCAAGCAGCAATATTCAATGGTGGTGCAAATATCGTGGCTCCAAGCTGCGACATTAATGTGCATTCAGAACGTAACCCTGCCATTTTGTTTAACGCAGGCGCCAACCTGGACATTAACAGGCTGTGCGTAGCTGGTAGCAATATTATCAACAATGGCGGAACAGTAAATAATCTTGAAACAAATTGTACAAAAACACCTGACCCATTTGCTGGCGTATTTACAAATCCACCAGTGCCTGTAGCGTGCACAACACGAGGCCCACAAGATGGCCCCTTCCATAGAATACCAGCAGGCAAGCATTGCAATACAATTTTCAACGGCAGTCCGACAATTGAATTTGAACCAGGTGTTCACATTATTGATGGCACTATGATTTGGAATTCTGGATCAACTATAAATGCACCTGGAGTTACGTTTTATTTTCCTAATACAGATAGCCAAATCAGACCTAATGGAAACCACGTAATTAATGCTTCAGCACCCACATCAGGGATTTATGAAGGTATCTTGATGTTCGAAAACACACAAAACCCAACTAACAATAATCGCAAGCGGCAATATATTATCAACGGATCTCCTGACGAAAACCTTGAAGGCATAATTTATTTACCCAACAGGGATTTGACCTATAACTCAGGTGGTAACATTACGGCAAATAAAACTACAATTGTGGTGAATAGACTAACCGTCAATGGCAGTGGTTTAAACATAACACCATTTGAAGAGCCAACCACCGGCTCAAATCAAACTGTATTTTTAAAGCGATAAAAAACAACATGCCTTGCGTCAGTTAATTCATGCAAGGCTTATCTGAATAAGGCCTATTTCACCCAATCTTCTGCCCAGTCTTAGCCCAATCCGCCATAAACGCATCGAGCCCCTTGTCCGTCAGCGGATGCTTGACTAAAGCTTTGAGTGTCGATGGTGGGATAGTTGCTACGTCAGCGCCTGCAATGGCTGAGTCTTTTACGTGGTTCACAGTGCGAATGGATGCCGCGAGGATTTGCGTGTCGTAACCATAGTTATCATAGATGGTGCGAATATCTTCAATCAGCTCCATACCGTCGATACCCATGTCGTCCAAACGGCCAATGAAGGGTGAAATATATGTCGCGCCCGCCTTTGCAGCCATAAGAGCCTGCGTTGCCGAGAAGCAAAGTGTTACATTGGTTTGGTGGCCTTGAGAAGTAAGCGCTTTACAGGCTTTCAGGCCATCCATCGTCAGCGGCAGTTTAATACAAACATTATCAGAAATCTCTGCAAGGACTGCCGCCTCTTTCATCATGCCATCATAATCCATGGCAGTTACTTCTGCTGATACAGGACCATCAGTCAGGCCACAAATTTCCTTGGTAACTTCCAAAATATCACGACCGGATTTCAAGATTAGGGATGGATTTGTCGTTACCCCATCCAGCAAACCTGTATCGGCCAGTTCGCGAATTTCATTTACGTCTGCGGTATCAACAAAAAATTTCATAAGCCTTGCCCTTATATGCATACTTGTAATCAGGATATATTTCTTTATCCCTTACAACATATGACACGCATTTTGAAAGTTTAATTTATTGCTTCCAGGCTTAGAGCTAAAAACTGTCTCGGTTCTTCTACCCATCCCCACCGATGGTGCTTATAGCTACGGCGTGCCTGAAGGACTTGAATTAAATCCTGGTGACTATGTTCAAGTACCATTAGGAAACCGTGTGGTAGCAGCTGTTGTATGGGATAAACAGGAAAATTCCGTTGATCCCAAAAAACTGCGCAATGTGATTTCAAAATTTGATTGCCCGCCGATGAAACAAGAAATGCGCAAGTTCATTGAATGGATTGCAGGATATACAGTTTCTCATCCAGGCATGGTGTTGAAAATGGTTCTACGTGTCCCAACCGCACTGGAACCAGAAGCACCCATGCAGGGGTTAAAATTCACAGGCACACAACCAGAGCGGTTAACCCCTGCTCGTAAACAGGTAATGAAATTTGCCAACCAAGACTTATCATGGACAAAATCAGGCTTGGCGCATGCAGCAGGTGTAACTGCCTCTGTCGTTGATGGCCTTACCAAACAGGGCGTGATGGAAACAATTAAACTTCCTTCCCAACCCCTTTTTCCTAAACCTGATGCTAACTATGGAACCGTTGAACTAACTGCTGATCAGCAAGAAAAAGCAGATACACTTCGTGAAATTGTCAAAAAAGGCCAATCAGGCGCAACACTGCTTGAGGGCATTACAGGCTCTGGCAAGACAGAGGTTTATTTTGAAGCTTTGGCTGAATGTTTTGCGCAAGGTAAACAAGCATTAGTTCTCTTACCAGAAATCGCCCTCACCTCTTCATTTCTGGAACGATTTGAAAATCGCTTCGGCGCAAGACCAGCCGAATGGCATTCTGAACTTGCACCAAGGGCACGTGAAAAAACCTGGAGGCAAATTACTGCCGGTGAATTGCACATCGTTGCAGGTGCACGCTCTTCACTCTTTTTACCGTTTAAAAATTTAGGTCTCATCATAGTCGATGAAGAACATGACCTTGCCTATAAACAAGAAGACCGGGTTTTTTATAACGCACGCGACATGGCAGTTGTGCGCGGGCAATTGGAAGGCTTCCCAGTTGTTTTATGTTCTGCAACACCAGCGATTGAAACCCGCGTTAATGCACAACTTGATCGCTATGCTTATTTAAAACTAGATAGCCGATATGGTGACGCTATTTTGCCCGAGCTTGATGTTATTGACATGCGCAAACACCCTCCCGCACGCGGCAAGTTTTTATCGCCTGTTATTTTAAAGGCAGTGGAAGAAACCATTGAACGTAAAGAACAGGCTTTGCTTTTTTTAAACAGAAGAGGCTATGCGCCTCTTACCCTTTGCCGAGTTTGTGGCCACCGTTTTGAGTGTAAGAATTGTTCGGCATGGCTAGTTGAGCACCGCTTTAGAAAAACCCTTCAATGCCACCATTGTGGTGATAGCCATCCAACGCCAGAAGCTTGCCCTGAATGTGGAACACTGGATCATCTGGTTGCCTGTGGCCCAGGCGTTGAACGCTTAGGCGAGGAGATCGTGGAAGCCTTCCCTGATGCTAAAACCATTATTCTTTCATCAGACATGGCTGGCGGCATGAAGCGTATGCGTTTTGAACTGGATGCAATTGCAAAGGGTGAAGCAGATATAATCATCGGAACACAACTGGTTGCCAAAGGTCATAACTTTCCGCTTATGACATTAGTTGGCGTCGTTGACGCTGATTTGGGATTATCTAACGGCGACCCACGCGCAGCAGAACGCACTTTCCAACTGCTACATCAGGTAACAGGCCGCGCAGGCAGAGCTGGCGGCAAGAGCCAAGGTTTGTTACAAAGTTATCAACCAGAGAACCCGGTTATTGCAGCCATCAAAGCAGCCGACACCGAAGCTTTTTACGAACGTGAAATTGATGCAAGACGCTTATCATCCCTGCCACCTTTTGGGCGTTTGGCGGCCATTATCATTTCTGGCCAAGACCGACGTGAGACTGAACTTTTCGCAAGAGCATTGAGACAAGCTTGCCCAATATCAAAAGAAGTGCGCGTCTTGGGTCCAGCAGAAGCTCCCCTTGCACTTGTTAGAGGCAGATACAGGTTTCGTTTACTCATTCATGCACCACGAAACTTTGCTGTTCAAAACTGGCTCCGTGCATGGTTTAAAGAGGGGCCAAAACCGCGTGGCAACATTCGTGTTCAAACAGATATTGATCCGCAAAGCTTTGTATGATGAACCAACCAGTATTCAGATTTGCCCCAAGTCCAAACGGACATTTGCATTTAGGCCACGCATATTCAGCTTTACTAAACCAAAAAATAGCTCGAGAATCTGGTGGAAAATTACTTCTACGAATTGAAGACATAGACACAACCCGTTGCACGCCGGAACTAGAGTCCCAAATGTTACAAGATTTGGAATGGATTGGCTTTGAATGGGATGAAGCCCCAAGAAGACAATCGCAGCACTTTGGGGAGTATCGTGATTACCTGGAAAAACTTGATAAAATGGATTTAATTTATCCAGCTACAATGTCGCGCAGTGAAATAAAAAAATTTATAACATCATATGAAGACCAAGATAAAAGCTGGCCACGAGATCCTGATGGCAGTCCAATCTATCCAGGAAAAGAACGCGACTTTGATACCCAATCCCGCGAAGAAATTTTACAGTCAGCACAACCTTATGCCTTGCGGTTTAATACGCAAAAAGCGCTTAAACTTTATTCAGAAAGACTTTCGTGGCATGAAACCAACGGCTTAAAAACAGAACAGGTTTTTGCACATCCAAATAATTGGGGGGACGTAATTCTTGCAAGAAAAGACACACCCACAAGCTATCATTTATGTTGTGTAATTGATGACGCAATACAAGACATTACAAATGTGGTGCGTGGAAAAGATTTATACGAAGCCACTTCGATACATGTATTATTACAAAAGATTCTTGTTTTGCCTGCACCACTATATCATCATCATAAACTCATAGTTGACGATAAAAACCAAAAATTATCCAAGTCTAAAAAGCATAAAAGCCTGAAAGAACTACGCGCTTCAGGCTTTACAGCAAACGATGTTTTAGAATTGTTAAATTTATCAGACCAAAAAGCGCTTTGAAAAACA
>CALDZF010000024.1 GCA_937944165.1 uncultured Rhizobiaceae group bacterium | reverse complement strand
AAGAAAATGACAGAAGATATTGTTAAGTCATTCGATTAATAGGAAACATTATCGAGATTGCTATGTCTAAATTAAACAAAATTCTAAAGCTCTTTGTTTTGGTATTGGTTGGTGTTTATCTATGTGTGATGGGAGTTCTTTATGCAGTGCAAGATAATTTACTTTTCCCCGTACCTGCTGCAACCGTTAATAATCTTCCAAATTATGCTCAATTTGTGGAAATGAAAACACCAGATGGTGAAACTCTAAGGCATGTCAGGTTAGCCAGTGATGAGGGCGCGCCAAAACTGATGTTCTTTCATGGTAATGGTTCTTTTGCTGCTAATGAATTGGAGCGTGGGCGGATTTTACAGGAAAATGGTTTTGATGTTCTTCTGGTTGAATATCGAGGGTATGGCGGTAGCAGCGGCAAACCATCTGCTGATGATTTACTGAAAGACAGTCTAGCCACCTATGATTGGTACAACTCAGATAAAAGCGAATGGGTGTTTTTATACGGTCATTCACTTGGTACAGGCGTTGCTTCATATCTGTCCGCAAATCGACCCGTAAAATCCATGGTATTGGAAGCACCTTATGCAAACTTGTCCGATGTTGCAGCAAGCAAGCACCCTATTTTTCCTGTAAAAATGCTTTTTAAACATGAAATTAATTCTGCTGAATATTTGAAAGGCACTCTAGTTCCGATTTTTATTACGCATGGCAAATTGGATGCAGTTATTCCTGTTAAATTTGGAGAAGAGCTATACCAAAGCCTTAATCGCGATATTGCAACATTGAATATTATTGCAGATGGCAATCATAATAATTTAACGCAGAAAAACTCTATCGATATGGCATTAGGCCACTTCAGCAAAGTTTTTTAAATAATACAGGATTAATTAATAGATTCCGAGCTTAAGTGCGTGTGCGATTCACACCGTCTTTTGCCGGTTGGTAATTACGGTTTAAAGCGACTGCGCGCGAATAAGATTTGAAGGCTTTTTTGCGATCGCCTTGTTGTTCTTCAATAATTCCGCGATTAGTCCAAGCTTCGGCGTAATTATTATTAAGGGTCAAGGCCTTGTTTATATCACTGAGTGCATTGTCGCGGTCATTGGTTGCAATATAAGATACACCACGACCATTATAGGGTTCAGCAGCATCTGGCGCTAATGAAATTGCCGATGAAAAATCCTGTATGGCAAGATCATGCTGGTTGTTTGCTTGCAACATCAAGCCTCTTGAATGGTAGGCACGTGGATTGGTTGTACCCAATTGAATGGCACGCTCATAGTCGCGGAAAGCTTGCTGTGTTCTGCCATTAAAACGATAAACATTGCCGCGCCCAATGTAGGCATCATCATATTGAGGATTTATTTTCAAGGCTTGCGTATAATCTTGTATGGCTTTTGCAGAATCTCCGTTCTGGCGATGAATAAGTGCTCTATTTGCATATGCCTGATAAAATCTTGGATTAAGTTGGATGGCCTTTGTGAAATCTGCAATGGCCTCGCGGTTTTTGCCCGCTTGCCCAAAAGCGCTGCCACGCACATTGTAAGCTTGTGGGGAATTTGGATTGGCGCTTACAACGCGTGTTAAAGAGCCAATATTATTGGAAGCACCTTGTGCAGGATCAAGATCAACCGCAAGTTCACGCGGGCCTGAAGTTGCGCAGGCAGCCAGTAAAGCAAAAGAGCCAACCGCTAGAAAACGTCGTATGTTCTTTATTACGTCATAACTACCGATGAAGCATTCCATCTTATGATCCCCGAGTGAAGTTCTATTTTGAATCACTTAATCAATATCAATTACTAGCAAAAAGGCGAAGTCGCATTCAAGCTAACTTCGCCTTAAAACCTATTAAACTGGCAAAATCGTGACCGCATACACTAAAATGATGTAATTAGTCAGTAATTTTAGTAAGTATGAAACCAAATCAAATAATTGAACCAGAAGTCAGCTAATAATCAGCGACCTGTTCTGCCCATTACCATGCCTTCGCGCTGTGCTTTTTTACGAGCAAGCTTGCGAGTGCGACGAATGGCTTCTGCTTTCTCGCGGGCACGTTTTTCAGATGGTTTTTCGTAGAAGTTGCGTAGTTTCATTTCACGAAACACGCCTTCACGTTGTAGTTTTTTCTTTAGAGCGCGGAGCGCTTGATCAACATTGTTGTCACGTACAAGTACTTGCAAGTTTCAAATCCGTTTTGTTTGAATTAAGTTTGGCAAAAAACAATTGTATCCACAAATGATGTTTGCCGATTACTGAGACACGTAACAAAGATTGATAGGCTTGTCCAGTATTAGACGTGGTTCAAATGCCAAAAATATTCAGTTATTTGGCAGGTTTTGAGGTGGTTTTCGTAAAATGCCCCATTTTACGGCCTTGTCTGGCTTCTCGTTTGCCATAAAGATGTAGCATTGTATTTGATTGCTCTAAAATTTCAGGCACTTTTTCAATGTCATCACCAATCAGGTTTTCCATAATACAATTGCTATGGTGCAAAGGATTGCCAAGTGGTAGTGATGTGATTGCTCTGATGTGTTGTTCAAATTGTGAAACAATGCATGCAGCTTCTGTCCAATGACCTGAATTATGAACGCGAGGGGCAAATTCATTTACCAGCAATGAACCATCTTCCAGGACAAAAAACTCTATGCCGATAACGCCAACATAATTGAGTGCATTGAGTGTTTTATGTGCAATCTCATTTGCCTTTGCGTGTTCTTCCTCAGAAATTTTTGCTGGCAATGTTGATGTATGAAGGATGCCATCTTTATGGACATTTTCTGCAGGTGAGTAACAAGCGATATCGCCATGTGTGTTGCGGGCAGCAATGATTGAAACTTCTCGCAAAAAAGGAACGAAACCTTCGAGGATACAAGGAAACGAATTTATTAGTTCGTGAGCAACTTTGAGGCTTGCTGTATCTTCAACGCTAACCCTGACTTGACCCTTGCCATCATAGCCCATGCGGCGTGTTTTAAGAATGCCTTTTTGACCAACACTGGTTAGGGCATCGCCTAACTCTTCAGGTTTTTTTATATCAAAAAACGGTGCGGTTTTTATGCCAAGATCATGAAAAAAGTTTTTTTCAACCAAACGATCCTGACTTGTTTCAAGCGCCTTTGCATTGGGATGAATTGGTATTTTTAAGTTGGCTTTTTTTAGCGCTTCAACGGGTACATTTTCAAATTCATAAGTAATAATATCACATTTATCAGATAGTCTTTGTAATGCAGCAATATCATCATAAGCAGCCAGGATATGATCGTGAGCGCAGGCAAAAGCAGGTGAGTTTTCTTGTGGGTCAAGGATGATGGTTTTGAAGCCCAGTTTGGCAGCTGCCATGGCAAGCATACGACCCAGTTGTCCGCCACCAATAATGCCGATTGTATCGCCTATTTTAAGCATTTTATTTTTCCCCATCAACAGGCTTAAGGCCAACGCTTTCTGTTTGGGTGGTGCGGTATTCATCGAGCCGCTTTGCAAGGCTTTCATCATTTAAGGCGAGGATAGCAGCAGCAAAAAGAGCTGCGTTCTTGGCACCCGGTGTTCCGATTGCCAATGTTCCAACGGGGATGCCAGCAGGCATTTGAACGATAGATAATAGGCTGTCTTGGCCTGATAATGCTTTGGATTGTACTGGCACGCCCAATACTGGAAGAGGCGTCATGGAGGCGGCCATACCGGGTAAATGTGCTGCACCACCAGCGCCAGCTATAATTATTTTGAAGCCTTCGTCTTTTGCACCTTTTGCAAAATCGACAAGCCTTTGAGGTGTGCGGTGAGCAGAGATTATTCTAGCGTCATTGGAAATACCTAATTCATTTAAAATGTCTTCAGCATTTTTCATGGTATCCCAGTCTGACTGGCTCCCCATGATGATTGCTACATCGCTTTGCGGTTTTGTCATTCTTCTGCCATTTCCCAGCTATCTTAAACCATTTGGTTTTCACAATACTAAAGCGCAGTCCTTAGCACCATCGATGTAAAATGTGAAACGCTGATGCAATTTTCATCTTAATAACTTCTTAATATTATTTGTAAGGATTGTGATGATAAATTCGACAAATCAAAAAAAATATGGTCAAGTTGATTCACCCAAATGCGAGCAGGGACATTAGTTTAGCTACAGAGGAGGGCAAAGATGCCAATAGAATCACATATTGATTCACTAAAAATTCGTCACCAGGAGTTGGATTACCAACTTGAAGAAATGAAATTAGCTGCAAGTAGCGACCAAGTCGAAATGCGAAGTTTAAAGCAGCAAAAACTAGCCATAAAAGATAAAATTGAGAGTTTGAAAGCTCAAAAATTAAATTAAAGTACAATAGCCTCGAATTCTTGAATGAGTTCGGGGCTTGAATTTTATAAAAATCCTGCGCATTCAATAAAATGAAAACAGGATTTACATTATGAATAGTGAAGCATACCCGCAGTTGCCTAATCGTTGTCGGTTAATTCTTGCTGCGAATATGAAGCTTGTTTTATCACAAGACTTGATTAAAGCGGCTCAGGCTGGGGATGTTGCAAGTGTAATCCTTTATTCAAAGGACAATGCAGCGCATGAATTTGAAGCGTATTGCAAAGCTGTAACACCGCAACTGCAAGAAGCTGGTTGTGCTGTATTAATTGCAGATGACACACAAATATTTGGCAAAAGTGGCGCGGATGGACTTTTTCTTGAACAACAAAAATCAACAATAAACGATATTATTGCCCGTTTTTCGCCACACAATATTGTAGGATGTGGCAATATTAAAGCGCGCCATAATGCATTGGAAATTGGAGAGTCAAAGCCTGATTTTGTTTTCTTTGGAAAATTGGGCGGCGATATTAAACTGCAAGCACACCCTAAAAATATTGCATTAGCACAATGGTGGGCTGAATTGATTGAGATACCAGGTGTTGTGATGGGTGGTAATGATTTGAACAGCATTATTGAAGTTGCCCAAACAGGGATTGATTTTGTAGCGCTTGAGCAGGCAGTGTTTTCTGGAGATTCTTTTGAAAAGAATATTATTGCTGCAAATGCTTTATTGGATGAACATGCGCCTTCTTTTGATGAGGATGAAGAATGAAAGTTCTTAAATTTACCCTTGTGATCGCAATAAGTATGTTGTTTTCCGCAACTGGATTTACTCAAGAAAAACCACAATTGGAAAATGAAAAGCCAATTAATCATGATACTCTGCAGCAACGTTTGTTTGGTGATACTAAATCGCAAGCGTCCAAGACTGACAAAAAACCTGATTTTGCTTACGGTGCTTTTCAAAGAGGGGAATATCTAACTGCCTTTCAAATAGCATTGCCTTTGGCTGAAAAAGGTGATGCTGCGGCTCAAACGCTTATTGCTGAACTGTATGAAAAAGGATTGGGAATTGCACAAGACACCAAACAGGCAGCAGTATGGTATGAAATAGCAGCAAAGTCAGGCAACCGTGAAGCAAAATTCGCTCTTTCCTTGAAGCTTTTAAAAGGCAAGGATGTACCAAAAGATGAGAAGCGAGGTGCTGAGCTTTTAAAACAGGCTGCTGATGCTGGGCATCCCATTGCAATGTTTAATCATGCCAATCAAATTATTGCAGAGCGTCCTACAAGTGCGGGTTATCGCAAGGCTTTGCCGTTTTATGAAAAAGCAGCTGAAAACAGATTGCCAGATGCTTACTACGCGCTTGCTGTTATCTATCGTGAAGGGCTTACAACAGGTATCCAAGACCCCGATAAATCTCATGCGTGGTTGAAGAAAGCAGCTGATGCGGGCGTTGATACTGCTAAAGTCGATCTTGGTATTATTTACTTGAACGGCACAGATGTTCCAAAAGATATTAATCGTGCTTTTGGTCTTTTACTAAGTGCGGCAATGGAAGGTAATGTTATCGCGCAAAACCGCATGGCCTATATGTATTGGAATGGAATTGGTACAAAAGCCTCGCAAATAGAGGCTGCAAAATGGCATGTTTTGGCAAAAAGGGCAGGGCGATTTGACCTGACACTAGATAAACTTATGGCACAAATGGATGAACCATCACGTGCCAAGGCTGTTTCATTAGCCAATCGTTGGTCTGCTACTTAGGTACTTGGGTACTGAGCCTAAGTCTTTCGATTGAATTAGGCTTGCACTTGCGCTTCTTTTGTGGTCAACCGACTTCAATTCAAAATTACTAACTTCTGGAGATGGTCTTTTATAAAAGGCCATTAGGTGACACATGAGAATCAATGGTAACGAAATTAAACCGGGCAATGTAATTGAGCATAAAAACTCACTCTGGGTGGCGGTTAAAACCAATGCGGTTAAGCCTGGCAAAGGTGGCGCGTTTAATCAGGTAGAAATGAAAAACCTGTTCGATGGTTCAAAGCATAATGAACGTTTTCGCGCTACAGAGAATGTTGAGAAGGTTCGCCTTGAGCAAAAAGATTATACATATCTATATGCTGAAGGGGAAATGCTGGTATTCATGGACAGTGAAACTTATGAACAACTTGAACTTCAACAAGAGTTTGTGGGTGAGCGTTCTGCCTTTTTGCAAGATGGTATGAAGGTTACTGTTGAAAGCCATGAAGAACGCCCGATCGGAATTAAGTTACCTGATTATGTAACACTGGAAATTGCTGAGGCGGATCCGGTTGTGAAAGGCCAAACTGTTTCTTCATCTTACAAACCCGCAGTTATGGAAAATGGTGTTAAAGTCATGGTGCCGCCATTCATCGATGCTGGTGAGAAAATTGTAGTTGATACCAACGAGATTATTTATATCCGTCGCGCTGAATCTTAAGACTTAAATTAAACCTTTGGAGTTGAAGCTTTGGCTCGTTCTGCCCTTTTAAATGTGATGACAAATACCGCGATGAAAGCAGGTCGTGCATTATCGCGTGATTTTGGCGAAGTACAAAACCTGCAAGTATCGAGAAAAGGCACAGGCGATTTTGTAACTAATGCTGATTTACGTGCTGAAAAAATCATCCGTGAAGAACTTTTGGAAGCGCGTCCTGATATTGGTTTTTTAATGGAAGAGGCTGGCGAGATTAAAGGTAAAGACCCGCAAAACCGCTGGATCGTTGACCCGCTGGACGGCACGATTAACTTTATGCACGGCAATCCTCATTTTGCTATTTCAATTGCCTTGGAACGTGAAGGTGAAATTGTTGCAGGTGTGATTTATAATCCTGCTACAGATGAGTTGTTTGTGGCTGAACGCGGTCAGGGGACATTTTTAAATGATAAACGATGCCGTGTTTCTGCTCGCAAAGATCTGACAGATTGTCTGGTCGCTAATCACATTCCCCATCAAGGCAGAAAAGGCCATGGTGAAGCATTGCGTGAACAGCAAATTGTCATGCGTGAAACTATGGGCATTCGGTGTACAGGTTCAACTGCATTAGATCTGGCCTATGTTGCTGCAGGGCGATTGGATGGCGTTTGGCAAAGAGGGCCAGAGGCATGGGATTACGCAGCTGGTATGATTATCATACGTGAAGCAGGAGGTTACATTTCAGACCTTGATGGCGGAAAAGACCTCTTTGAAAAGAGAACAGTTATTGCCGGGAATGAGCATATTCATCGTAAACTTGGCGATGTTGTGCGTGCTGTGCCTAAAAAATAGACCTAATTTCTTAAATCCCTTTCATTTGCCTTAGTTGCAGTTTAGTTTTCAAGAAGGTGATTTGCTATATAAGTCAGTCGCCTGGTTAAGCTTGTACGGGAGGCACAGCGTGGCACGAGAATACGACCCTCATAAATTATCCAACCCTAGTGTATTTTTATTCAGCATGATTATCTTTTTAATCATAGTTGGGTTTTTAGGTGCGGTTCTTTACCGGCAAATTTTAACAGCCTTTGTTACAAATCCAGGGCTTAATGGTCTGATTTTTGGTGTTTTATTAATTGGCATTTTATTGGCTATCATTCAGGTGGTGCGGCTAATACCTGAAGTAAAGTGGGTTAATAGCTTCAGGCGTGGTAACGCGGATTTGGAAACAAGTCGGGAGCCTGTCCTTCTTGCACCAATGAAGGCATTGCTTGGCCAATCAGGCCAGGAAATGAGCATTACAACAAATTCAATGAATTCGATTTTGGATTCCATAGGAAACCGTCTTGATGAAAGTCGTGATATTTCTCGCTATCTGATAGGTCTATTGGTCTTTCTTGGATTGTTAGGCACATTTTGGGGCTTGCTTCAAACCATTGGCTCTATTGGCGATACAATACAATCGCTTGATCCAAATTCTGGAAATGCAAATGATGTTTTGGATGCTTTAAAAAGTGGTTTAAAAGCACCGCTTGACGGTATGGGCACGGCGTTTTCATCCTCTTTATTTGGCCTTTCTGGTTCCCTGGTTCTTGGGTTTTTGGATTTGCAGGCAGGGCGAGCGCAGACGAGGTTTTATACAGAGCTTGAAAACTGGCTTTCATCTGTAACAGACCTAACTTCAGAAGCACCCCTTGCGGCAGGCGCTAGTGCAGAAGAGGTTAAAGCGCACATGGAGCAACTCACTTTGCGTTTGCAAGGACAAGGCCAAAATGATGGGCGTGCAACAGAAGCGCTTGCCAGTCTTGTAGAGAGTGTTCAGATGATGCTCAAACATTTGCGCAATGAGCAGGATATTACGCGCCAGCAACTTAAACAGCAGGAAGCACAGCAAAATGATATGCTCATGCTCATGCGTCAACTGAATGCATTTTTTGAGAAAGCGTCTAAATAAAAATGGCATCGGTACGTTCCAGATATCGCGAAAGAAGTGTCAATTACTGGCCAGGCTTTGTGGATGCTTTGGCGACGCTTTTATTGGCAATTATGTTTTTGCTTTCCGTTTTTGTTTTGGCTCAATTTTTGTTAAGCCAAGAGATTAGTGGTAAAGACCAAGTGCTTAATCGACTTAACTCGCAAATTGATGAACTGACTTCTTTGCTTGCGTTAGAGCAGGCGAACTCGCAGGATTTGAAGGATTCTATTGCAACACTTGAAACGTCCTTAAGCTCAACTCAAAGCGAGCGCTCAAGATTGGAAGAACTGCTAAATTCAGATAATAATAATGCGGCAGAAACAGATGCTAAAATTGGCGCCCTTTCAACTCAGATTGATGAAGAAAAACAACTTAGCAAACGCGCCCTTAGTCAGGTTGAATTGCTTAATCAACAAATCTCCGCATTGCGCCGACAGATTGCGGCACTTGAAGATGCGCTGGATGCTTCTGAAAGTACCGACCGCGAAAGCCAGGCAAAAATTGCGGATCTTGGTAAGCGTTTGAACGTAGCACTTGCGCAAAGGGTGCAGGAGTTAAACCGTTATAGATCAGACTTCTTTGGTCGTATCAGAGAAATTCTTGGTGGGCGCTCTGATATTCGTATTGTGGGGGATAGGTTTGTTTTCCCGTCAGAAGTTTTATTTACGTCAGGTGCTGCTGAATTAAATCAGCGTGGGCGTGCGGAAATGCTCAATGTTGCGCAAGCGCTTTTACAAATTGGCTCTGAAATACCTGATGATATTAATTGGGTGTTACGCATTGATGGCCATACGGACGATGTGCCGATTTCGCCTGGTCGTCGTATTAGGGATAACTGGGAGCTTTCTTCAAGCCGTGCGACTTCGGTTGTTCGCTTTTTAATTTCTCAAGGCATTCCTGCCAAGCGCTTGGTCGCAGCTGGCTTTGGTGAATTTCAACCCTTGAATAATGAAGACAGCAATGAAGCCAGAGCGCAAAATAGACGGATAGAATTAAAACTTACGGAGCGCTAAATGGCTGAGGTTGCGGACGCAATTATCATTGGCGCAGGCTTGGCAGGCTTAACCGCTGC
>CALDZF010000023.1 GCA_937944165.1 uncultured Rhizobiaceae group bacterium | reverse complement strand
CAAATATCCACGCTGCCCATGCCAAGGCTGCCTTACACAACCCTGACGGGTTTACCGATGATGCAGCCGTTGCGGAATATGCTGGCATGTCGGTTAAACTGGTTGAAGGAAATTCGGATAATTTCAAAATTACCACTAAGGACGATCTTGCACTTGCAGAGGAAAAACTTTCCATGAATTCTTTAATACCGGATGTGCGAACTGGAAGCGGATATGATGTTCATACCCTAGGCCCCGGCGGTAAGGTAATTCTATGTGGTTTGGAAATTCCACATACCCAAAGCCTGCAAGGTCATTCGGATGCGGATGTTGGATTACACGCTTTAACTGACGCTCTTCTTGGCACCATAGGCGCAGGCGATATTGGCTCACATTTTCCACCGTCTGACCCTCAATGGAAAGATGCATCATCTGATCGCTTTATTGAGCATGCGGTAAAACTGGTTAGACAAGCTGGCGGCTTTATCACTAATATGGATGTAACCATTATCTGTGAAGCTCCTAAAATTGGCCCGCACCGTGATGATATGCGGGAGCAGATTTCTAATATTTGTGGCGTAGAGCTTTCACGTGTTTCGGTTAAAGCCACGACAAACGAGAAAATTGGTTTTATTGGCCGTGAAGAAGGCATTGCTGCCCTTGCAACGGTCAGTGTTTCTTTTGGGATGATGAAAAATGTTTGATGAAGAACTCACCACGATTGCCCAACAAGTCGTAAAAGAATTTGGCGAAGCTGGTTTTACTATTGCTACGGCTGAATCCTGTACAGGCGGATTAATCGGCGGTTGCATCACATCTGTTAGCGGCTCATCAAGCGTTTTTAATTGCGGCTTTATCACCTATTCAAATGAAGCAAAAAGCGAAGTTTTGGACGTTCAATCTGAACTAATTGAAGAATATGGTGCAGTATCACCACAAGTCGCATCAGAAATGGCGATTGGAGCGATAAAACATTCAGGCTCAAATGCAGCTGTAGCGGTTACTGGCATTGCGGGACCTGGTGGTGGCACAGAAACTAAACCTGTAGGCCTCGTTTATATTGCGGTAGCCACGTCAGATGAAGAAGGTGCTTTTGTTGAAGACTTTAATTTCACAGATATGAACCGCGATGAGGTTCGCCGTGAAACGATAAAAGAGGCTTTGGAAATGTTGCTGGGTTATGGACTGGATGATCCTGAAGGGCTTCAAGCGTAGACTTCATCAGCGCGTTTTTCAAAGGCATCAACAAATTTTCCAAACGCCATATCAAAAACAGCCCCCGCAGCCATAGCTAGCATTTTGCTTCGTAGTTCATAGTCGAGCAAAAATGTAACTTCGCATTTTGCGCTTTCGACATCTTTGAACTTCCATTGGTTATCCAAATGTTTAAAGGGGCCTTCGATATACTTTACATCAATTTGCAAGGCTTCATGGTTCATCAAAACTTGCGTGGTAAATGTCTCGCTTAACATTTTATAAGCCATGGTCATATCGGCCATCATCAGCATTTTGCCGTCACGTTCTTTGGAAGATTTAACAGTCAATGACTGACATAGGGGCACGAACTTTGGGTAACTTTCTACATCACATACCAGTTTATACATTTTTTCAGCGGTATGATTTACGGTATGTTTTTTGTCTAACTTCGGCATTCTAGTTGGCGGCCTCACGCGCAGCTTTCAACTTGGCAAAATCTTCACCTGCATGATGCGACGATCGCGTTAGTGGCGTTGATGAAACCATTAGAAAGCCTTTTGAATAGGCCGAAGTTTCATAGGATTTAAACTGTTCTGGCGTTACAAACTCTACCAATTCATGGTGGTGTGAGGTTGGTTGCAAATATTGACCTATAGTAATGAAATCAACGTCCGCAGAGCGTAAATCATCCATCAATTGAAGCACCTCGTTACGTTGCTCTCCAAAGCCCACCATTATGCCTGATTTTGTGAAGATTGTAGGGTCTACTTCCTTCACCATTTGCAACAATCGAATGGAATGGAAATAGCGTGCGCCAGGACGTACCGTCAGATATTTGGAAGATACCGTCTCCAGATTATGATTAAAAACATCAGGCTTAGCCAGTGCCACTTTTTCTATCGCACCTTCTTTGCGCAAGAAATCCGGTGTTAAAATCTCGATTGTCGTGTCTGGCGAAAGCTCACGTATGGCTTCTATCGTTTCAACAAAGTGTTGCGCACCGCCATCATCCAGATCATCGCGATCAACAGATGTTATTACCACATGATTAAGCCCAAGTTTGGCCACTGCCTTGGCGACATTCTCAGGCTCTTTGACATCAAGTGGCGCAGGCATGCCGGTCTTTACATTACAAAATGCACAAGCTCTTGTGCAGGTATCGCCCATGATCATCATGGTTGCATGTTTTTTTGACCAGCATTCGCCTATGTTCGGACAGCCAGCCTCGCCACAAACGGTAACCAGATTATTGTCTTTGATGATTTTTGCAGTTTCCTCATAGACAGGTGAACCGCCCGCCTTTACCCTTATCCAATCAGGCTTTTTCTTGATTGGATTTTCAGGCCGATGCGCCTTTTCTGGGTGGCGAAGCTGTTTTTTCGTCGTGTCGAGTAAAGTAACCATAAAGTTTATCTAATCTCTTTAGATTGAAATTTCACCTTTTAATTTATCACCACTACATATGCACAACACGGTCATAGGCATCTAACACACTTTCATGCATCATTTCAGACAGCGTCGGATGCGGGAAGACTGCGTGCATCAAATCTTCTTCTGTCGTCTCAAGGTTCATGGCAACAACATAGCCTTGAATAAGTTCTGTAACTTCATGACCAATCATATGCGCACCAAGCAGTTGCCCTGTTTTTTTGTCAAACACTGTCTTGATTAATCCATCAGGTTCACCAAGCGCTATTGCCTTGCCGTTGCCCATAAATGGAAAACGCCCTACTTTTAGTTCATGCCCTGCTTCTTTGGCTTGGACTTCTGTCATGCCAACAGAGGCAATTTGCGGGTGACAGTAAGTACAGCCTGGTATCTTAGCTTTATCCATGACATGCGGATGTTTCCCTGCAATGGCTTCAACGCAGATAACACCCTCATGCTCAGCCTTGTGCGCAAGCATTGGCGGGCCAGCAACATCGCCAATGGCGTATATGCCTTTGACGTTAGTGCGGCTTACATCATCAATGACAACGCAGCCACGGTCTGTTTTAACGCCTAATTCTTCAAGGCCGAGGCTTTCAATATTGCCAACAACACCAATGGCAGAAATCAGTTTTTCTGCTTCCAGTTTTTGCACCTTACCCTTGGCATCTTCAATATGAGCCACAATACCTGCCTTGGTTTTCTCAACCTTGGATACTTTCGATCCTGTCAGTATTTTTATACCAGCTTTTTCAAACCGCTTTTGTGCAATAGCTGAAATTTCTTCATCTTCAACTGGTACGACACGATCCATCAGTTCAACCACTGTTACATCAACGCCCATAGCGTTATAAAAGGAAGCAAACTCAATGCCGATTGCGCCAGATCCCATAACGACAATAGATTTTGGCATTCCTTCAGGCACCATTGCTTCGAAGTATGTCCAGATTTTATCACCGTCAGGTTCAATACCAGGGATAACGCGTGGACGTGCGCCTGTGGCGACAATAATATGTTTAGCGTTATAAGTGCCCTCACCCAGTGTATTTTTAGGTACTGCATTTTGTGGTTCAACTGCTGGCTTTGAAGGTTTTGAAACAACGATTTCGCCAACTTTAGCAATCTTGGCTTCGCCCCAAATCACATCGACTTTGTTTTTCTTGAGGAGATGACCAACACCGCCATTAAGTTGTGCTGATACCCCGCGTGAACGTTTTACCACGGCAGCAGGGTCAAAGCTTACCTTTTCCGCAGACAGGCCATAGTCTTTGGCATGTTGCATGTAGTGGTAGATTTCTGCGGTACGAAGCAGCGCCTTGGTTGGGATACACCCCCAGTTAAGGCAAATACCGCCCAGATGTTCACGTTCAACTATAGCGGTTTTCAACCCCAGTTGTGCAGCACGAATTGCGGTTACATAACCACCTGGTCCTGAGCCGATAATAATTACGTCGTATGAATTGGCCACTTGCCTTCTCCTTAAACTCACTATGAGTTTTATTTTAAAATTTCTTCGACTATGGGCGCGAGCGCCTTGCCGATGTTAATAGTATTTTGTGCGTCCAGATGAACGCCATCTATGGGTGATGTTTGCGCGACACTGCCTGCATCAAAGAACGAACAATCTTTTTCTTGTGCTATTTGTTGAAAATATTCGGCCAACTTATAGGATTGCTCAATTGTGCCTTCAAAAAAACCCGTATAAAACTCATCATGAGTTTTACAAAGTCTGGGCGGTGAAACAATCAAGACTTTTGGATTGGGAATATCAGGACCAGCAAAATGATTTTGCACGATGGTTACCAACCGCCTCATGCCTTGCATGGCAGCAATTGATGTTCCTGCAATATGTGGTTGCATATCATTTGTGCCCAGAAACAAAATTACCAAATCAAGTGGCGCATGAGAATAAAGCGCTGTTGGAAGGGTTTGGCTTGCATTACGATTACAATCAGCCAGATGTTCGTCATAGGCTGTTAAGCGCCCTCGTAAACCATCTGTAGTAACTTCGTAATTTTCGCCTAATACACTGGACATCACATTAGGCCAGCGGGTTTGCGCATTATGTTGTTTTGGTTCGCCCGGAACTGAACCCCAGGTCAGGCTATCGCCATAGACAAGGATTTTTTTCATGTGAGTGACCTCGACATCAAAATCCATTCATTGATTTCGCGCGCACCTTCAAAGGGTATAAACTCGCGCTGGTTTATAACCTCAAACCCATATGAACGATAAAGTGCATAAGCAACTTCATTTGTATCTTCAACGATTAAGCTCATTGTTTTTGCTTGAGATTCTTTGCCTCCAGCAAATGCATCATCGAATAAAAGCTTGCCAATACCTTTATGTTGCGAAGAAGGATAAACAGCCAAGGCATCGATAAACCAGTGATCGACGCATTCGTTATAAAGTTCAAATACAGGTTTGAAAGCACTTGAACTTCGAATGATATAATCAGCTTCTTCATCAGGCTCTGGCATAATATAACAGACTGACATTCCAGCAATCATTTCGTCTTCAACCGCCACCCTGGCTTTCTTCCAGTTATAAAAACCATCATCATCGGCAAGGCGGTCACGCCCTGTTGCCAGAGCTGTTTCAATACGATTATCTTGCGTTTGTTCACACCAAAATATCAATGGAATGCTGTGACCCGCCAAATTATCCAAAATTGCAAGATCGGCAGCATCTGTGCGCTTAGCAGAGCGGATTGAAATATCACTCATGAGTGCACCCTGCCCAACTATGGTTAGAATCAGGTATTAGATAATCCATAAACGCAGGAGAATGTTTCCTTTGGATGTTATTGACTATCTTATTACTCATATTTCGCCATTGCCATGGATTGTTAAAGGCCCAGGATTTGGTCTGATGGCTTTGTTGTTGCTGCGTGCCTTTACGCAAATTTTTACACTGCGCTGGATTAGATCTGCAACCAATGTTGTTTACGCTGTCATTATTGCGCTGGGCATGGCTCGTTTTGGTCAGGATATTGCTGACTTTATCAAGACAAAGCAGGATAAAACTCCCGAGCAAATTGAGCAGACCCAACAAAATTAAGATCCTTATCTTATACGAGCATACCCATAGGGTTTTCGATATATTGCTTGAAAGCAACTGCAAGTTCAGCCCCCAACGCGCCATCAATAACCCTGTGATCAAAAGCAAATGTTGCTGTCATCACAGTGGCAACTGCAATTGCTCCATCTTTAACAACTGCACGTTTTTCACCCGCACCAATTGAGATAATGGATGCCTGCGGTGGATTAATGATAGAAGTGAAGTTTGCTATGCCAAACATGCCCAGATTGGAAACGGCAGAAGAACCGCCCTGGAATTCATTTGGTGCAAGTTTCATTTCACGCGCACGTTTTGCAAGGTCTTTCATTTCAATTGAAATGGCCGAAAGTGTTTTAAGCTCTGCTTCACGCACGATTGGTGTAATCAAACCATCCTCAATTGCGACAGCCACACCGACATCTGAATGTTTATGCAGAATACGAGCATCAGAAGTCCATGACGCATTCGCCATTGGCACATCGCGCAATCCCAATGCCAATGCCTTGATGATGAAGTCATTGACTGAAATTTTAAATACAGGCTTTTCATTGTCACCCATTGGAGCGGAGGAATTTATTTCACTGCGCAATTTAAGAAGCTTATCCAACTCGCACTCCATCGTCATCGTGTAGGAAGGGATGGTCTGGGTGGATTCTGTTAGACGGGACGCAATTGCACGACGCATACCATTATGCGGCAAGGTCTCATATTTACCCTCTTCATAGAATGCCAGAACCTTATCATCTGACATTCCTGTTGCCATGGCTGGAGCAGAAGTTGAAGCCGTAGATTGTGAGGCTGATTTTGTATCCGCTTTCGTGCCGCTCTTCCCTTCGACATCAGCCTTTACAATCCTGCCATGCGGGCCAGAACCTGATATGGATTTTAAGTCCACATTGTTTTGTTCGGCAATACGACGCGCTAGTGGAGAGGCAAAAATACGCTCGCCGTTTTGCTTGGGCGCCATAGCTGGTGCTTTTTCTTGAATCATTGCTTCTTTTGGTTTTTCAGCAACGATTTCTTCTTGCTTTGGTTCTGGTACAGGTTCAGGTGGCTTGGGCTCTTCTTTTTTAACTTCTTTTGCGGGTTCAGAAGATTTAACGTCAATTGTACTTACATCTTCACCTTCTTCGGCAAGGATAGCAATTACTGCATTGACCTTCACACCTTGTGCGCCTTCTTGAACGGCAATTTTGGCAATTGTTCCCTCATCGACCGCTTCCACTTCCATTGTGGCCTTGTCGGTTTCAATCTCGGCTATAATATCACCAGCGGAGACGCTATCGCCTTCTTTCACATGCCACTTGGCAAGATTGCCTTCTTCCATGGTTGGCGAAAGGGCTGGCATTGTAATATCAATAGGCATTTTCTGTATCTCCACTCGCAAACACGCCATCATTCATCAGCATGTTTGTCGTAATATGTATTTTACCATCATCAGCTGGCACCCATTCGGCCAGTCTGGTTAAACGTTTTTGTTCTTCCGCAACTTTTATAACTGCTTCATCGGCAGTAAGTTCGCGATTGGAAAATGCTTCCAAGGCTTCGTGGCTGACCTCAAGAACTATCTTGCGTCCGTCAATCAGAACGGATCGTCCCAATTTATCATAACGCAATGATTTGAGATCAAGCCGTTGCATTTATTTATATGTCACCGCTTTAACAGCCTCAATCACCTCATCCACATTTGGCAAGGCAAGCTTTTCCAAGTTCTCCGCGTATGGCATTGGAACATCTTTGCCAGCAATTGTAATAATCGGAGCGTCCAGATAATCAAATGCCTGTTGCATGACTTGGCTGGCAAGGTGACAACCCACTGATGATTGCGGGTAACCTTCTTCAACGGTTACAAGACGATTTGTTTTCTTAACCGAGGTTAGAACGGTTTCCATATCAAGCGGGCGAATTGTGCGAAGATCAATAATTTCAACACTAATTCCATCAGCTTCGAGTTGTGCCGCTGCTTCAATCGCGTATTTCATACCGATGCTGAATGAAACAATCGTTACATCTGTGCCCTCTTTATGAATTCTGGCTTTGCCAATAGGCAGGACATGATCTTCAACATCCGGCACGTCAAACGATTGACCATACAGAATTTCATTTTCCAAAAACACAACCGGGTTTGGGTCACGAATGGCTGCCTTTAACAGGCCTTTAGCATCAGATGCTGAATAAGGTGCAATCACTTTCAGGCCAGGCACATGGCTATACCATGCCGCATAACATTGCGAATGCTGCGCACCCACTCGTGCTGCCGCTCCATTAGGGCCACGAAATACAATTGGCGCACCCATTTGACCGCCAGACATATAAAGTGTTTTGGCAGCAGAGTTGATGATGTGGTCGATTGCCTGCATTGCAAAGTTAAAAGTCATAAATTCAACGATAGGTTTTAAACCAGTCATTGCGGCGCCGACTCCAATACCTGCAAAGCCGTGTTCGGTAATCGGCGTATCAACAACACGTCTATCGCCAAATTCCTGAAGCAAGTTTTGTGTGATTTTATAAGCGCCCTGATATTCAGCGACTTCTTCACCCATGATAAACACATCTTCATCTTTGCGCATTTCTTCTGCCATGGCAGTGTTGAGCGCTTCACGAACCGTCATGGATACCATTTCCGTACCTTCAGGAATGTCAGGATCACTTGCAACTTCTATGCTCGGCGCGTCAGGCTTTTCAGCTTTTACGCTTGTATCGGGTTTTGTTTCCTCTTGGGCTTCTGAGGTTTCAGCATCGGCTGATTTAGGCGCTTCCGCTTTTTTGGATGTATCAATACTGGCAGCATCTTCACCCTCTTCTGCTAATACAGCAATCACTTCGTTGACTTTTACGCCTTGAGCGCCTTCTTCAACAGAAATTTTGGCAATGGTGCCTTCATCAACGGCTTCCACTTCCATGGTAGCTTTATCAGTTTCAATCTCAGCAATGATATCGCCTGCAGAAACGCTATCGCCTTCTTTAACAAGCCATTTTGCCAGGTTGCCTTCTTCCATTGTTGGCGAAAGAGCCGGCATTAAAATTTCTATAGCCATGATTTACGCCTCCAACAAAATATCTGTATAAAGTTCACTCGCATCAGGTAATGGAGCAGATTGTGCAAATTCAGCTGATTTACCGACGATTTCGCGAATTTTCTTATCAGTGGCTTTCAAATCATCTTCAGAAGCCATTTTTTCTTTCAAAATACGCTGTTTGACCTGTTCAATCGGGTCTTGTTCCGCACGCATTTTTTGTACTTCGTCTTTTGTGCGGTATTTTGCCGGGTCAGACATGGAATGCCCACGATAACGATAAGTTTCCATCTCCAATATGAATGGTCCCTTGCCTGCACGTGTCCATTTTACCGC
>CALDZF010000022.1 GCA_937944165.1 uncultured Rhizobiaceae group bacterium | reverse complement strand
TTTGGCTCGTGCAGTTGTTCAGGTTGAAAGTAGCTTCCGTCCAAATGTTACGGGCGCTGTTGGTGAAATTGGATTGATGCAAATTCGTTTGGCAACTGCTCGTGGAATGGGCTATAAAGGCACTGCGAAGCAACTTTATAATCCTGCAACAAACCTTTTCTGGGGTATGAAATATTTAGGTAAAGCGCATCGCCTTGCCGGTGGTTCAACTTGCGGCACTATCCTTAAATATAATGCAGGTCATGGTGCTAAAAGCCCGAACCCTATTAGTACAAGGTACTGCAATAGAGTAAGAAAAATCATTGCCTGATTTTATCATATAATCATGAAACAAAAGCCCGGGTATAAATTAACCGGGCTTTTTTATGGGTATGTCTCTGTTGAGTGTATCTTGCAGGAAGCGGTCTACTGTCTTGGTTAAACGGCCGCGTTCCAAGCCCATTCTGCTATTAATTGAAATATGGTTATATCTTCTTTTGCCGTCATAACGCTGTACTTCTGTTCCGTCATATTCAAGCGCATCAGCAAAATGTTTTGATACTCTATCGCGGCCTATGCCACCTGACCATGCAACTAGCGTTGGAGGATGTTGTTTTAAACCAGTATAAGAAATAGGGGACCATGCGCTCCAGGTTTTTTTGCGTCTGAAAGCTGGTGCGTAAAGTGCGGGCAGGGATCCACCGCTCATTTTTGCAAGGAAGGGTAAATCATAAGCGCGCGTATCATTGCAGATTAATGCTTTTACGGGATGTGCTGCACCCGTTAATGTTGCTAAAGATGATAAATGACAACCTGCTGAATGTCCCATTAATGCAATGCGGTTTGGATCGCCGCCTAATTGTATGGCATTTGCATGGATCCAATTCACTGCTTGGCCTATTTGCAGGGCTTGCGTTTGTGCATTGGCTTTTGGAAATAGCGTATAGCTTACAGATGCAAAATTATATCCGTTGCGCGTGAAGTGACGTGCTTTTGAACCCACTTGGCCGCGATTGCCCAAGGCCCATGCGCCGCCGTGAACAAAAATCAAAATAGGCGCATTGGGTATATTGTTTCTTGCTGGATACCAATCCAGCTTGTTTGCACCGTAATCTAACGTACGTTTACGTGCTGCATTTGCATGGGTGGTAGGCAAAAATAATCCTGCAGACAAACTGCCTGCTATGCCTGTTTTAATGATACTTCTACGTGTAAACTCCATACCCATACCTCATAGTATATATCAATTTAGACTATTTTCTGATATTTATATTGAGGTTCAGTTAACTATCTGAATTATTATTGAGTATGCCTGTCTACAACCCTTTGTAACATGGGTGCATAATAGGCGAAATCAGGTGTTATATGATTGGGCACTTTACCTAAATCATCCCAATATCTAACTTGTACGATTTCCTTAAGATGGGGGTTCTTTTCAAATTCTGCAACTTCTTCCTTACTCATCGGTCCCCCTTGAAGGCCAAGCGTATGTACAGAAGCTTCTGACAGTTTGCCAAAATATTCTTTATCCGTTGCGCATAAGTATCGCTTTGCTGCTACATGGCATCGAACACATTCGGTAACGGTGGGCGGAAAGAATTTTGCAAGCACCGCAGCGCCTGCTTCATCGTGGTGATTGTCGATGCCTTGCGCCAGTGCGTCGTCTGGAAACTCATTGGTATAATGGCCGATATCATGGAGCAGGGCGGCTGCGATAATCTCGTCTGATCCGCCAGCTTTTTCAGCTAATTCAGCTCCTTGCAGCATATGCTCTGACATGGTGACTTGCTCGCCCAAATAAGAGTCTGCGCCACGGCGTTCAAAAATATCACCAATGAAATCAACAATTGTTTCTTTTGAAAGGGTGGTTGTATCCGGTTTGGTCATGAGGCCATTCCCAATTCGTGTTGAAGTGCGCAGAGTGTTGAGTATAGCCCGTCCTTATCGGCGTAGCATCCTTGCAACCAACGCGAACCAGCACCTGAATACCCTTTGCGGGCGTGCAGTACGCGCGTATTGTCAACGATAAAACTTTCACCTGGTGCAAGCTTGAAGGAGACCATCATATCTTCATCATCCACCAATTCGCAGAATCTTCTATAGGCTGAATAGTATGTTGGCATGACATCAAATGGGACATCGGTAATAGGCGCACAGGAACGGTTGTTAAAGCGGATACCGATGAGTTCTCCATCCGGATTTAATTCTATCATCGGGCGTTTTGAAGTGAGCTTTACGCCAGCTTCGCCCGCATATTCAAAGCGTGCGCAATAGTTTGCCAATGCGTCGAACCCTTCTGGCATTTCCTGTTTAAGAATTTGCGCGATTTTGAAGCCATCGACCACCATGCTGTCGCCGCCTTTGGCAGAGTTTTCAAGGCAATATAATATCTGTAAAGTAGGAACAGGATCGCGGTAGGGGTTGTCTGTATGCGCTTGAAGTCCAAGCCCTGTATAGGCAAGATTAACCGGGTTTACTTCCGTGCGAACTTCAAACCATTTGCCGTAATTGGTTTCACGGATATAGCCAAAGAGGTCTGCTACTTTAGTGAGGGCACCATCTTCAATTGGGCCGCCTGTTAGCTTGGCAAAGCCATAGCGTTTGACTGCGGCTAACCAAGTTTCAAGCTTTGCCTGCTCGCGCTTAACCTCATTGAAATCAGCTACGGGAACTGTATCGTTTAAAACGCTATCCCAGGTCTGCGTGCTTGCGGGAAGCCAGCCTTTTTCGGTACTGTTTTCGTGCGTGTCATAGGCATGAGCCTCTAGCCAGTTAATTGGAAACTCTGTCTGTTTTCCATCCGGGCCAAATTCGATTTGAAGACCCGTATCGTTTAGTGTCGTTGACTTTAGGTCTGTATCTTTTGGAATATCATTCAGCGTAATCAAGCGCTGACCATTTGCGGCACGGGTTTCTTCATCCAGCGCATTATCACGAAGCCAAAGCGCATGAAACCTCGTCTCGTTTGCCTTGCTGTCTTTCAGCAATAACGTCTGGCCATTGTCGATAATATCCGCAGAAACGTAAGTCATGTTCTAGCTCCAAATTTATACAATTACGAAGGTGCCAGAAAAATTTCATTTTGCAATATTTTTGTTTGGGGAATTGCTGCCCTACAAGGAGTAGGCAGACGCAAATCTGCATTCACACGCCCATTCCTGAATGGTGGTGTATAAGTTCCAGCGAAGCAAGCCCTTTCCATTAAAACATAAGCCTAAATTTACAAAGCGTTTCAAGTTTAACTCATAGCTTGCCCCCATCCCGTATCCCGCCTATACAAATCTCACCAGTCGGTCGGGTGATTGCTGCTGCTAGTCTCGAAAGGGCGCAGTGGAGGAAAGTCCGGGCTCCATGGAAACACGATGCCGGATAACTTCCGGCTGGGGAAGTGGGCGACCACAAACCCAAGGGAAAGTGCCACAGAAAGCAAACCGCCTTCGAGCAATCTTAGGTAAGGATGAAAGGGTGAGGTAAGAGCTCACCGCACGTGCCAGTAATGGTCGTGGGCAAGGTAAACCCCATCGGGAGCAAAACCGAATAGGGACAATGCGAGGTAGCAATATCTCAGCCTGTTTCCAGGTCAGTTGTCCGGGTAGGTTGCACCGAGGCGGCAAGCAATTGTCGCCCCAGATGAATAATCACCAAGTCTCGTTCGCGAGGCCATACAGAACCCGGCTTATAGACCGACTGGTATTAAATTTTATCCAAATATGAAATCTAAATTTATATCAAGATCTGATAGATGGATATCAGCAAGCAGGATAGATTCACTTTGTGCCTGTCCAGCTAGTTCGAAGGTTCTGTTAATAAGAACACCGGCGTCAGTTTGATGAATGTTATTAAGTACATCATCAATTGTGAGGCTGCCTGCTTCAAAGAAGACTTTGTCTTTGCCAATTTCAAAGTCAAACACAGTGTCTCTACCATTGCCAAAAATATCATTGCCGTCGGCAAAAGGTTTTCCAAAGAAGATAATATCATTGCCTGTACCAGTAAATATTGCGTCGTCGCCTGTTCCACCGTTTAGGAAATCATCGCCAGCGCCGCCATCCAGGAAGTCATTGCCTGCTTCACCGATAACGTCATCGTTGCCTAGACCGCCAATGACGAAGTCATTTCCGTCACCACCGAAGATAATATCGTTGCCATTTCCGCCATCAACAGTGTCATTGCCAGCATCGCCAGAAATTTCATCGTCGCCTCTGTTACCAAATATATGATCGTTACCTGAATCACCATTTAAGAAGTCATCGCCACTGCCGCCGAGCAATTCGTCATTGCCATTTCCGCCGCCCAGTACATCATTACCACTTTCACCTAGTAATAAATCATTGCCACTGTTGCCAATTAAGAAGTCGTTACCTTCTCCACCAAAGAGCGCATCATTACCCAGACCGCCACTTAAACCATCATTGCCAGTGCCGCCCAATATGTGATCATCACCTCTGTTGCCAAAGATTTCATCATTACCTGCGTCACCACTTATTGAGTCATTGCCTTTGCCGCCTGTAATGAAGTCGTTATTATTGCCACCTTCGATGACATCGTCACCATCATTACCATCTATACGGTCATTACCATTTCCACCTAAAATTAAGTCTTTACCATCGCCACCGCGGATTACGTCATTGCCGATGTTTCCAGAGAGGAAATCATTACCTTCATTACCAGCAATAATATCATTACCTCTGCCGCCGAAGATTTCATCATTACCAAGACCACCAAATAAACGGTCGTCACCGCCACCACCAAAGATGATGTCGTCGCCTTTTCTGCCATTTATCAAGTCAGCATGTTCCGTGCCAACAATATGGTCATTGAAGTTAGTCGCTCGAATAACATTAAGTGAATTTAAAGGGGCTGTTTGTCTGATCTCAACTATATTTTCTTGAGTATCATCAGAATTAATATCAGTGATAATTTCCATTTTCATAATTAATGTCCTTTTCGCAACATTGTACTAGGAAGCCTTGAATGTGTTCAATTTACTTTACGTCACCTAATGTAATTTATTTAATCTTAATTGAAAACTCAAACGTATTATTAACATTGATAATTAACCTGAATAATTACAGTTTTAATAAAATTGTAATTAATAAACGCTTCTCTTTGGTTATTTTTTTAAATAAAACAATGTGTTAAACAGAATAGCTCGTTTTCGATTGTTTTGCTGATCGTTATTTCTTTATGCGAGTTAATGAAATAAATTGGCTTGTTATTTTTGTTTGCTCGTCAAGATGTTGGAACATGAGTCAAAATGACTCATTATTTCTAAATTTATAATGAGATAAGTTTTCATAATAAAAGCAGGTGTTTAGTAATTTTCATGCGCTAAATCCCTTATGAATCCTTAAAACTCCATTGACCCCCATAAATTCCCATGATATCCCATATTTACTTGAAACAGTCGTAAGGCTGCTGAGTTATGGGGGATGACTTTCGGGCGGCGGTTATCCAAAATTTGGAAGGTTGGTTATGGATCGGTTCCTGTCGAACGCGATCAATAAGGTTGATAAAAAGGGGAGGGTTTCCATCCCTGCCCCTTTTCGTCCTGTGCTTGGAGATGCCAGGCAGCTTTATACCCTAAGAGATGTTGAAGACCCTGTGATTGATGCAGGTAGTATTGAGTTGATTGAGCGCAAGGAAAAACAGCTTGAGCTTATGGATCCTTTTTCAGAAGATTATAATCTTTATTCTTTCGTGCTCCATGGGGATTCAGGTGAATTAAAGATAGATGCTGAGGGACGTGTCGTTCTGACAGATTTAATTCGTGACCATACAGGAATTAAAGAAAGTGCTGCCTTTGTGGGGCGGGGGCATTTTTTCCAGATATGGGAGCCGCAGAAGTTTCTTGTCTACCAAGAGCAGGCAAGGAAGAAAGTCGCGGAAATGCGCCGCGCTAAAAGTGGGGTTGCAACAAGATATGGAGAGCAAAACAGGTGATGAACAACAATATCGAAACTGATGTTGTGGGCGGACCAGTTCGTCATGTGCCTGTTATGCTCAATGAGGTTCTTTCTTGTTTGCAACCCGCTTCTGGTAAACTCAATGGCTTAAATATTGTTGATGGGACATTTGGTGCAGGCGGTTATTCATCTGCAATTGTAGGTTCTGGTGCAAATGTTTTGGCAATAGACCGCGATCCAAATGCTATTCGTGATGGCGCTTCACTGGTTGCAGAATTGGCGGGTAAGCTCTCTCTAGTACAAGGTAAATTCGGTAGTCTTGATGTGCTTGCGCAGAATAATAGTTTTATTGAAGTAGACGGTGTGGTCTTGGATATAGGTGTCTCTTCTATGCAGTTAGATGAGGCGGAGCGGGGTTTTTCTTTTCAAAAAGATGGTCCTCTTGATATGCGAATGGGGCAATCAGGTGTAAGTGCGGCTGATGTTGTTAATACCATGCAGCAACAAGATTTAACGCGTGTTATTGGAATTTTGGGTGAGGAGCGTAAGGCTTCTGCTGTATCGCGTGCAATTGTGCGCGAAAGAGAAAAGATAAGTTTTTCGACAACTTTGCAGCTTGCTTCTTTGATTGAAAAAACACTTGGAAGACGGGCAACAGACAGGATTCATCCAGCAACCAGAACGTTTCAAGCTTTGCGTATTTTTGTAAATCAGGAATTAGAGCAATTGGGTAAGGCTTTGTTTGCGGCAGAACGGCTTTTAAAAGCGGGTGGACGTTTGGTCGTTGTCACATTTCACTCTCTCGAAGACAGATTGGTGAAATTATTCTTCAAAGATCGCTGTGGCGCGCAAGAAGGTTCGCGGCATTTACCATTGGTAAAGCATAAAGATGCGACATTTGTGATTCGTGGCAAAGGTCTTTTAAAGGCCAGCAAGGAAGAAGCTGAGATAAATCCTAGAGCACGTTCCGCAAAACTTAGGTGGGGCGAACGAAATGACAATCCACCTGCAAAAATGGATATGTCAATTTTTGGATTGCCCAATTTGGTTTCTCTAAATGCTTTGCCGGTTAAAGGAGAGTGAATATTATGCGATTAGCGCCAGTTTTTAGAAGCGTTGATATTTTGATGGTAGCACTGTTGATTGCAACAGTTGTTTGGACTTTCAAGGTAAAGCATGACAGCCAGGAGGCGCTTGACAGAGTTGCTATTCTGGAAAAACAAATTGAAGCGGAAAAAAACCGTGTTGATCTTCTAAAGTCAGACTGGAGTTTGCTTACCAGTCCTAAAAGACTTGAAAAACTGGTGGAACATTATGGTGGGCAACTCCAGCTTAAACCCATTGAACCAGCGCAGCTTGCAGATGATAATTCATTGCCTGGTTTGAAAAGGCCTGACGTGCTTGTTGATGAAAACCCTGAAGGCTATGCAGGTATTGATGGTGATCTCAATACTGGCACTGTGCTTCAGCCTTCGGCAGGGGGTGCTGAATGAATATAAAATTTAGACCAGAAAAAAGTGCTGCTCACTTGAGTATTCAAGGCACTGGCAAATCTGCTGACATGCAAGCCAAATCACGTATTTTACTTTCCATGGTTATCTTGGGCGTTGCTTATACTGTTATCATTGGAAGGCTTGCTGTGCTTGGTTTTGTAGAGCCTGATGAGGCTTCGGCAAGATTGCGCCCTGATATATCAATTACTGCAAAACGCCCTGATATTCGTGATCGTAATGGTGAAACACTTGCAACAGATATTGTAACTTCTTCATTGTTTGCTGAGCCTAACAAGATTGTTGATGTCGATGAAGCAGTTGAAAAACTTCAATCAGTGCTTCCTGATATTAATGTAAAAACAGTTCACCGCCGCTTGAGTAGCAAGGCTGGCTTTGTCTGGTTAAAGCGTGAACTTACCCCTGCCAAAGAAAGCCAAATTTTGGCGCTTGGTATTCCTGGCGTTGGTTTTCGCAAGGAGACGCGTAGATTTTATCCTAACAGTGAAACGGCCTCGCATATTGTAGGCCATGTAAATATTGATAATGTTGGCATTGCCGGCCTTGAAAAATACATCGACGATCGTGGATTAAAACAACTGCGTTCGCTTGGTTTTGCCAGTAATCAGGATTTGCAGCCTGTGCATCTATCAATTGATTTGCGCGTTCAACATTATGTTCGTGAAGAACTAGCAGCAGCCATGCGTCGTTATAAAGCAATTGCTGCTGGTGCAATTGTTTTAAACGCGAATACGGGTGAAGTTGTCGCAATGGCATCTTTGCCTGATTATAATCCAAATAAACCAGTTGATGCTTTGAAGAAGGAAAACCTAAACCGCAATAGTGCCGGCCTTTTTGAGATGGGGTCAACGTTTAAAGCTTTCACAACAGCGATGGCGCTTGATAGTGGTAAGGTTACTATGGGTAGTCGCTTTGATGCGCGTAGACCTTTGCGGATTGGTGGGCATACGATAAATGATTTTCATGCCAAAAGAAGAATTTTAAGTGTACCAGAAGTGTTTATTTATTCATCTAATATTGGTACGGCAAAGATGGCAGATGTTGTAGGCGTTCAGGGGCACCGCGACTTTTTGCATAAAATTGGCTTGTTAAGCCGTGTCCCTTTTGAATTGCCAGAGGTTGCTTTTCCGGTTGAGCCAAAAAAATGGCGCAAGATTAATTCTGTGACAATTTCTTATGGTCATGGTGCAACAACTACACCACTTCAAACAGCTGTTGCTGGTGCGGCACTTGTTAATGGTGGCAAGCTAATTAATCCAACTTTATTTCCGCGTTCAAGAACACAAGCTCAAGCAGAAGCGGTTCAAGTAATTTCAGAGCAGACAAGCATTCATATGCGAGATTTAATGCGTATGAATGTAGAAAGAGGGTCTGGAAGTCGAGCTGAGGTTCCTGGTTTTCGTGTTGGTGGCAAGACAGGGACAGCTGAAAAGGTTGTTAATGGTCGTTATTCAAGCAAAGTTCGCTTTAATGCTTTTCTAGCCACATTTCCTGTAGATAATCCTGAATATGTTGTCTTGGCATTTGTGGATGAACCCAAGCCTGAAGAAGGTAAGAAAAGTGCAACAGCTGGCCTCAATGCTGCCCCTCTTGTGGGTAATATCATCAGGCGTTCTGCTTCAGTTTTGGGTGTGAAGGCTGATTTTGGAAATATAGCAAATCCCTTGTTAATTTCCCAATAGACAGGCAGATAGAAACAGGGGAATTGACTTGATTCGCGAGTTATTAGGGAAGCTGCGCAAATGAAATTGGTAAATATTGCAGAAATTGGTTTGGATATACCCAACGATATAGCTGCTATTGATATCACCAATATTGCCGCAAACTCGTCTGATGTAATTAATGGTTCTCTATTTTTTGGATTGCCTGGTACAAATGTCGATGGGGCAAGCTTTTCAAAGCAAGCACAAGATAATGGTGCTGTTGCAGTTGTTGTTTCAACCGATTCTAATGTTGGTAATATTGATATTCCAATCTGGCGTTGCGAAGACCCCAGGCGTGTTCTGGCATTTGTAAGCGCTCAATTTTATCCTGCTCAACCTCCAATTGTTGCGGCAGTTACCGGAACTGCAGGCAAGACATCTGTTGCAACGTTTCTTCGCCAAATTTGGGAAGCAGATAAACAAATTGCTGCCAGTCTTGGAACAACTGGTGTTGTGGCGCCTGGTCGTGAGAATTATGGCAATTTGACCACTCCTGATCCTGTTTCTCTGCATAAATTACTTGATGAACTTGCAAATGCTGGCATTACTCATGCGGCAATGGAGGCTTCTTCGCATGGCCTTGATCAAAGGCGGCTTGATGGTGTGCGGTTATCAGTTGGCGGATTTACAAACCTTGGACGCGATCATCTGGACTATCATCCAACAGTTAAAGATTATCTCGAAGCTAAAATGTTATTATTTAAAGAGCGCTTGCCAGAAGGTGCACCAGCGATAATCTTTGCGGATGATCCTTTTTCACAAGCCGCAATTGATGCAGCATATGAAGGTGGATGCAAGGTTTTAACTGTGGGGCGAGCAGGTGATTTTATCAGCTTGAAAAAAGTTGAGCATTTGCAATTTGGGCAAGTTGTTGAGCTTGAACATGAAGACAAGCATTATAGAATTGAGTTTCCATTGGCAGGTGATTTTCAGATTGCCAATGGCTTGGTTGCAAGCGGTATGGCAATTGCAACAGGCACATCACCTCAAGTAGCTTTTAAAGCCTTGGAGAATTTGCAAGGTGCGTCTGGCAGATTGGAGCTGGTAGGAAAGTCTGCAAAGGGTGCGCCAGTTTATGTCGATTATGCACACAAGCCTGAAGCACTTGAAAATGTTCTTTCATCACTCCGTCCATTTACGTCTGGGCGCATTGTTTTGGTTTTTGGATGCGGTGGTGATCGTGATCCAGGCAAACGTGCTATCATGGGTGAAATTGCTTCCCGACTAGGTGATTTTGTTATCGTAACCGACGATAATCCACGCACTGAAGCCCCTTCCAATATTCGTAAGGCGATTATGGATGCGTGTGACGGTGCAGAGGAAATAGGGGATAGGGCAAAAGCAATTCAACGTGGTTGTGAGATTTTGGAAGAAGGCGATTGTCTTGTCGTGGCTGGCAAAGGACATGAGCCTGGTCAGATTGTTGGTGATAAAGTTTTACCATTTTCTGATCATTCCGTCATAAAAGACGTATTAAAAGGGGTAACTGCATGAGTTATCTTTGGGAAACAGATGCGGTTCTTGCAGCTGTCAACGGTCGCCCGGTCGGTGATATGCCTGATGGTATTACAGGGATTTCTATCGACTCGAGAACACTTGCAAAAGGTGAGGCGTTTTTTGCGATAAAAGGTGATCAGTTTGACGGGCATGATTTTTTGCCTGCTGCTTTAAGGGCAGGAGCTGCATTCGCTGTTGTTGATGAAAGTCGCCTGGTATCTCTTGGCGGCTTAAGCATGCCGTTGATCGTTGTGAGTGATGTGTTGGAAGCGATGACCCATTTGGGACTTGCTGCAAGAGCGCGAACCAAAGCACAAGTTATTGCAATTACAGGAAGTGTTGGAAAAACCTCGGTCAAGGAAATGCTGAGAACTGTATTATCGGTAAGCGGTAAGGTACATGCCTCTGTTGCTTCTTTTAATAATCATTGGGGCGTGCCTTTAACATTGGCAAGAATGCCTGAGGAAACTGACTTTGGTGTCTTTGAAATTGGTATGAACCATCCTGATGAGATCCGGCCTTTGGTGAAAATGGTTCGTCCGCATGTTGCCATGATCAATAATGTTGCAGCTGCACATATTGGTGCTTTTGATACGATTGATGATATTGCGCGCGCAAAGGCAGAAATTTTTGAAGGTGTTGTCCCTGGTGGCTATGGTATTGTGAACCATGATGATCGCCGATATATTTTGATGCGTGATTTGGCCAATGAAGTTAACATAGAACACCTTGTCAGCTTTGGGCAAAAACGTGGCTCTGATTTTTGGTTGCGAAACCTTGAGCAAGTCAGTGGTGGTTTGCATCTCGATGTTCGTATTAAAGGTGAAGATTATTCATATGGGCTACCTGTTACTGGTGAGCATATGGCGATGAACTCGCTTGCGGTTTTGGCATCTGCTAGCCTTGCGGGTGCGGATATTAAGAAAACAACGGATGCAATGGCGCGTATTGTGCCTGCCGATGGGCGCGGGACGCGATATACGATTGGTGGCTCTGGCTCAATGGGGATCACTATTATTGATGAAAGCTACAATGCTAATCCAGCTTCCATGGAAGCTGCACTCAATGTGCTGGCAAGTTTTGATGATGTTAAAACAAAGCGCAGAATTGCTGTTTTAGGGGATATGTTGGAGCTTGGGAAACAATCCAAGAAACTGCACGAGGGGCTTGCAAAATTTGTCTCTTCTTCGAAAGCTGATTTGGTGTTTTTGGTTGGGCCAGAAATGGAACACCTTGCAAAAATACTGCCTAAAGAAAAACTTGGCGGGCATTATCCAGATATAACCAACTTGGCAGAACGCTTAAAAGTTGTCTTCAAAGCGGGTGATGTCGTTGTGTTTAAGGCTTCCAATAGCATGCGCTTTTCAAAAATAGTGCAGGAAATATTAGAATAGTTGTAGCCGTAATTGCGGCGAGAGGAAAAGTAGATGCTTTATTATCTTGGACAGGAATTTTCATCTGATGTTTCCTTTCTTAATATTTTTAGATACATCACATTCAGAACAGGAGCGGCACTTGTAACTTCAGCAATGATCGTATTTTTGTTTGGCCCTCGCATTATTGCCAGTTTGAAAATCAGGCAAGGCAAGGGACAGCCGATTAGGTCTGATGGCCCTGAAACTCATTTCGTAAAAGCTGGCACACCTACGATGGGTGGGCTTATGATCCTGTTTGGATTAATATCATCATCTTTATTGTGGGCTAATTTGTCCAGTGTTTATGTTTGGGTAATCTTGCTTGTTACGCTTGGGTTTGGCCTTATTGGCTTTTACGATGATTACCTAAAAGTCAGTGCTTCAAGTCATAAAGGTTTTTCTGGCAGGGCGCGATTGGGGCTGGAAGCATTGATTGCTAGCGTTGCGTGTTATGTGATTATGACAAGTGGTAAAGACCCTTTTTCATCATCGCTGACATTTCCGTTTTTCAAGGATTTATTATTGAACCTTGGTTGGTTCTTTGTGCCGTTTGGCGCTTTTGTAATTGTAGCTGCCGGCAATGCAGTAAATTTAACTGATGGACTTGATGGTTTGGCTATTGTGCCTGTGATGATTGCCGCAGCTTCTTTTGGCATGATTGCTTATCTGTCTGGTAATGCGATTTTTGCAGGTTATCTGCAAATTCATTTTGTGCCGGGTACAGGTGAGATTGCTGTTCTTTGTGGCGCGCTCATTGGGGCTGGCCTTGGCTTTTTGTGGTTTAATGCGCCACCTGCTGCAATTTTTATGGGCGACACTGGTTCTTTAGCTTTGGGCGGGATGATTGGTGCGATTGCGGTTGCGACCAAACATGAAATCGTTCTTGTTATTATCGGTGGTCTATTTGTCATGGAAGCTTTGTCTGTAATCATTCAGGTTGCTTCTTTTAAGCTGACCGGGAAACGTGTTTTTGCGATGGCGCCTATTCATCATCACTTTGAGAAAAAGGGTTGGACTGAAAGTCAGGTTGTTATTCGGTTTTGGATTATATCAGTGCTCTTGGCGTTAATCGGCCTTGCAACCCTGAAACTGCGCTAAGGATAATTGGTATGATACCAGTAACCACACGCAAAGGGCAAAATATTGCCCTGTTTGGATTAGGCGGTTCCGGCATGGTAACCGCTGAAGCCCTGGTTGCGGGTGGTGCAAGTGTTACAGCATATGATGATAACCCGAAAAAGGTGGAGGAAGCATCTAGCATAGGCATTCCGACTGGCGATTTACGTGACTATGATTTTTCAAAAGCCGATGCTTTGGTCTTGGCGCCTGGTGTTCCATTAACGCATCCAAAACCTCATTGGACTGCTGAACTTGCCAATCAAAACAATGTGCCGATTATTGGCGATGTTGCGCTGTTTGCTGATGAGCGCAGATTGCATTCACCATCTTCTCACTTCATTGCGATTACAGGAACAAATGGTAAGTCCACCACAACAGCCTTGATTTCGCATATTCTTTCAAACTCAGGGCGTGATGTGCAAATGGGTGGTAATATTGGTCGTGCTGTTTTATCGCTTGATGAATCATCGGATGATAAAATCTATGTAGTTGAATGTTCTTCTTATCAAATTGATTTGGCACCTGATCTTGACCCGTCAATTGGAATTTTATTGAACCTGGCACCTGACCATCTGGACCGTCATGGGAGTATGGAAAACTATGCTGAGATTAAAACAAGATTAGTTGAGAAAAGTAATATTGCAATAATAGGAAACGATGACAATCATTGCTCAAAAGCTTCAAATCGACTTGAGGCTGCAGGGCAATCTATTATTCGAATTTCAAATCAAAAACCTGCCTCAGGATTTGGTGTGCAAGACAAACAAATCGTAGAGTTTAATTCTGGCGATGAAAATTTTATTGCCAATCTGCATGGTATTGTAACCTTGCGCGGTAAACACAATGCTCAAAACGCAGTTGCAGCAACTGCTGCTTGTCGAGCGGTAGGGCTAAGTGCCGAAGAAATTCAGACAGGTTTGAATTCTTTTCCAGGTCTTGCGCATCGCATGGAAGTTATTGGTAATATAGGTGATGTATTATTTGTAAATGATTCCAAAGGTACAAATGCAGATGCGGCAGCAATGGCTTTAGGCAGTTTTGAAAATATCTACTGGATTGCAGGTGGCTTGCCAAAAGAAGGCGGCATTGAAAGCTTGCGCCCGTTTTTTGGTCGTATTGCTAAAGCATATTTAATCGGCGAAGCAGCGCCTGAGTTTTCGGCAACGCTGGGTAGTGAAGTGACTTTTGAAATTTCTCAAACATTGGATATTGCTGTGATAAATGCCAATAAGGATGCAAAAGCAATTGGTAAAAAAGCAGTTGTGATGTTGTCGCCTGCTTGTGCAAGTTTTGATCAGTTTGCCAACTTTGAAATTCGCGGTGATGCATTTCGTGGCGAGGTTGAGAAACTGGATAATTTAATTCCATACGGGGGAAATTAAAATGGTAAGTCGCGCAGATAAAAGCCTTCTTGCAGAGTGGTGGCGGACAATTGATAAACTCTTGTTATCAGCACTACTATTCTTGATGTTTGCAGGGTTTTTAATGTCTTTTGCTGGCAGTCCTCCCGTTGCTGAAAGAATTGGTGTTGATGAATTTCACTTCATCAAACGACATGCAGTATTTTTAATTCCTGCCGTTTTAATAATGATCGGGTTTTCAATGTTTTCGCCTAAACAAGTAAGGCGGACAGCGTTTATTTTGTTTGGGTTTTCTATACTAGCTTTGCTTGCTACTTTGTTTATTGGTTCAACTGCAAAAGGTTCTAGTCGATGGATTTATATTGCGGGTTTTACATTGCAGCCCTCTGAATTTGTGAAACCTGCTTTCGTAGTGATTACGGCTTGGTTATTTGCTGAACATGCAAGAAGGCCGGATATTCCTGGCAATTTGTTTTCCATCATATTGCTTGGCATTGTTGCTGCCCTTTTAATGGCTCAACCTGACTTTGGACAAACCATGCTGATTGGTCTTGTTTGGGGTGCTTTGTTTTTTATGGCAGGTATGTCTTGGGTGTGGATTGCTGGTCTGGCTGCTATTGCCATTGGTGGTATGTTGATTGCCTATTTTATGTTTAGCCATATTGCCAGCCGTATAAATCGCTTTATTACAGGTGAAGGCGATAACTATCAGGTTGATAGAGGTATAGATGCAATCGTCAATGGTGGCTGGTTAGGTCAGGGGCCTGGCGAGGGGACTGTTAAAAATATCTTGCCTGATAGTCACACGGATTTTCTTTTTGCAGTGGTTGCTGAGGAGTTTGGTATTATTGCATGTATGTTGCTTGTGGCTATTTTTGCGTTTATTGTTCTGCGTGGTTTGGCAAAATCACTTAATGAGAATGATGCTTATGTCCGCATGGCTGTATCTGGTTTGGTTCTGTTATTTGGGTTTCAGTCAATGATTAACATAGGGGTTAATCTCAAACTCTTACCTGCCAAAGGTATGACATTACCATTTATCTCTTATGGCGGCTCTTCCATGATTGCAATGGCAATGGGGATGGGTTTCTTATTAGCGTTGACACGCTCAAGACCTGAACGGCGTAAAAGTTCATCCATTGGCTTTGGTATTCATGTGGCAAGGCCAGCGGAGTAGAATATGTCTAAAGGAAATATTCTACTTTGCGCAGGTGGTACGGGTGGGCATTTGTTTCCCGCTGAAGCGGTTGCGCACGAGCTTATAAAACGTGGGTATACTATTCACCTTGCCGCAGATGACAGAGTAGAGCGCTTTGCAGATAATTTTCCTGCAGCAGAAATTCATCAAATAGAGTCTGCTACAGTTGGTGCTAAAAATCCAATCGCTATATTTAAAACAATGAAAAGCCTTTGGTCTGGATATAAACAAAGCCGTAACTTGCTTGTCAAAGTTCAACCTGTTGCAGTTGCGGGGTTTGGTGGTTATCCGACAGTTCCACCTTTGCTTGCGGCAACACGGTTGCACATACCAACCCTTGTGCATGAATCAAATGCTGTGCTTGGGCGGGCAAATAGGTTGCTGTCTACAAAAGTTACGAAAGTTGCAATTGGGTTTGGCGAAACAAAACACATTGGTGATGTTCAGGTTAATGTTACCGGCAATCCTGTAAGACCCGAAATTTTAAAAGCAGCGATACAAAACTATCCTCAACGCACGGCCGATGCTAAGTTTAATCTCCTAGTATTTGGTGGTAGTCAGGGTGCCACTTATTTTAGCGAAGCTTTACCTGCGGCCTGTAAATTATTAAGCAATGATGAGCGTAAATTGCTTAACATTGTGCAGCAGGCAAGGCCTGAAGATAAAGATGCAGTGATCTCTGCTTATAAAGAAATGGGCATCGCCGCAGAGGTTGAAACCTTCTTTGGTGATATGGCCTCAAAACTGCAGGCTTCTCATTTGGTTATTAGCCGTGCAGGTGCTTCTACAGTGAGCGAACTATCTATTGTTGGTCGACCAGCAATACTGGTGCCTTATCCTCATGCGCTTGATCATGACCAAGCAACGAATGCTGCGGCAGTATCATCACAAGGTGGTGCCAGCTTGTTTGATCAATCAACTTTAACGCCGAAACTATTGGCGGATGAGCTTTCACGTGCTATCGCAAACCCGAAAAAACTTGCACTTGCTGCAAAAAATGCGAAAAAGACTGGCAAACCAGATGCCGCAAAAGCTTTGGCAAATATTTTAGAAGCCATCGCCGTTTAAAATAAGATAGATTCAGGAAAAACTCTCATGAAAATGCCCGAAAAAATTGGCCTTGTTCACTTTGTTGGAATTGGGGGAATTGGTATGAGTGGCATTGCTGAAGTGCTTCATAACCTTGGTTATGAAGTTCAAGGCTCTGATATGAATGATAGCGCTAATGTGCAGCGTCTTCGTGATAAGGGTATTACGATTCATATTGGTCACCGTGCTGAAAATCTGGGTGATGCCGAAGTGATTGTGGCTTCTACTGCCATCAAACAGGATAATCCGGAACGCATTGCTGCACGTGAACGAAACCTGCCTATGGTAAGGCGTGCAGAAATGTTGGCTGAACTTATGCGCTTTAAAAAGGCAATTGCGATTGGTGGTACACACGGCAAAACGACGACAACTACGATGGTAAGTACCTTGTTGGTTGCGGGCGGTTTGGATCCGACTGTTATTAACGGCGGTATTATTAATGACATTGGTACCAATGCACGTATGGGCGATGGCGAGTGGATGGTGGTGGAAGCGGACGAGTCTGATGGTACCTTCTTACGCTTGCCTGCTGATGTTGCTGTTGTTACTAATATTGATCCTGAACATCTGGATCATTACGGTGATTATCAAGCGGTGAAAAAAGCTTTCACGACTTTTGTTGAGAATGTTCCTTTTTATGGCTTTGGTGTTATGTGTCTTGATCATCCTGAAGTGCAGGCTCAAGTTGCTAAAATTACAGATCGCCGTGTTGTTACTTATGGAGCTAACCCGCAAGCTGAAGTTCGTTTTATAGACGTTGAGGCCAAGGGCGCTGCTTCGCATTTTACAGTTGAGCGCAGAAATCGGAAGACAGGCGCTGTTAGCAAAATTCATGATTTGGTTTTGCCAATGCCGGGGCTTTATAATGTTTCTAACGCAACAGCAGCAATTGCAATAGCTTTGGAGTTGGGCGTCAGTCATGATGCAATTCGCGAAGGGCTTTCATCGTTTGGGGGTGTAAAACGCCGCTTTACGAATACAGGTTCTTGGAATGGTGTTGAAATATATGATGATTATGCGCACCACCCGGTTGAGATAAGTTCCGTGCTTTCTGCTGCTCGCCAAGCAAGTTCAGGTAAAGTAATCGCTATCAAACAACCCCATCGCTATACGCGCCTTGAAAGTTTGTTTGGTGATTTTTGTTCATGTTTTAATGATGCAGACCATGTGTTGGTTGCCCCTGTTTATGAAGCAGGTGAAAAACCAATTGAGGGATTTAATTCTGTCACACTAGCAGAAGGTTTGCGCTCTGGTGGTCATAGAAGTGCAATTGCCATTGAAGGATCGGAAGCGATTGCTGCAAAAGTTGCTGAAATTGCTGAACCTGGAGATTTTGTGATTTTTCTAGGCGCTGGTAATGTTAGTCAATGGGCTTATGCATTGCCTGATGAACTAAAGGCTTTAGGCTAGATTATGTCAGGTGCTGCGCTTTTAAAGAAGCTTGAAAACAATCTTGAAGGGGTTCGTGGTCGTTTAACCCCTGATGCCTTGATGTCCAAATTAACCTGGTTTCAAGTTGGTGGGCCAGCAGATATTTTATTTCAGCCTCTAAATGAAGATGATTTGGCTTTGTTCTTAAGCAAGCTTCCTGAAGATATTCCGGTTATGGTTGTTGGCGTTGGTTCTAATCTGCTTGTTCGCGACGGAGGCATAAAAGGCGTTGTTATTCGTCTCTCTGCTAAGGGCTTTGGTATGGCTGAGGAGCTGGACAATAACCGTCTGCTGGCGGGTGCTGCAATTCCTGACAAGCGTTTAGCCGCTAAAGCGCTTGAAGCTTGCATTGGCGGATTTGAATTTTACCACGGTATTCCAGGTGGTATTGGTGGTGCTCTTCGTATGAACGCAGGGGCTAATGGAACTGAAACAACCAATCGTGTTGTTGAAGTTCATGGCGTTGACCGTAAGGGTAAGAAGCATGTTCTTAGTCATGCCGATATGGGCTATACCTATAGACATAGTGCTGCAGATGAAAATTTGATTTTTACTAAAGCCGTTTTTGAAGGTTTCCTTGATGAACGCGATGCAATTAAAAAGCGTATGGATGAAGTGCAAAACCACCGTGAAACGGTTCAGCCTGTGAAGGAAAAAACAGGTGGCTCAACGTTTAAGAATCCAGAAGGTTATAGTTCCTGGAAACTGGTTGATGAAGCAGGTCTTCGTGGATTTAGTATAGGTGGTGCGCAAATGAGTGAAATGCATTGTAATTTCATGATTAATACAGGTAACGCCACAGCAAGCGACCTTGAAAACCTAGGCGAACACGTAAGAAGTAAAGTTCTTGAAAAAACAGGCATTA
>CALDZF010000021.1 GCA_937944165.1 uncultured Rhizobiaceae group bacterium | reverse complement strand
TGGAAAGTTTGCAAGTGAACGTATAGCACCGTTAAATCGTGATGCGGATACGATTGGTGCGAAACTGGAAAATGCGGTTGTAACAACGCCTCCAGGTTTTGCAGAAACCTACAAAGACTGGAGCGAGGGCGGTTGGAACGCAATTTCTGGCCCAGAAGAATTTGGCGGACAAGGCCTGCCCAACATGTTGGCCGTTGCAGCGTCTGAAATGTGGAACTCGGCTTCCATGGGGTTTGCACTTTGTCCCTTGTTGACAATCGGTGCGATTGAAGCGGTTGCAACGCATGGCTCTGATGAGCTCAAAGCTAAATACCTTGAAAAACTCGTGTCAGGAGAATGGACAGGAACAATGAACTTAACGGAACCAGCCTGCGGTTCTGATTTGGCCGCGCTCAAGACACAAGCAAAGCCTGCTGGTGATGGTAGCTATCGTATTTTTGGTCAGAAGATTTTCATCACCTATGGTGAACACGATATGACAGAAAACATCTGTCATCTGGTTTTAGCCAGATTGCCAGATGCACCTGCTGGTACGCGGGGCATTTCACTTTTTCTTGTGCCTAAGTTCTTGGTCAATGACGATGGAAGCCTCGGCGCGCGCAACGATGCATTCTGTCAATCAATCGAGCACAAAATCGGCATTCACGGTTCACCAACTTGCGTTATGATTTATGGCGATGGTTTTGAAGGTACAGAACCAGGTGCCATTGGATATCTTATTGGTGAAGAAAATTGTGGGTTAGCTTGCATGTTCACCATGATGAACAACGCTCGGCTTAATGTTGGTACGCAAGGCGTGGCAATTGGTGAAGCAGCGTATCAACACGCGCTTAATTATGCCAATGAACGCAAACAGGGGAAAGCATCCAGCTATGAAGGCGAGGGCATGGCTCCTATCGTTCATCATCCCGATGTCCAGCGTAATCTCCTGACCATGAAATCCATGACCAATGCTGCTCGCGGCATTTGTTATTCATGTGCCTACGCGCTTGATATGCAGCATAGGAGTGAAGGTGAAGAAGCTAAAATGTGGGCAGAACGTGCTGGCATTCTAACGCCAATTGCAAAAGCTTTCTCAACAGACATAGGATGTGAAGTCGCTTCCATTGGCGTGCAAATCCATGGCGGTATGGGCTTCATCGAAGAAACAGGTGCTGCTCAATATATGAGAGACGCGCGCATCAATCCGATTTATGAAGGCACAAACGGCATCCAGGCGATTGACCTCGTAACACGCAAACTGCCGCTTTCAGGTGGTGATGCAGTGAAAGCTTATATTGCTGATTTGCGCAGCATCGTTGAAGATGTGCGTGGCGCAAACCATGATGGTTTTGGTAAAACAGCAGAACTGCTCGATGGCGCTTTGAACGAAGTTGAAGAAGCAACCGATTGGCTTCTGGCTCAAATGTCAGAAGGCAAGCTTGATGAAACGCTTTCAGGGGCTACACCTTATCAACGCCTCTTTGGCTTGGCAGCGGGCGGTTGTTATCTTGCCAAAGCAGGTCTTGCTGACAATGAAAAAGACAGAGCAAGTCTGGCTCGCTTCTACGCTGAAAATTTTGCAGCAGAATGTGCCGCATTAAAATCTACCGTCACAAGTGGTGCAGACAGTCTGCTTGCTGCTGGTGAACTCTTGAAAGCAGGATAATAATGAATTTCTTAAGTTGGGTATCTTCATTTTTTAATCTTGAGCGTAAGATGAGTTTAGAAGATACTCAAACAAGGCATTTGGAATTATATGAAAGTCATAATCCACAGCATGAGTTTTTACCCGATGGCACCGGACCCTGGACTGTTGTTGCGAATATAATTAAAGATGAACGAGGTGGTCCAGAACCACATAAGAAATACTTTGGAACTAAGGTATTTTCTCCCGGTGCAAAAGTTTATATTGCACATCCGTTTTGGGGGGCGGGTGCACATAATATCTGCGTAATTGGTCAAAATAGAAAAACAAAAAGGATTGTTCCATGCGTAGTGTCAGTCCATTCAATGGATAATTTTAGGGCAAAAGTTATTTATAAAAAATCTATTTTGGAAAAACTATTAACTCTTGAGCAAGATACTAAAACAAAGAAGTTTAGATTTAATGGAAAAAACTCAATGGCTGGAGACTCTTGTCTTTTGTTATCTGAAACAAGATGTAATGAGTTAATAAAAGTATTTATGTCACATCAAAAATAAAAAAATCTGGAACCTATTAAAGGCAGGATAATCCTATGACCGAATTAGCTGATCGTATTCAAACGTCAATCTCAGATGGCGTTATGACCATTCGCATGAACCGTCCTGACAAAAAGAATGCACTCACAGGGGATATGTATTCGCGCATGTCGGCGGGTCTGGACGAGGCAAATGCTAATGAGGATGTGAATGCCATCCTAATTTTGGGTTCAACAGGTGCGTTTTCATCTGGCAATGACATCGGTGATTTCATGCAAGTCGCCATGAGTGGCAATCGTGAAGATATGTCCGTTTTCGGTTTTTTAGAGCGCATCATTCAGGCACCCAAGCCATTGATAGCAGGTGTGGATGGTTTGGCGATTGGTATTGGTACAACCATGTTGATGCACTGTGATTATGTGGTTGCCTCAGATACTTCGCTTTTCAAAACGCCTTTCGTTGATTTAGGCCTTGTACCAGAAGCTGGCTCAAGCCTGATTGGCCCAGAAATGATGGGCTATCATAAAGCTTTCGCGCTGCTTGGCATGGGGGAGAGTTTTTCAAGTAAAGATGCAAAAGACGCAGGCTTTGTTAATAAAGTCACTTCTTCAGAAGAACTTGAAGTCATAGCCAAACAAGCTGCACAAAATATTGCTACAAAACCACAAGAAGCGCTTAAACTTTCAAGGGATATGCTCAGAGGTGATCGTGCAGATATCTTGAAGCGTATGCGTGAAGAAGCGGTGCTGTTTGGGGAAAGACTGGAATCAGAAGAAGCCAAACAAGCCTTCATGGCGTTCATGCAAAAAGGTGCGAAGAAAGCGAGCTAGTAAATCTATGCGTCACCACCGGATGATGGTGTTGAACGTGCTAACGCTACGCCGATAATCAGGAAAATGACGCCCAGCGAGCGTTTCCAGTCCAATTGTTGGATAGAAGCGCCGAGCAGGCCGAAGTGGTCTATGGTAACGGCGGTGAAAATCTGCGCCACAACAACAAAGATAATCGCATTACCCACGCCAATCTTTGGCGCGACAAACGTTATGGAAACGATATAAATCGCAAAAAAGCAACCTCCCAAAAAGTGCCACCAGGAAATGTTTTTAAACACTGCCATGTCAGGGGCGCCTACACCGCTTACTAATGTAACAACGAAAATGGTCACGAAAGCGACCACACAAAGTGTAAGGGAAGCCCAATGCACATTTCCTATTGCCTGGCCGTAAGCTGAATTAATTGTTGCAAGAATTGGCACAGCGACGCCTGCTAAAACTGCGAGCATGGAATAGAAAAACGTTGCATTTATCATATTGGGTTTTCTTGTTACAATGGAACTTATTCTCCACTTTAGTGGATAGAAAATATAGCTTCAAGCAAAGCTTTATTAGTTTTTCAAAACAATGCAACTTGCGCCTGCTCTCTTGAGACGACTGCAAAATTTATCTCCCTCAGTGCGAGAGTTTACACCGATACGTACATTATACCTCGGGCGATTGCCAAAGCTACGGTTTCGTTTTCGGATGACTTGTGGTTTTTTACCTTTTAGCAATGTTGGATATTTTCTTTGCAGTTTTGAATATATTTTTAAAGCCTGGTTGCGCGAAAAATGTGCGGCAACTTGTACGCCCCAAGGCTTAGCTGGGCTTACACTAATAGAGGTGTTTCTAAACAATGAATATTTTGTTCTAAATTTCTGGCACGCAGTTAAAAAGTTTTCTGTTTTACTCAATCCGAATTTAGGTTCTCGAAAACCAGGTTGGCTCCACTCTTCTGCAGCATGGCCAGTAATGCTTGCAACAAAGTCTTGTGTTTCAAATGGAAGACCAGAAGTGCCAGCTCGCCAATCAGCAACACGGCCTGGACCAGCATTATAGGCTGCTGCCGCCAAACCCCAATTACCAAATTCTCTTCTTAAGTCGATGAGATAACTGGCAGATGCAGCAATTGCCTGATGGGGTTCAAAGGGGTCTTTTAATCCGCGCAATTTAGCGGTGCCTGGCATGAATTGGGCAATGCCTTGTGCGCCTACAGGACTGACTGCATTAGGATCAAAACGACTTTCTTTCCAGATTAGACGCGCCAAAAAAGCTTCTGGAATGTCTTGTGCTTTTGCAACTGCTTGAATGCGAAAACAAATCTGTTCGACAAATTTCTTACGATCAACGGGTTTAGGTTTTGTAATGCCTTGCGCATTACCGATTGTAACAAACGCCAAACTTAAATATAGAATACTAAAAAATCCAGCATAAGCTATTGGCTTAAGGTTTATTCTAACTATTTGCCCCATGATGCAATGTCATACCTAAAAAGTAATTAAATGCAATAAAAACAAGTAATAAGAGCAGATATAAGGCAGTTGCACTTTTTGATAGTATGGCAGGCTTTATCTTGGCAGGTGGTTTCCAGGATAGATAAACCAGAATAGCACCAAGTAGGCTAAGCAGAATTGAGAATACATAATGCAGTAGGCTTTTTGAATGTTGAAGTTCTGCGGCAGTATCGCCTGAAAGCTCAAACCCATCTGCCTTAACCTTAAGATAAAAGGCGATGATAACAGATAAAATCCCAAGAAAAACAAGTTGTATATTCATAATTTAACGTTCCAACAAAACCATCACTTCGACATGTGGTGTATATTTAAACTGGTCAATTGGTATAATGCGTTTGATTTTAAAACCACTTGCCAACAATATTTCCAAATCAACTGCCAATGTTGTTGGGTTGCAAGATACGGCAGCCACTTTTTTTACACGTGATTTTGCAATTTGTTTGCATTGAAGTTCAGCGCCTGCGCGTGGTGGGTCAAAAACTAATCCATCCATCTTTTTTAATTCACCAAAAGTAACAGGGCGGCGTTCAAGATTACGCTTTTCTGTTTTTACCTGCTTAAGTATTCCACCTGTTTGGCGCCAAGCCTGATCGAGGCTTTCAAGCGCCATTTGACTTTCTTCTACAGCATAAACTTGAGAGTTTTCTGCTAGTTTAAGTGCAAATGTGCCTATCCCGCAGTAAAGGTCTGCTACTTGTTTGCAGCCTTTTAAAAAATCAGCAACAATATCAGTCATCGTGTCTTCCGCTTCTTTAAGCGCTTGAACAAAAGCAGCCGGTGGAGGGGAGATAATTGTACTGGCAATTTTGATGTGAGGTTCTGCTGTTTTAATCAGCACTTCATCATTAATCGTTAGCCGCGTAAACTTATTTGCCACTGTTTTCTTAATTAGGATTTGTCGTTCAGCAGCAGATAAAGGCTTGGCATCTTCAATAGATATATCAAGTCCGTTTTCAGTACTTAAAACTGAAATCCGTATTGGGTTTTTGGTGGTTGGTACGGAATTCACAAGGTCGCGTAGTAATGGCAGTCGCTCGTTGATTTCTGAAACCAATATAGGGCAGGTTTCAATCGCAACAATTTCGTTGCGAGCTTTTTCGCTAAAACCTAATTGCATGCCTTGATGGGTACGTTGAGCATTAAAAACACATTTGCGGCGACTTGCATCGTTAAAAGAAATAATTGCCTCAGGTGTTTGAGTAATGCCAACTCTGGATAAAGGTTCGGTGACAAGTTTCATTTTCCATTTAAGGTAAGTTTGCTCTTGCATATGCTGTAATTGACAACCACCGCATGTTCCATAGTGCTTACATATTGGCTCAATACGATCAGAAGAAGTTTGTTTAATTTCCAGAATATCACGACGAGGCCCACTGCCTTGTATTATTAGTGTTTCGCCTTCCAAAGTAAAAGGAACATACACGGCATTGCCATTAAGGTGTGCAACGCCATCACCTTTATGGCCGATAAAATCAATTTTAACTTCAGTCATTTTTTATTGCTGCCATAAGAAATTCTTTATTGCCATCACCACCTTTGAGGGGGGAGGGCATGAAGTGTGTTACATTCCAACCTGGAAAATTATCCAGCCAATCGCGAATGCTATGCGATGTCTTAATTGCAAGGCCTTCTTCGCGCACTATACCACCTTTGCCAAGACCATCTTTCCCCACTTCAAATTGCGGTTTGATAAGAAATATACCTTGTGTATTTTGTTCGGCCATTTGAAGCACAGGAGGAAGCGCAAGTGTTAGCGATATAAAGCTGACATCACAACTAATAAATTGTGGAGGCATATTGTCCAAATCATCTAACGTTAGTTCGCGCGCATTTATGCCTTCAAGATTAATAAGCTTGGGGTTATCTATCAGGCTTTGATCCATTTGATCATGACCAACATCAACGCCAAAAACTTTTTTAGCCCCTTCATTGAGTAGAATTTGGCAAAACCCACCTGTGGAAGCGCCAATGTCTACAGCAATTTTATCTTTTGGAGTATAGCCTGTTTCTTTTAAGCCAAACTCTAGTTTGATAGCAGCTCTGGAAACCAGTTTTGCAGCAGGGTCATCAATCTTTATGCTGTCAGGGTCAAGCACATTGCGCGATGGTTTTATGGCGCCACTGCCATCCATAGAAACGCATCCACGCAAAATCGCATCACGTGCGCGAGCGCGTGATGCATAGTGGCCATTTTCAACTAGCCATTCATCTAATCTAATCTTAGCCATATTATTCCCTGGGGCAGATAAGCTTTCCCTTTATTAATTTGTCAAAAGGACAAGTAAATATGGAAGAACAATACCCTAGGCTCAGGACCTATTAATTTGATTGAAATGGCGTTTGTTATGACAAGAAATACAAGGAAAAGTTTGCAGAGTGGGGTCTATACCCCAGTCAAAAGCTTTAACGCTGTAGTTCGCCGTCATAACAATCGTCCTTCGGATTGACAGGTGGATTGGGCAGGTTTTCACGGGCTAATGCGTTGTCTCGACTTGCAAACCAAGAGGTTTACTGCGTCTCACATCTATTATCCGCAAAAACTTGTCCCAACCATTTTAACCAAATTAATAGGTCCTGAGCCTAGGTTCTGAGCCTAACACGCTTGTGAAAATCTATATCACTTGTCGCACGTGTTAAGATTGAAAGGCAACTTTATTCTATTGGATTGCCATAGCGGTCAAACTTTTCCCAAATGACTTTTCGCTTAATAGATGATTTCCTGGTTTGAATGCTTCCGGTAACAGTTTTATCCAAACTGGGGAAAATAGATGTTATCGATAGTAAAGTATCTTCTTTGGGTTCTGTTGGAATGTTATAATCCGGAATAGAGCTGACTTTATTATCTTGAGCTTTCAAAGTTTCTAAAGTTACCATATCCGGAACTTGATCATAGTCGATTGACCCTCTGATCTTACCAAGTTTTTCCGCTGCCTTTGCTGCTGCGGCTTTTGCAATAGTTGTATCATATTTTACTGTTTGAGCTGCGACAGATGTACTTGCCATCAATGCCAACGCAATACTAGCGGCAGTGACTTTTTTCATTTCTGCAAATCCTTTAATTACAATTTGAATTAAATTTTACAGGAGCGAGGTTAGAGAAGCTAAAAGAAAGCTGGTTACCAAAAATGAAATATCATTGGTTATTAAATTATTAAAAGCAGTTTTGAATAAAGGCATATGCTCTGCTTATGAACACGGCTTCACCTGTTTCAGACCATAGCCAAGTAGTTACCCCAAAGAAGAAACCTGTGCCAATTGCCAATAATGTTTTCTCGATAAATGTCATTTTAATCAAATTAATAGGTTCTGAGCTTAACTATTCTTGATTAAACGGCGTAGTTTTTCAAGGGCGATTTCGTCTTTCTCTCCAAAGGAAATAGTTCCCTTAAAACTACCATCAGGCTTAAACAGCAAAACAGAAGCAGAGTGATCCATCGTGTAATCACCTTCGCCTAAATCCACTTTTTGGGCAAATGACTTATATGCTTTTAGGGTTTTGGTCATTTCTTCTGCATCACCTGTTACGCCGGTAATGCGTGGGTCAAAGGCATTTACGTAATCGTTTAAAATTTCTGGGTTATCACGCTCAGGATCAACGGTAAAAAAATAAAAATCAAGTTTGTCAGCATCCCCATCCAAATCCTTCATCCAAGAGGCTACTTCTAGCAGTGTCGCTGGGCAAATATCTGGACAATTTGTAAATCCGAAAAAGATTACATGATTTCTGCCAAGCAAATCTTCTTGAGTGATGGCTTTTCCTTTATTATCAACAAGATTAAAAGGGCCGCCAATTTTGCTGATGCCAGCTTGTTGTATTTTCTCAGGTTTTGTCTGTTGATTTACCACTGCATAGCTTGCAATTGCTGCGACTATGACAACACATCCCCAAAGAATAAAACGAAGAATTTTCATACTCAGTCTCGAAATAATTTCACTTAAGTACTTCTAAAATTTGGCTATCTAAACGGCAAATCACATGAATGTATGAAGATGCGGCAGATTGACTTGCGTTGTATTATTCAGGGTCCAGCGGTTCGCTGCCAGTTGGGTTGCCTGAGCCATCCAGTCTGATTTTTTCAACTTTATCTTCGGCAGTTTTTAACAGTTTGCTGCAATGGTTACGAAGTGCTTCACCACGTTCATAGTGAGCAATAGATTTATCAAGAGCTACATTGCCTTGTTCCAGACTTTCAACAATTGCTTCCAATTGTTCAAGTGCTTGTTCAAAGCTCATATCTTTAATGTCGTTATTTTCGCCGCTCATTTTAAAATCCACTCTTACTTAAGCCCATTCTTTTCTTTTTGACTACGCATCCAACAGAATGAGCTTTTACCCAGTCATTAAACGGTTTACATGAGATGACGCAGACTCTGCAAGCCCTTCCAAATCATATCCACCTTCAAGTAAGCTAACAATGCGGCTATCGCAACATTCATCTGCCACCTCCATGAGCTTGCCTGTTACCCAATCAAAGTCATCTGCTATCAAATTAAGTCCTGCAAGCGGGTCTTTGTAATGTGCATCAAACCCTGCTGAAATCATCAAGAGGTCTGGTTTGAAATTATCCAATGCTGGTAATACCCGCTCGCGAAAAGCTTGCTTGAATTTGGAACCATCATTGCCATCGGATAAAGGAGCATTGAAAATATTACCTTTGCCTGTTTCATTTAAAGCGCCTGAACCTGGGTAAAGAGGCATTTGATGGGTGGAGGCAAACATAACACTTGGATCATCATAGAAAATATCTTGCGTGCCATTACCGTGATGAACATCAAAATCAACAATGGCTATGCGTTCAGCGCCATGAGTTTGTTGTGCGTATCTGGCAGCTATTGCGATGTTGTTTACAAGGCAAAAACCCATAGCAGTGGTTCTTTCTGCGTGGTGACCAGGAGGGCGCATTGAAACAAATGCGTTATCTGCATCTTTGTTAAAAACAGCATCCACCGCATCCATTGCTGCACCACACACGTGAGTAACAACTTCCCAGCTTTTTGGGCTTGCGCTGGTATCTGCATCCACAGTTGCAATGCCTGTGTCAGGGATGCTGTCTTGAATCATTTTTAGATGATTTTTTGGATGTGCCACCTCAAACCAGGCAGTGTCAGCGCGTGGCGCCTCTACGCGTACTAGGGCATTAAATTGTGGTTCAGCAAATACCTTGTCTAATGCACGAATTCTATCAGGACGTTCTGGATGTCCAGGTGGTGTTATATGTTCTACTGATAGATTGTGGGTATATAGGCGTGTTGTCACAACTTGTTCTCATTTATTGAGGTTGCTGTTTGCTGATAGAGAATATCCTACCATTATCCAGACCAACAATGAACTCTAATTTTTCGTCAACCAAACGTTTGGCGATTGGCCTGTTAATACGCGCTGGTAATGGGATGCGACCAAGTTCTACCATTTGGTTTTCTTCACGCCCTACAAACAATAGTTCATTACGTGCCAAAGAAGGTAAAATCAAATCTGGAATGCCATTGCCATTAACATCGGCTGTCGTTGAAAGGCGCAACTCATTTGAGCCTATGAAATGGTTAGAATAATTTCCATTCGCCTGTGCTACCCTGGACAAAGTTCCATTTGTAAATCTATAAAATTGCAGGATGCCAGCCAGATGAGGGGTGATGACCGCTGCAATTTCTGGACGCCTTGAACCTGTAAAATGATTAATCTCCGCAATGTTCAACCATCTGTTTGATTGTCCAATAAACGGCGTTTGTGCGATTTTGTTAAAGGCATTTCCATTAAGGCTAAAAACTGCAATGGAAGCACCACCTCTTTGGGATGAAAGAATACTAATTATTTCTGTTGTGCCATTGCCGTCCAAATCTGCAAGCCTTGGGGCAATATCTTCAAAAACCTCGGTACTTGGCAAGCGGAAGGTATAGGTTTCGCCTCGGGTATTTTTTACTTTAAGCGCGCCAGCTTCAACTCCATCTCCTAAAACAGCATGAGCATAGCGTGTTGTGGGTTCACTATACCAAGCTTCAATAATATCGCCTGTGCCTGTTGTTACGCGGCCATCAGGCAATCCATTACGCGCAATTGCACGTTTGTCCGGAAGAATGGCAGCAGGAACGCTACCATCCGTTATTTCCTCTGCGACCCATTGCGACTCAAGCGGTGTTAAGGGTTGTAACTGTGCATATGCCTGAAATGAAATTGCTCCCAGAAGACAAAATGAAAGAAAAGGTTTTAAAAAATTTTTCAAGGTTAATTATCCTCCGTCAGGGTTTCAGTAATTTCAATGCCAAAACCTTCGAGACCAACGTAATGGCGTTCGCGTGAAGCGTATAGTTTGATGGATTGAATGCCAAGATCTTTTAGAATTTGTGCACCAAGACCAATTTCAAGCCATTCATCTTCGCGAGATTGGGCTGTTTCGTGGTCTTCACGATCGTTTGCCGTAAGCGCATCTTTTAAACGTCCATTGCCAGAAGCGACACCTACAGAACCTTCACGCAGATAAACAATTACGCCACGTCCCGCATCAGACATTTTTTTCATCATATCGCGCAGCTGCGTATTCGCACCAAAGGCATCGTTTAAAACAGATTCAATATGCAAGCGCACAGGAACATCTTGCCCATCGCGAATGTCGCCATACACAATGGCCAAGTGGTGCATGGTGTCCCATTTGGTTTTATAAGTATAAGCCTGCGCTTCACCACAAGCCGTTTCAACAGGAACGCACTCAATTCTGTCAATCAGGCTTTCCTGGCGTTGGCGGTAAGAAATCAGATCAGCAACAGAGATTGTTTTTAGATTGTTAGCCTGTGCAAACTCCATGACTTGGGGCCCACGCATAACTGTGCCATCATCGTTGACGAGTTCAGATATTACACCGACTTCGGGCAAACTGGATAATTTGCACAGATCAACTGCAGCCTCTGTATGGCCTGAACGAATAAGAACACCACCTTCTTTTGCCACGAGCGGGAAGATATGACCTGGTCTTGAAAAATCTTTTGCACCCGCATTCGGATTAGCCAACCCTCTAACAGTAGAGGTTCTATCATCAGCAGAAATGCCTGTGGTGGTTCCGTGTTTATAATCAACTGACACGGTAAAGGCTGTTGCATGCGGATCATCATTATTGGCAACCATGGGATTAAGGTTAAGTCTGTCAGCTTCCTTGGCGGTCATTGGCGCACACACAATGCCGGAAGTATGGCGCACAATCATCGCCATTTTTTCAGCCGTACAATGCACCGCCGCAACAATCAGATCGCCCTCATTTTCTCGGTCATCATCGTCGGTTACAACGACAATTTCACCCGCCTCAAACGCACGAATAGCATCAACGATTTTTTGCTGGTCGTAACTCATAAACTTATACTCTTCCCGTTTGCCCTCGATGCATTAAATAATGGTCAGCAATTGCGCATGCTACCATGGCTTCGCCAATTGGAACGGCACGAATACCGACACATGGGTCGTGACGGCCTTTGGTCATGACGTCTACTTCTTCGCCCTTGGCAGTAACGCTTTTGGTTTTGGTTAGCATAGAAGAAGTTGGTTTGACAGCAAAGCGTGCAACGACGGGTTGGCCCGTTGCAATACCGCCCAAAATACCGCCTGCGTTGTTTGATAAAAACTTAACTTCGCCATTCTCTCCGATACGCATTTCGTCAGCATTTTCAACGCCTGTAATTTCAGCAGCTTCAAAACCATTGCCGATCTCAACGCCCTTAACCGCATTAATCGACATCAGGTGAGAGGCAATGTCTGTATCAAGCTTTGCGTAAATTGGCGCACCAATGCCTGCGGGTACGCCTTCTGCAACCACCTCGATAACAGCGCCCACAGACAAACCGTCCTTGCGAATTTTGTTGAGGTAATCTGACCATTCATCAATCACACTTGCATCAGGGCAGAAGAAATCATTTTGATTAACCTGATCCCAATCCCAATTGTCGCGGTTGATTTTCATTGTACCCATTTGCACCATGGCAGCGCGAACGTTTAGAGTTGGAACAACCTTTCTGGCCAAGGCACCTGCTGCAGCGCGCGTTGCCGTTTCGCGGGCAGAAGAACGACCCCCACCACGGTAATCACGAACACCATATTTGAGGTCATAAGTATAATCCGCATGGCCTGGACGATAACGGTCTTTAATGTCGCCATAATCTTTTGAGCGTTGATCCGTATTGCGGATCATGAGCGAGATTGGCGTACCGGTGGAAATCATCACATCAGGATTGGTCTCATGCGCCATTACTCCTGATAAGACCTCAACAGCATCTGGTTCATTACGTTGTGTTGTGAACTTTGATTGACCAGGTTTGCGCTTGTCGAGATAGGCCTGAATTTCCGCAATTGTAAATTCAATCCCTGGAGGACAACCATCAACCACACAGCCAATCGCAATGCCGTGGCTCTCGCCCCAGGTCGTAACTCTAAATAAATGTCCGAATGAATTAAATGACATTAAAAACTCTCACTGTTTCCCAAGGCTTTTCTAGAGCAAACTGATGTGAATGAAAAGCGTGAGAAAGTCGCTAAAAACGGTTTTCACTACCTTTGGTGATTTCAAAGACTTCATCTTGTGGAAAGACAAAGGTTGCGGCCTCTTGTTGATCCAAATCAAGAAGGTGATAACGAAGCACCCGCCCGACCGCACCGTGGGCTGTTACCACATAAGTTTTATGAGCTTCAAGACTTGCGTACCAGTCGGCAATGCGAATTAACGTGTCAGCCTGGCTCTCTCCATTATTGGGTTTGAAATTCCATGCGTTTTGCTTGCGGTTTAAAAAGAGTTCGCGATTTGCAGTCTTGAGTTCAGGCTTGGTTTTGCCTTCAAAATCGCCGTAAGAGATTTCAATTAAACGGCCGTCTTGGGTATAGTCACTTTTATCAAGCCCCATTGCAGAGCGTACTATTTCCATGGTCTCGCGAGTACGCGAAAGGGGGCTTGAAATAAATTTAAAACCTTCTGCCTTGCCTATTTTATGAAACAGCTTTTCACCATTCGCTTTTGCTTGGCTACGACCAAAATCATTCAGCGGAATATCACGTTGTCCTTGAAAACGCATTTCTGCGTTCCAATCAGTTTGACCATGGCGAATGTAGTAAAGTTTTGGGCTGGCCAAAAGAAAACGCTTTCTGTTATTCTTTCACAACGGAAATATCAGGCGCATCAACGGCCTTCATACCAACGACATGATAACCTGAATCTACATGAAGCGTCTCGCCAGTTACGCCGCGAGAAAGATCAGAAAGGAGATACATGGTTGAATCACCGACTTCATCAATTGTTACGGTGCGTTTTAGTGGAGAATTATATTCATTCCACTTTAGGATATAACGGAAGTCACCAATTCCTGAGGCCGCGAGTGTTTTAATTGGGCCAGCAGATACAGAGTTTACACGAATACCTCTGCCGCCCAAATCAACCGCCAGATATTTAACGGACGCTTCCAGTGCAGCCTTTGCTACACCCATAACATTATAATGCGGCATGACTTTTTCTGCGCCGTAATAAGTCAGAGTAACCATTGAACCACCATCATTCATGATTTTTTCTGCACGTTGCGCGACAGCAGTGAATGAATAAACTGAAATATCCATGGTTTTACGGAAGTTTTCTGAAGTCGTTTCAACGTAACGGCCAGTCAACTCATCTTTGTCAGAAAAGGCAATGCCGTGAACGAGGAAATCAATTTTACCCCATTCTTTTTCAACGTTAGCAAAGACGGTATCGATTGAGGTGGGATCAGTAACATCGCATTCGCCTGCAATAATAGCACCTAATTCTTCCGCCAGTGGTGCAACACGTTTTTTGAGCGCTTCGCCCTGATATGTGAGGGCAATTTCCGCACCTGCGTCAGAACAAGCCTTTGCAATACCCCATGCAATAGAACGATTATTGGCAACACCCATTATGATGCCGCGTTTTCCAGCCATCAGCCCACTGGTAACACTCATTAAATTTTCTCCAAACGCATCTCTTGATGCTACAGGTAAATATTTGAATTGCCTGAATAGCCCCGCATGCCGTTATTGCATGTTATTTAATTTTATATGACACAAGACCAGTAAAGCCGCAAGCAGGGTTTGTTATTGTTCTGACTTCAACTTCTCAAACAAAGTTACCAATTGTTTCATCTCTTTATCTGGCAATTGTATTGAGGTTGAAGCGAGTAAATCACCAAAGCCACCAGCCTTTTTGGGCAATCCTTTGCCTTTCAAACGAAATATCTTGCCCGAACTGGTTCCAGACGGAATATTAAGCGAAAGTTTTCCATCAACGGTTTCAACAGCAACTTTGCCGCCAAGAACTGCTGTTTGCAAAGGGGTTGGTAATTCGGTTCTTAAATCTACTCCTTCGCGTTTGAATTTCGCATGAGATTTCATAATCAGAGTAACCAACGCAGCACCAGGTTGCCTGCCTGGTGCGCTTTTACCTTTGCCTTTAAGGCGAATGACTTGACCATCTTCTGCTTCTGGCGGAATAGAAACAGAAATTTGCTTGCCATCAGGCATGAGCACAGTTGTTTTGCCTCTCATTGAATCTTCAATTGTTACGGCTGCTTTCATCTCTATATCAAGTGAAGGTTGTGCTTGTCTTGGTTGGTGTTGTTGACCTCCCATTCCCGCAAATGGATGGCCACCACTATTTCGCTGGGCTTGGGCTTGTCCTCCAAATGCAGAGCCAAATATCTCGCTTAATATATCTTCAGCGCCTCCACCAAAGGGATTGGCACCTTGTCTACTACCTCCAAATGGATTACCACTTGCCTGAAAACCTGGATGTTTAGGCTTTCCCTCATCATCAATTTCTCCACGGTCGTATTGAGCGCGCTTTTGTTTGTCTCCAAGGATTTCATAGGCTTGGTTAATTTGTGAGAATTTCTTTTGAGCAGCTGTATTTCCAGCATTTTGATCAGGATGATACTTCATAGCCAGCTTACGAAAAGCCGATTTAATGGCTTTTTCATCAGCGGATTTTTGCACACCAAGAATAGAGTATGGATTAGGCATTTTGCGTCCTGCAATTGATAGTTATTTATGCACATATGGGAAATTTTTATCAATAATTAAAGGTATAGTTGCTGGTTCATCATCAATCTTAATTATAAATTCCCTGTTCAGTAAAGGTTCAGGGTTTTTAGCTATAATCAAATTTATCAACAATTCACGCAAATGTGCATTTTAGGTTATTATAAAATAGCTTATGATATTGAAAAGTAAGCAGAAATTTAATTTTTGTTAACCATAGGCAAAACATGAGCAATAGAAACAAAAAGCAAGACAGAAAAATTGTACAATTTAACCGTACAATTTTAAATATTGCGGCGGGTGCTGTGGTTTTAGCTACCCCTGTAATGATAAATGCGCCTGCTCATGCTGCTGGAAAATTTAAATCCCCTGAGATTTTAATGCTTGGTGATAGCCAATTGTCTTTTGGTGCGGGTGAGGTTGTCCTTGATCTATTCAAAAATATCGAAACTCGCTGTGATGGTGTGGTTGATCATAAAATGATATTCAGCGAACTGCAAAAAATGCGTACAACGCTTGTTGGTGCGCGTTCAAGTTCTTTGCAGTCATGGACGACTACAAAAGGCTGGGCGTATGATCGCCTTTGTAAAAAAGATCCTACATGGGGTGTTAATGCCAGTATCTGGGGGGATGGTCGCCCCAAGAATACGCCTTATGTCCAAATTGGTGAACATAAGGATTATCAGTTCTGCAAAAAAGGTAAAACGCCTATGCAGGCTATGTTTGATGCAGGGTACAGCCCTAAATTATTGATTTTTAATATACTCGGTAATAATGCCAAACGTTGGGCGAAGGATCCAAAATCTGCCGACATAGATGTTGCAAGGTTTACAAAACTTGTGCCAGCGCATTTGCCATGTGTTTATATGTCTACGCTGCCTATTCATACCCCAAGGCGCAATAAGCAACGATATAAAGCTCAAAATGCTATCAAGGCAGCCTTTGAAAGAGCTGACAATCGTTGTACATTTGTAGAAATTCTGGACAAAAAAACTATCAAATTAATTCAAGGCCAAAATCACTATTTCAAACGCAAGAAGAATGGCAGTGTAAAAGACCCGTTCCATCCTCGCAAACGTGCAGCTTCAAAAGTCTATACGCTTAAAACTGCTGAAATTTGCAAAGCTATTGAAAAAGCTTACACGCCCAAGATTGTTGCTTCGCCCAATATCAATAATCATGAGCTTTACGGCCCACCCCATAGCAATTCATTCACAGCTTCATTTGATAATGAAATCAGGGGTACCATTCAATAATATTGAGTAGTGCTACGGAAATATAATCCATGGTTTTTTATTGAGGGAGCGCTTTAAGCAATCTTTGTGATTAAGCTTGGTCTTTCAAGAACCAGGAAAGTACCCAAAAACCTTTTTTCAATTCACATGTTTCACCATTATAAAGTGAAATACCCATAAACGTATCTACGGTCGTTTGGAATTTTTTACACTTTTGCCCATGGCTACCAATGAATTTGTCAATGGCTGTAATGGTGCCCTTATTGCCGGTTTCCGGGTTCTGCCATGCAAGCACGTTGGAAGTCTCTGATGAGGCAACAGCTGTTTTGATAATTTCTGCGTCTGCAGTTTCAATACCTTCTGGCGCAATAGGTTTAGTGACTGACCCGGTAATGATTTGATCTTCGGACGCTGTTACGCCAGGGTTTGAAGAAACAGAACAGGCTGGTAAAGTAATACATGCAACAGAAATTAATGTTGCTCGTGCAATACTCTTGACAGAAGTTGTAGACTGCTCGATATGCAGATTAGTCCGTTGTGACTTTATATTACGAACTGTATTTCTTTGATCAATAAACATTTGCCCCACGCGAAACTAAGGATGGCTTTTCAATGTATGATGAAACATCAAGGTTAAAAAATAATGACCAAACTAATGAAAATCCGTTTGTTTTGTTTAATGAATGGTTAAATATTGCCGTTACGTCAGAATCAAATGATCCAAGTGCCATGTCTGTCGCTTCAGTAGACACCAAAGGCATGCCAAATGTGCGTATTGTTTTGATGCGTAGATTTGATGAGAGAGGCTTCTGCTTCTTCACGAATTTCGAAAGCCAAAAGGGCGAAGAGCTTCTGGCGTCCAAAAAAGCAGCCGCCGTTTTTCACTGGAAGTCACTGCGTAAACAAATTCGTATTCGTGGCGAAGTTGAGCCTGTAAGGGAAGCAGAAGCAGATGAGTATTTCAAGTCGCGTCCAAGAGGTTCGCAAATAGCATCCTCCGCATCAAAACAGTCACAACCTTTGCCTGAGCGCAAAGAGTTTGAAGATGCAATGAAAGCGTTGGAAGCAAAATACAAAGGACAAGATGTCCCAAGACCATCCCATTGGTCAGGTTTCCGCATTATGCCATTATCCATTGAGTTTTGGGACGATGGCGAATTTAGAACACACGATAGACTAAGATTTGATCGTGATAAACTGGATGGGGAGTGGGAAACGGTTAAGTTGTATCCTTAAACTTTATATGAGATTTGGATCAGTTGCTTTTAATACATCAAGGCAAATAAATTGTTTTGGTTGGCTTGTAAAATCAAGCTCTGATAGAATTTCCAATTCTACCATTTTATCGACCGTATTTTTAGCAGATGCATACGTAACTTTCATTAGCTCTGCAGCATCAGGAACAGACAAAACTGGGCTAATAAAGAGTTGATCTGCAATCATAATATTTCTCGCAGACATTTTTGCATTTGCCATTCTTGAGCGAAAACTGTCTCGTAATGTTATTAATCTAGTTATGGTTTGTGTAGCCGCCTCGCATGCATCTATGAGTGCTTGTAAGAAAAATTTTATCCATCCATTCCAGTTTCCTGTCTTTGAAACATCAAGCATTGCGTCTACATATTCGTCTTTTCTGCCTTCAACAGATGGGCTTACAAATAATAGAGGTTTATCAATCACACCTTTGCTCATTAAAAAAATTGGAACCATAATTCTTCCGACACGACCGTTACCAGCATTAAATGGGTGAATAGTTTCAAATTGATAATGAAATAATGCAGCATCAATAAGTGGTGTTATACCAGCAGGGTCTTCTCTATTTAAATACTTTTCCAATAAACCCATAGAGTCGACTGTCTCCGCTGGGGGAGGAGGAATAAATCTCGCTTTTTCAATGTCACGCCCTTGTCCTCCAATAAAATTCTGCGAATCTTTAAATTCGCCAGGGCGCATATTAGCGCCACGTCCTTGCGGAAGGTTTTGAAGAAGTGTTTGGTGTACTCCTTTAATTATCCTGTTTGATAAAGGAATATTGTTTAGTTCGGCTTCAGCATAATTAAAAGCCCTAATATAATTTCTTACTTCTAAAGCAGCAGCATCAACATATTTATCTTCATCTGCATCTGCCAATACGAGTGCGCTAGCAGTCGTATAAGTGCCTTCCATTGAAGAAGATAAAAGTGCTTCTTGTCTTTGTAATGGGCGTATAACCAAATATGGGTTATCTAATTGATTACCTGCTTTGTTTAGTTCGCCAATAGCAATTGCTGCTTTTTCTTGTAAACCGATAATTGCTGGGTAATCTATTACTGGTGGTAATGGATTTGGAATAAATGCACTTTGATTTTTGATCGTTGTGATTATAGTTCCGCTCGGTGAATCTATAAACTCTTGCTTGTCCATTATAGTCCTCTATAAACCAACATATGAAGTTTATAGTATTTACCTCAAAACTATAATCTTATGCAATAGGTTTATAGTAAATGATAATAACTAAACTCCGGTTCCCCCAACAGTAACCGCATTCATGCGCAATGTCGGCTGTCCCACGCCCACTGGTACGCTTTGTCCGTTTTTGCCGCACATGCCTATACCTGTATCAAGCGCCATATCATTGCCGACCATAGCAATGCGTTGCATGGCTTCAGGGCCGTTTCCGATTAGGTTTGCACCTTTGAGCGGTCTTCCTACTTTGCCATCTTTGATTTCATACGCTTCGGTACAATCAAACACAAATTTGCCTGAAGTAATGTCCACTTGGCCACCACCAAACGAAACCGCATAAATGCCATCTTTTACCGATTCCAGTATTTCTTTTGGGTCATGTTCGCCGGATTTCATATAAGTGTTGGTCATGCGTGGCATGGGTTGGTGTGCGTAGGACTGACGCCGACCATTGCCAGTTGATTCAACGCCCATTAGCCGCGCGTTTTGACGGTCTTGCATATAGCCAACCAAAATACCGTCTTCGATTAAAACGGTGTCATTGGTAGGTGTTCCCTCATCATCAATTGAAAGAGAACCGCGTCTTCCATCAATTGTACCATTATCAACAACGGTGACGCCTTTTGAAGCAACTTGCTGTCCCATTAATTCTGAGAAAGCGGATGTTTTCTTGCGGTTGAAATCGCCTTCAAGGCCATGCCCAACCGCTTCATGTAGCATAACGCCAGGCCAACCAGCTCCCAAAACTACATCAAATGTACCAGCAGGGGCGGGGGATGCATCAAGGTTAACATTTGCCATGCGCAATGCTTCGCTAACTGCATGTTGCCATCTATCTGTTGTTAGGAAGTCGCCATAATTGGTACGTCCGCCAAATCCGAATGAGCCTGTTTCTTGCCTGTCGCCTTCCCCAACAACAATATTGACACCAATTCTTACTAAAGGGCGCACATCACGTACGAAATGACCATCAGGTCTTAAAATCTCAACAACTTGCCAATTTGCACCCAGAGAAACCGTGACTTGGCGAACTTTGTCATCCGCATCACGTGCATAAGCATCTATTTCTTCAAGCAATTTTACCTTGTCTTCAAAGTTGGGTGCAAGGATGGGGTTGTCTTGAGAATAAAGCTTTTGGTTTGTTCCTCTTGGAGCAGACGCATATGTACCACCTTTGCCTGATTGAACAGAACGAACTGCATCACAGGCACGTTTAAGACCAGCTTTTGACATATCGCCTGAATGGGAATAAGCGGATACTTCACCAGATACAGCACGAAGGCCAAATCCCTGGCGTGTATCAAACGTGCCGGTTTTCAGCTTGCCATTATCAAAGACCAGCCCTTCTGTTTCGCAATATTCCATAAAAAGCTCACCATCTCCGGCTTGCCCAACGCAATCTGCCAGCATTCGCTCTACTTGAGATTTATCAATATCAAATTGATCGAGAAGATTGTCCATGAAAAAATAAGCTCCAGCAAAGTGTTCTTGTCTAAGAGATAACACTTATTGCTGAAAAACCAAGAGTGGAATTTAGAAAGCTTTGCAAGCCTTATGGAATTTTGGAATACCCATCTGAAAACCCTGAAAGGTCAACCGGGATACCGATACCTTCTTCGGGGGTCTGGAATACTATGAAGGTTGCGGTTGTACCTTTTTTAAGGTCAGCTAGAAGTTGGCCTTCAAGAATAACTTCCGCATAACAGCCGTCCTGGAAGCAACGTACAAAATACGCGCGGCCAATGTCTTTGCCGTCTACATTTAATCCAAGCCCATTTGGAAGCAAAACGCCAAGCGGCGCAAGTACGCGCATAATTTCAGATTTCCCATCAGCGGTTCTAAGAACAACCACCGATAGACCTACTTCTGAACGATCTTGTGCAACAACGTTTTGCATTAGTGCGCATTGCTCATTGGTGGCACCTGCTGGCGTCTCACAAACCATTGACCACGCACCATGCGAAGATTTCACAGCCCCTTGCGCAAAACCTGCAATGGTTGAGAAAGACCAAAGGCTTGTTACGGCAGTTAAAAGGAATAGGGATTTTTGAAATATGTGCATTATTGTATCCGAATCAGTTGCATTTACATATATTTATCACTGGCAAACGTTAACCAATAACAACCAAGGGTAATTTCATCCTTTATTTTATTCAATAAAGCCTGAAACTGTGGCAGATTTACACTTTAATTTGCTTTTTTCACCGTAATTTGACCAAAGCTCATAACGTGCAAATATGCCGCATAAATAAATGCATCGTTGATATTGCGATTAACAAGTCCATATGGTTTTAGTAATTAGAAGTGGGTTTGTTGTAAGAAAGCTAACAGTTTTCAGCATTTTTTGCAGGAAAATCACACAAAAACATGAATTGAATATTGTGTAATAATTTACGGCATGGTCAATAGCGTGAAAGGGTTCTCTTAACTCGATTTATTTACGCGGCCTATACAGGAGAATAATGATGAGAGCGATTGCTTCTATCATAACAGGATTTGGAATTTTAATGGCATCTGCATTGTCAGCATTTGCTTTGCCAGTTAATGGTGGCCTATGGCACCAGCCTGCTGGTTCAGATATGATGGCAAGTATCGAATGGTTTGATGCTTATACATTCTGGTTTATCATACCAATTACTATTTTCGTGATGATACTTTTGGCGATTGTCATGGTTAAGTTTAATGCGAAGGCAAATCCTGAACCTTCAAAAACAAGCCACAACACATTTATCGAAGTTGTATGGACTGTTGTTCCAATCATCGTGCTGATCGCAATTGCAGTTCCTTCTTTTGAGCTTTTGGATAGTCAATTTAACCCTGAAGAAGAGCCTTCACTAACAATCAAGGCAACTGGTGTTTCGTGGGCTTGGGAATATGAGTATCAAGATGACAGTGAAATTGAAATCTCTTCTTACCTGATTGCTCAAGATGCGCATACCGTAAATCAAAATGACGAGGGTTATGAAAAGGCTCAGGCAGATATTTTAGCAGTGCGCGAAGAACTTGGTAAAACGGATATCGCCGAATACCCAAGATTGCTTACCGTCGATAACGAAATGATTGTTCCTGTGGGCGAGACAATACGTATTTTGGTAACAGGCGATCCAGATGGTGTTATTCATAATTTTGCCATGCCTGCATTTGGTTTGAAAATGGACGCTATTCCAGGACGCACAAATGAAACTTGGTTCAAGGCAAACAATACTGGTATTTACTACGGCCAGTGTTCAGAACTATGCGGCCGCTTACATTCGTTTATGCCAATTGCAATTCGCGTTGTATCACGAAAAGATTTCGAGACATGGCAGTTAGAAGCAACTTCAAGCTTGGAAAACGCAAATAAAACTTTGATGGCTCGCATCGAAAACAGGAAAAATACCAAACTCGCTCAAAATGCGCAGTAACGGAATTCAGGAGATATAATCATGGCATACGCTGCTTCGCACGACGCGCACGATCATAAGCCAGCTTTTTTCAAGCGTTGGTTTTATTCAACTAACCATAAAGACATCGGTACGCTTTATCTATTGTTCGCGATCTTCTCAGGTATTTTGGGTGGATTTCTTTCGATAATGATGCGTTGGGAGTTGGCTGAACCTGGTATTCAGATATTCTCTGACCCGCATACTTATAATGTATATACAACGGCGCATGCGCTTATCATGATTTTCTTCATGGTAATGCCAGCACTTATTGGTGGTTTTGCCAACTGGATGGTACCAATCATGATTGGTGCGCCCGATATGGCGTTCCCAAGAATGAACAATATATCATTCTGGTTGTTGCCGCCAGCACTTCTATTGCTTGTGCTATCCATGTTTGTTGAAGGGCCTCCAGGTGCTAATGGCGTTGGTGGCGGTTGGACGATTTACCCGCCGCTTTCCTCCCTTGCTGGTCAGCCTGGTCCTGCAATGGATTTGGCTATCCTTGGTCTTCACCTTGCGGGTGCGTCTTCAATTCTTGGGGCGATTAACTTCATCACTACCATTTTTAACATGCGTGCACCAGGCATGACTTTGTTTAAAATGCCATTGTTTGCATGGTCAGTCTTAATCACAGCATTCTTGCTTCTGCTTTCACTTCCAGTGCTTGCCGGTGCGATTACAATGCTACTGACAGACCGTAATTTTGGCACAACCTTCTTTGATCCTGCTGGTGGTGGTGATCCAATCTTGTTCCAGCACTTGTTCTGGTTCTTTGGTCACCCTGAAGTTTATATTTTGATTTTGCCAGGTTTTGGTATTGTATCGCACATCGTTTCAACATTCTCACGCAAGCCAATTTTTGGTTATATGGGTATGGCATTGGCGATGATTGCGATTGGTGCCGTTGGCTTCATCGTATGGGCTCACCACATGTACACAGTTGGTCTGTCACTTGATACACAACGCTACTTTGTATTTGCTACCATGGTGATTGCGGTTCCAACAGGGGTTAAAATCTTCTCATGGATTGCAACCATGTGGGGTGGTTCTATAACCTTCCGCACACCAATGTTATGGGCAATTGGTTTTATCTTCCTGTTTACTTTGGGTGGTGTAACTGGCGTTCAGCTTGCTAATGCAGGTCTTGATCGCGCATTCCATGATACATACTATGTTGTGGCTCACTTCCATTATGTACTTTCAATGGGTGCGGTATTCTCAATCTTTGCGGGTTGGTATTACTGGTTCCCAAAAATGACAGGTTATATGTATAATTCATTCCTGGCAAAGACTCACTTCTGGGTATTCTTTGTCGGTGTTAATGTAACATTCTTCCCTCAGCACTTCCTTGGTCTTCAAGGCATGCCACGTAGATACATAGATTATCCTGATGCGTTTGCTTTCTGGAACACTGTGTCTTCATGGGGTTCATACTTGTCGGCTGTATCTGTAATACTCTTCTTATACTTGGTATATGAAGCGTTCGCGAAGAAACGTGTTGCCGGTGACAACCCTTGGGGTGAGGGTGCTACGACACTTGAATGGCAATTGCCTTCACCACCGCCATTCCACCAGTGGGAAATTCTTCCAAAGGTAAAATAAGTTAAAAAACAAGCCGCTGGATTTAATCAGTGGCTTGTAACTCATAAGGGTTGCGTAGATGAGCGTTGATACAGCACAGCAAGATAATCAAACAACTGGCATTACTACTGCAATGCCTGCTGATTTTTATCGCCTGCTGAAACCGCGTGTTATGTATCTGGTTATCTTTACTGCCATTATAGGTATGCTGATGGCGCCGGGTAATATTAACCCGTTTCTTGGGTTCGTCGCTATCCTTTGTATTTCAATAGGTGCAGGCGCATCAGGTGCATTGAACATGTGGTACGATGCCGATATTGATGCCGTAATGGACAGAACTGCCAAGCGCCCAATTCCTGATGGGCGCGTAGAAGCTTCACAAGCATTTTCATTTGGCATGGTGCTTTCTTTCTTTTCAATCGCTGTTCTTGGTCTTTTGGTGAATTGGCTATCAGCATTTTTGCTTGGATTTACCATCTTCTTTTATGCAGTGGTTTACACAATGTGGTTGAAACGCTCTACACCGCAAAATATTGTTATTGGTGGTGCAGCAGGTGCTTTCCCTCCAATGATTGGCTGGGCTGCAGTTACAGGCAGTATAACAATAGAAAGCATTGTGCTTTTTGCTATTATCTTTTTATGGACACCGCCACACTTTTGGGCTTTGGCACTTTGGCGTTTACAAGATTATGACAGTGCTGGCGTTCCGATGATGCCTAATGTCAAAGGTGAAAAATCTACCCGTAATCAAATCCTTGCTTATTCAGTGCCACTTGCGATTGCAGGTATGTTGCCTGCTTTAATGGGATTTGCTTCGATTTATTATGGTATTATCGCTGTGCTGCTAAACGGCTATTTTGCATGGCTTGCCTACAAAGTATGGTCTAAGGGTAATTCAGAAAATCAATATGCACATGAAAAGAAACTCTTTGGTTATTCTATCTTCTATCTCTTTGCATTATTCAGCGCTTTAGGCATTGATGCAATCATCGCGAAAGTTGTTTGATATGAGAGAAGCTGAATTTACAAAAGAGACTGTTGAGCTTAATAAAGCACAAAAAAAATCACAACGTGCACGTAATGTCGCTGTGGCTTTTTGTTTGATTGCTTTCATTCTAATTTTATTCTTTGGTACGATGGCCAAAATGGCGTCCGTCATAGCAGAAAATGGAGCTTAATATTAACAATGAGCATAGCTGATACAAATATTTCTAACGTGGATAATAAAGCTGTTCAAAGTAATTCTCGCATCGTCGCAATGTGTATTGCTATGGTGCTGGGCATGGGCGGTTTGGCTTATGCCTCTGTACCGCTATATGAATTGTTTTGTCAGGTCACAGGATACGGTGGCACGACACAACAAGTAGAGGCAGAGGCTGCTGATGGCGTTGGCATTATTGACCGCGATATCAATGTGCGTTTTGACGCGAATACTGCATCATCTTTAAATTGGAAGTTTGCCCCCGAAGAAAGACAAGTCACCATCAAGATGGGTGAGAAGATGATCATCAATTATGTTGCTGAAAATCTTTCGGACAAACCTATTGTAGGCATGGCTTCGTTCAATGTAACGCCACAAGCAGCAGGTGTTTTCTTTAACAAAATTGAATGCTTCTGTTTTACCGACACTTATATTGAGCCAGGCAAAACATTAAACATGCCTGTTACTTTTTATGTTGATCCCGACATGGATAAGGAAAAAGCCTTAAAAGCCATGAAAACGATCACGCTTTCATATACTTTCTTTGAAAGTGAAACGACACCAGAAGAAGCAATTATTGAAATTGAAGAAGAGCGCGTAATTGAAGCAGAAATAAAAGCTGAAGAAGCGGCTATTCAAACGAATAATGAGAAGATATAAACAAAAAAAGTCCGCGTGACGGATTCGAATTCAGGAGTATAAAATGGCTGACGGTCATAACGTAAACCACGATTATCACATTATTGATCCTAGTCCATGGCCATTATTCGGCTCAATTGGTGGCTTAATAACCGCTATTGGTGCAATTGCCTGGATGCGTTCCCTTTCTGGTGGTGATTTTGTAATTGCTGGCGCAAATTTTGCTGCAGCAGGCCCGTGGATTTTCTATCTCGGTATCGCACTTGTACTTTATGTAATGTACGCATGGTGGGCCGATACGGTTAAGGAAGCGCATCAAGGTGATCACACTCCGGTTGTTGCGCTTCATCTGCGTTATGGCATGTTGTTGTTTATTACTTCTGAGGTCATGTTCTTTGTAGCATGGTTCTGGGCTTTCTTTGATGCAAGTCTTTTCCCGGGTGAAGTTGCACAATTTTCGCGTGTAGAACATACAGGTGGTGTTTGGCCTCCACAAGGAATTGAAGTTCTTGACCCATGGCATTTGCCATTATTTAATACAGTGATATTGCTATTATCTGGTACCACAGTGACTTGGGCACATCACGCTCTTATTGAAGATGATCGCCCTACGCTAAAATGGATGTTATTCATAACAGTTATATTGGGTATTTTATTCTCATTCGTACAGGGCTACGAATATGCTGAAGCACCATTTACATTCTCTGAATCGATTTACGGTGCAACATTCTTCATGGCAACTGGCTTCCATGGTTTCCATGTACTCGTAGGAACCATCTTTCTGCTCGTATGCTTAATACGCGCCATGATGGGGCATTTCAAACCAGAGCAACATTTTGGCTTTGAAGCTGCTGCATGGTATTGGCACTTTGTGGATGTGGTTTGGTTATTCTTGTTCTGCGCAATTTATGTTTGGGCAAGTGTAGGGGCTACAATCGCAGTTCACTAAAATCTGCATGGAATTTCATAAAAAGGCGGTCAGATTGGCCGCCTTTTTCGTTTTAATATATGCTAAATGAGAAGAGTACGCTTTGAATAACTCAGGTAAAATATAATGCGATTTTCCACGATAGTTATTATTATTTCAATGATTGCAGGCATATCTGTTTTGGTTGGATTGGGAAGCTGGCAGGTTAAGCGTCTTTATTGGAAAGAAGCTTTAATCGCCAAGGTTGAAGAAAAAACAGCAAAGCCACCAATTGAACTCGATGAGTTTTTGGCCAAGCAGCCTTCAAAAGAAGAGTGGCCTTATACGCCTGTAACAACAAAGGGCATATACGATCATTCAAACGAGATTTATTTTTTTACAACAAGCATCGACGGGAAATCGGGTTGGAACATTAACACCCCGATGCTTTTGGAAAATGGAAAATATCTAATCGTTAATCGTGGCTTTGTCCCCTATGAAATGCGTAATCCTGAATTGCGTTTGGAAGGGCAAGTTAAAGGCGAGCAAGAATTGACAGGTCTTTTACGAGTGCCAGTAGCCGAGAAGCCAAATAGTTTTTTTCCAGAAAACATACCTAAAAAGCGTGAGATATATTGGCGCGATATTGAATTGATGTCAAAACTAATGGGTAAAGATAACGGTCGTGAATTTGTGTCTTTCTTTGTTGATGCCAATGATGCACCAAACCCTGGAGGGTTTCCAAGAGGTGGCTCTACAATTATTACTTTCTCTAACAGTCATTTGCAGTATGCTGTTACATGGTATGGCTTGGCATTGGCTCTCTTGGGAGTAGGTGGCTTTTTTCTTTATTCACGCAGGCAAAAAAATGACTGATACAAAACAGAAACTTGAATTAAGATTATGCGGGCCAAGAGGCTTTTGCGCTGGTGTTGATAGGGCTATTCAGATGGTCGTATTAGCGTTGAAAAAATATGGTGCGCCAGTATATGTACGCCATGAAATTGTCCACAATCGATATGTAGTGGAAGGGCTTGAGCAAAAAGGCGCTATTTTCGTTAAAGAGCTGGATGAAATACCGCCCACCAAACAGCCTGTAATTTTTTCTGCGCACGGTGTTCCAAGATCTGTACCAGCAAATGCTGAAAGTTTAAATTTGCACTATCTTGATGCAACTTGCCCGCTGGTTTCCAAGGTACATAAACAGGCCATTCGCCATATAAGACAAGATCGCCATGTTTTATTAATCGGCCATGCAGGGCATCCAGAAGTTATTGGCACTATGGGGCAGGTGAATGCAGATGAAATTACACTGATTGAAGATGTTGCACAGGCAAATAGCTATCAACCAAAAGACCCGGATGCTCTGGGCTATGTAACACAAACCACGCTTTCGGTTGATGATACTGCAGAAGTTATTAACGCACTTACCAAACGTTTTCCAAATTTGAATGCACCTGCAGCTGAATCAATTTGTTATGCAACAACGAACAGGCAAGAAGTGGTAAAAGTAGCGGCAAAGAATGCAGATCACTTTTTGATTGTAGGTGCGCCCAATTCTTCAAACTCAAAACGCTTGGTTGAGGTAGCAACAAGAGCAGGTGCAAAACAATCCATGCTTGTTCAAAAGGCTGCAGAAATACCATGGGGTGAAATTAGTGGAGCAAAAATTGTTGGTCTTTCCGCTGGTGCATCAGCGCCTGAGATATTGGTCAACGAAATCATAGAAGCTTTTAGAGACCGCTTTGATTTGTCCTTAGAGCTTGTAGAAACGGTTAAAGAAGATGAAGAGTTTCTGGTTGCCAGAGATTTGCGCGATACTGAACTTACAATAGATGACATGTCCTTTGTTAATGGTGCTGTATAACAATGGCGGTCTATACTGAAATCCCTGATGCAGAACTTGTAGATTATCTTAAGCAATATGATATTGGAGAGCTTCACTCTTTGAAAGGTATAGCAGAAGGCGTTGAGAATTCTAACTACCTGCTTTCAACAGATGCAGGCATGCACATTTTGACGCTTTACGAAAAGAGAGTGAATGCAAATGATCTTCCGTTCTTTCTGGGATTAATGGAGCATCTATCCAAAAATGGTCTTGAATGCCCGCAGCCAATCCCACTTAAATCTGGCGAACAACTTTCAAAATTAGCAGGGCGTCCCTCTGCAATTATCAGTTTTCTGGATGGCAATTCAGTTAGACGTCCAACGCCTTTGCATTGTAAGCAATTGGGAGAGGCGCTTGCGCAAATGCACTTGGCTGGGGAGGGTTTTGAGATTAAACGTCCGAATGCTTTGTCTGTTAAAGATTGGCGACCATTATACAATATGTCAGCTGCAGGCTCTAACAGTGTTGCTGAAGGCCTTTCAAAACTAATAGAGGATGAACTTACCTATCTTGAAAGTAATTGGCCGCAAGGCCTGAAAACTGGTGTAATTCATGCCGACCTTTTTCCTGATAATGTTTTTTTCCTAAAAGATAAACTCTCCGGAATTATCGACTTCTATTTTGCTTGTAATGATATGCTTACATATGACATTGCAATTTGTATTAACGCTTGGTGTTTTGAAGCGGATCATTCTTTCAACGTGACGAAGGCTCAGGCTTTATTAAATAGTTATGATACCGTCAGGACTATCGATAAAGATGAATATGTTGCCTTACCTATCTTGTGTAGAGGGTCGGCACTGCGTTTTCTTTTAACGCGGCTTTATGATTGGCTTAACGTACCAGAAGGCGCTTTGGTTGTTCCCAAAAACCCAGCAGAATATATAGCCAAATTAAAGTTTCATCAGTCGGTACAATCAACTTCTGAATATGGGGCGGATATTTCATGAGTGAAGTTAAAATTTGGACGGATGGTGCTTGTTCAGGCAACCCTGGCCCAGGCGGGTGGGGCGCGTTATTGCGCTATGGCGATAAAGAAAAAGAATTGTTCGGCGGTCAAGCTGATACAACCAATAACCAAATGGAATTAATGGCAGCAATCGAAGCTTTAAATGCCCTGAAAAAACCATGCACAGTAGAGCTAACCACAGACAGCCAATACGTTAAAGGCGGCATGACAGGCTGGATATTTGGCTGGAAAAAAAACGGATGGAAAACGGCCAATAAGAAGCCAGTTAAAAATGTTGAACTTTGGCAAGCACTTGATGAGGCAGTATCACGCCATAAGGTAAACTGGCATTGGATTAAAGGCCATGCAGGCCACGCAGAAAATGAAAAAGCGGACGAACTCGCCCGCCGTGGAATGGAAGATTATAAATAATCCGTATCAGTTTAAGCTTTAAAGCATTTGCTGATTAAAGTGCCGCCAAAATAGCTTCAGCACTTGACTCAGAAGCATTGCTTGGCACTTCGTCAACTTTGATTGTTGTTACCTTGCCATCATCGACAATCATTGCATAACGTAGTGAACGCAGACCTAAGCCGCGCTCGGTCAAATCAAGCTCCATTCCAATAGATTTTGTAAAATTACCACTGCCATCTGCGAGAAATGAAATCTTGTTATCGCAATTTACAGCAGACTTCCAAGCATCCATAACAAATACATCGTTTACTGAAACTACAGCAATATCATCAACCCCTTTGGCTTTTAAAGCATCTGCGTTTTCTATGAAACCTGGTAGGTGGTTATTGTGACATGTTGGCGTAAAAGCACCAGGCACTGCAAATAGTACAACTTTTTTACCAGAAAAGAATTCGCTTGATTTTAGCTCACTTGGCCCTGTTTCATTCATAATAGTGAAATTTGCTTCAGGCAATGCTGCGCCAGCCGAAATAGGCATGATGTATCTCCAAAATTTATTGCTTTAAGATAACTATAACTAATATGTCAGCGTATTATTTCAATGCCTGATGACCCTCTGGTCAATGTATATTTCAGTTTGTGCGCAAGTATATTTGTACCTTCAGGTGCCTGTGATACATCTAGTGCAAAAAGCGCATGTTCGTCTTCTTCTTGCATTAATTTAGCTGGTAGCAAGTACCAATCGTTAGGACCCTCTACAAAAAGTGAAGGTTTGCCAAAACTCTTTTTATGTTTTGTTTTGATATAAAGCTTTTTATCATCCGCCAAGTTTACGTCCAATATAACATCCTTAGCGTCTTTTTCCTTGGGGACATGTATCTTGGCAAAGTTAATAGTTTGAACTGCTTTAGGGTCACTTTGGAATAATTCACTTGCATGAATTTCCATTTCAGCTTTTGCGGGTATGCAAATTTGTTCACAAAGCCCAATTAAAATATCAAGATTAATTTTACCGCCAGAAGTCGCCAACATCTCAGCATCAAAAGGGAATAAAACTTTTGACTTATAGCCCGCATAAGTGCGTGTTTCATGGTCTGGATTAATTAACTTTGGCGCTGGGAATTTAACCTGTTGAAATGAAAATGCCTTTGATTTTGTAAAATCAAAGCGCGGCGGAATTCCAGAACTACCAGGATAACGCCAGTAAGTAGACCAGCCTTCTTTTAACTCAACTTCTACAACGCCTGAAACTTTATTTGTTATTGGGTCAAGGTTCGCAATTATGCGAGCTTTCCCGCCTCCCAGGTCTTGCCAATCACTTGAAGCAGCATGGGCTTTTGAAACCTGCAAGCCAGAAACTGCTAAAAATAACAGTCCGTATTTGGTGATTTTGTTAAACATGTTTTGAAGAGAGAGTTGTTTTGCCATCATGTCCAAAACATAATATAGAAATTGTTAAAAAGCGAATTACAATAATTTGCATATTATCATATTTCAGTGATTGGCTGTGATTTTAATATACAAATAATTAACGTAATGCAAAGCCTGGAGCATTCAAAAAACATGAGTGGGAGTTTTCCATCTTTATGCGGTAAATTCATTATTGCGATGCCTGGAATGGGTGACGCAAGGTTTGAGAAAACGGTCATTTATATCTGTGCCCATTCAGATGAAGGGGCGATGGGGTTTATTATTAATCAACCACTTGAAGCGCCTACAACTTCAGAGTTTTTTTGCCAATTAGAAATTATTTCCCAAGAAGAAAGCTTAAGCCTGACCAATAGTGTTTTATCCAATACATTACATGCTGGTGGGCCTGTAGAGCCAGGGCGTGGGTTTGTCTTACATTCTTCAGATTTTCAAAGTGAAGCGACTGTTGAGGTTAATAAGAAGGTTAGCCTAACCGCTACATTGGAAGTTTTGCGCGCGATAGCAGACGGCAAAGGCCCTAATGCCAACATGATAACATTAGGATATTCTGGTTGGTCAGCCGGGCAATTAGAAGATGAAATTATTTCCAATGGCTGGTTAACAGTTGATGCGGATGAAGATATTATTTTTGATAAGCGAAACGACACCAAATATTCAAGAAGTCTGAAATTACTGGGCGTTGATGAGAGCTTACTATCCAGTAGTTCTGGGCATGCTTGATAAAGTTAATAGGTTCTTGGCCTAAGCCGTTTTCATCTCGTGGGTTATCAATTTGCTAGTCGCATCAATATCCATCGGTTCACCAAACAAATACCCTTGAGCATATTCACACCCCAATTGCATAAGATCAGTAGCATCGGATTCATATTCTGTACCTTCAGCAATAATTGTCTGATTTAACCCATGTCCAAGCGCAATGATGGATCGTAGTATAATCAGTCTTTCATGTTGTTGGCGTGCTTGTACAAATGATTTGTCTATTTTGATACTGTTAAACGGGACTTTCAGTAGATATGAAAGACTTGAGTAGCCGGTGCCAAAATCATCCAATGAAATTCCCACGCCCAATGCTTTGATACGTGCCATAATCTGAGTGGCGTGTTCAGGGTTTTCCATCACCATGCTTTCCGTTAATTCCATACGCAATTTATCAGGTTTAAGCCCACTTGTTTCTAGTGCATTAGCAATATCAGCAATGATGTCATTGCGCAGTAACTCTCGGCTTGAAACATTCACACTGACAAAGCAATCACTGCCTGCCCTTTGATTAAGTGTCGCAAAGTCTTGGGTGGCTGTGTTTAAGGCGTAAAGGCCAAGTTCATTAATTAAGCCGGTACGTTCTGCAATGGGTACAAAGTCTGCAGGCATTAACATGCCAAGTTTTGGATGGTGCCAACGTAAAAGTGCTTCAAAGCCGGCAATCGTGCGATCGTTTAGATTAACGATGGGTTGGTAGTATAACTTGAGTTGTGATAGTTCGCGAGCTTTTTTCAAATCTTCAAGCAGAATAATACTTTTGTCCTTTGATTGCCTGAATGCTGGACGGAAAGGTTCTGTTCTATTGCCTCCTGCATGTTTGGCATGATCTTTTGCAAGTTCAGCATCGCGTATGAGCTGTTCTGGTTCATTGTGTTCAGGCGTCCAGCTTGCAACACCAATAGAAGAGGACAGCACGATATTTTTTTCTGAATATTCAATCGGCGCCATAATCGTTCTGCGAATAGCATCAGCGAAAGTGGCAATTTTCTTTGGTTCTGTTTCAGATAAAAGGAGAATTCCAAATTGGTCGCCTGATAGACGAGCCATACTATCTCCGTTTTTCAATAAACGACTTAACCTGCGCGCAAGTGCCAACAAAATTGTATCACCAACAGCAAAGCCAAGATCAGTGTTGATGGTGTTAAAATTATCAATATCAATATAAAAAATACTTGGTCTTATATCTTCTTTTTGCGCCGCAAGCTTTATCAGGGTTTCTAATCGGCATGTGAATAGTTCGCGATTTTCAAGCCCGGTCAAATGATCGCGAACTGAATCTTGAAGTAAACGTTCTTCAGATTTTTTTTGATCTGTTATATCTGATAGCGCGCCAATACAACGTACAACCTCGCCATTTGTATCCAGCATTGGCCTGGCTCTTAGTCGGAACCATTGATAATATCCATCTGCATCGCGCATTCTAAAAGCCTGTGATATGCGCCCGCGCTTATGTTCTGTTATGGCCAAAAGTGTTGATGAAAAGCGATCATGGTCATTAGGATGTAATAACTTTTTCCAATCTAAAGAACTGCCATTAAAGAGCTTTTTATCTTGCTTTAAAAGCTCCGCAATTTTGCCGTCTGTTTCAATCTTGTCGTTATTTACATCCCAGTCCCACAAAATATCACCAGCACCCGTTAAAGCTAGCGCGGAGCGTTCCGAATCGCTAACCAGACCCTGAGCAAATGCACCACCTGTAAAGGCATGTTGCATTACCGTAAAACATAACAGCAAAACAACCAGTACCAACCCACCTCCAAGTGCGGGCTGGATGACATCATTTTCAATCCTGCCAGTTACAGTCATACCAGCTCCAACAAGCCAAACGCTTAGCAAAATCCATGTTGGAATGAGCATCACGGCGCGGTCAAATTTGTTGAAGCTTTGATATATTAACAACAAAATACCAAGCGCCACTGCTACAACGATGGAAATCCTTGCAATTCCTGAGGCAACTTCTGGCTTAAAAAATGAAACACCCATCAAAATAACCAATCCCAATATCCATGCAATAACGAGTGCTGCCAGTTTCTTGTTCCATCGATTTAAACTGAGATAAGCATAGATAAAAATTACAAGACTAATTGTAAGAAAGACTTCTGTTGCAGCGCGCCATAATGGTTCATTGGAAACTTGCGCCTCAATAACTCTGTTCCAAAATCCAAAATCAACGCAAATATAAGCAAGGACACCCCAAGCTATTCCCGCAGTTGCCGGGAACATTGCTGAACCTTTGACCACAAAAAGAATGGTGAGAAAAACAGCAAGCAATCCTGATATCCCAAGAACTATGCCATAATAAAGTGTGTAGCTATTGGCGGTTTCTTTATAGGCGGCAGGCTCCCAAAGATATAATTTTTGTAATTTGTCCGTTTTTTGTTCTGCAATTAATGTAATGACAGCGCCTGGATCAAGCGTTAAAAAGAATACATCTGCATCCCCATCGCTTTGTCGATCAAGAGCAAATCCTTCACTTGGCGTGATTGCTACGATGCGAGCTGTATCTAAATCTGGCCAGATAACACCTGAATTTACCATTCTGTAATGTGGGGCAACAATTAGGCGGTCAATTTGTTCGTCACTATTATTGGCAAGCGAGAAAACAGCCCAATGCGAAACACCATCTTCCTGTTTTGAGCGCACCTCAATACGGCGAACAATACCTTCTGCATCTGGCGCAGTAGAAATTTTTAAAGTACCATCTTGGCGTTTATAAGCTTCAATAGCAGTAGTAAGATCAAGCGCTATGTCGTCTACTGATACACTGACAGGTTCCAGTGCTGTTGCGGGTACCGATAAAAAACAGCAAAAAACCATTGCCAGTAATAAACTGGTTATATCGCTGATATACCTACTAAAACGCTTCAAGTTATATTCCCGCATCAAAGCCAAATTAAATTAGCTTTATAGTGATACCTTTTCGGCATCATCCACAGCTTCTTAGACCACACAGAAACTGGTTTTTCTAGGTAGTATTTTTAAAATATACCGTAAAAGCTGCTAAACTTACAGAAATATCAAAGATATAATTTTGCAGGGTAATGTTTATCCCCTAATAATCTTAATTTTATGAGAGTTCAGAAGCTAATATCGCAAAAAGAATATGATCTTCGCGCTTACCATTTATTTCCAGATATTCTCTTGCGTAGCCTTCTTCGCTAAATCCTGATTTTTTTAACAAATGTATTGAAGTTGGATTTGTAGGCAAACAGGCAGCCTCAACGCGTTCAAGTTTTAAATTACCAAACGCAAACTCCAAAACTGCAGGAACTGCTTTTTGCATATTACCTTGTTTTGCATAATCAACGCCCATCCAATATCCAAGCATTGCTGAACGAGTAATGCCAAAGGTTATGCGCGTTAAACTTATACCGCCGATTAGTTCATCACTATTGCGCTTAAAAAGAAAAAAGGTTCGACCAATACCACTATGACGCTGTTTGGAATAAGATTTTAAGCGGCGGCGAAAACCAATTTTGCTTAAATCATCATCTGGCCAGAGAGGTTCCCATGGCTTAAGAAAATTTTCGCTTTGTGATCTTACATGTAACCATTGCTCACAATCTGATTGTATGGGTGCGCGCAAATAAAGGCTGTTATCGCTTACATTTATTTCCTGATTTAAAAATCTGGATAGTAAACGCAATTGCATAATTTACTCTGCAGCTAATGATTGCTTAATACCGAGTGATTGTTTGATATCACTTAGTCTTGGAATGTCTTTAACAGGCCCAATTGCTGCAAGTGTGGGAGTGCTTTCGTGGAAAATTCGCCCTGCTAAATCGCGAACACGCTCAACGGATAATGCATCCAGTCTTTCCATAAGTTCATCATTTGGAATAGGTCTGCCGAATAATAAAATTTGTCTTGCAATTTGCCCTGCACGTGCCGCAGGGCTTTCCATTGACATTAGCAATCCAGAGCGAATTTGTGCTCTTGCTCTGTCTAATTCTTCTTGAATTATGTCTTCGCTAGATCTTTGTAGTTCTTTTAAAATTAGTGAAATTAATTCTTGCAAATCTTCAGGGCCTGTTGCTGCATGAATACCAAAAACGCCACTATCAGAAAAACCCCAATGGAATGAAGAAATGGAATAGCATAACCCATGTTTTTCACGAACTTCTTGAAAAAGACGTGATGACATACCGCCGCCAAGGATGGTTGCTAAAAGTTGCGATGCGTAAAAGTCTTTGACGTGGTAAGCGCGGCCTTCAAATCCAAGTACAACTTGTGCTTCTTGAAAATCATCTTCAAGAATTGCCTCGCCGCCCGTGTAAGTAGCAGGACTTGCATCCTGTGTAATGGTATTTGCAAAGTTTGAATATGTACCTTCAGCCTGTTTTACCAATGCATCATGGTCAACTGCACCTGCTGCAGATAAAACCATGTTTGGTCCATGATAATGCGCATCGAGATATTCACGAATTTGGTTGGTTGAAAAACCTTCCACAGTATCAGGCGTGCCTAAAATAGGGCGCCCTATGGGTTGACTTCCTGTAAATGCGGCTGATTGGAAATTATCGAAAACAAGATCGTCGGGTGAATCTAATGACGCACCAATCTCTTGCAGGATAACATGTTTCTCGCGTGTTAGTTCATTTTCATCAAACGTTGAATTAGCCAAAATATCGTATAAAATATCAGCTGCATGACCGACTTCAGGTTTTAAAACTCTTGCATAATAAGCAGTCGTCTCAATGCTGGTAGCTGCGTTTAACTCACCACCAACGTTTTCAATTTCTTCTGCTATTTGAAGTGCTGTTCGGTTTTTAGTCCCTTTAAAGGCCATATGCTCCAAAAGGTGAGCAATCCCGTGCTGATCTTGAGTTTCGTTGCGTGAACCCGATTTTATCCATACACCAAGGGCAGCACTTTCCAAATGAGGCATGCTATCGGTGACGACTGTCAGTCCATTTTTAAGTTTTGTTATATTTACACTCATAAAATCAGCTTATTACCCCATATGCAAAAAGTCACTAACACAATTATGCTATTTTGCCGCCCGCGAATGAGTTTCAATAAAGCTCTCAACCTGCGCTATGTCGTTTGCAATGACAGACATATGCTCTTCTCTACTCATCATATCGCCCATGCGCGCTGGTAAATCTGGGTAAACATTACAAGCAGCTTTTACCGCATCAGGAAACTTAGCTGGATGCGCTGTTGCCAAGGTTACCATGGGTGTGGTGTCGTTAAGATACTGCTGGGCAACATGAAGTCCAACGGCTGTATGGGGATCAACCAGATATGAGCATTGAGCGAGACTGTTTTGTATCTGTTGTGACGTTGCTGCTTCACTACATGCACCTGCAGAAAATTCTTTGGAAATATTTTCCATTGTGGCGGAAGAAACATCAAAAGAACCTGATTGTTTTAAACTTGCCATTTGGCTTCTAATTTCTTCCGCATTACGGTTTGACGCATCAAATAGCAAACGTTCAAAGTTCGAAGAAACCTGAATATCCATTGAAGGTGAAATAGAAGGCGAAGTGCCTACAGTTTCATAGCGAGAGCTTTCAAGGGTACGTGTTAAAATATCGTTTTGGTTAGTCGCAATAACAAGATCCTTGATTGGAAGCCCCATGCGTTTTGCAACATATCCAGCAAAAATATCGCCAAAGTTACCTGTTGGCACGGTAAATGAGATTTCACGATCAGGCGCGCCCAACGATGTTGCAGTTGTAAAATAATAAACAACCTGAGCCATGATACGCCCCCAGTTAATCGAATTAACACCAGAAAGTTGAAGCCTGTCGCGAAACTCAAGGTGATTAAACATTTCTTTTACTAAAGCCTGACAATCATCAAAATCACCTTCAATTGCCAAACAATGCACATTCCCATCTGCCACAGTTGTCATTTGTCTTTGTTGAACTGGAGAAACCTTGCCTTTTGGAAATAAAATGAAAATATCAGTGTTTTCACGTCCACGAAAAGCTTCAATTGCAGCCCCACCTGTATCGCCAGATGTAGCACCTACGATGGTTGCTTTTTGCCCGCGTTCTGAAAGCACATAATCCATCAACCGTGCCAGCAATTGCATGGCCACATCCTTGAACGCTAAAGTTGGTCCATGAAAAAGTTCCATTACCCAGTGATTGCTATCTATTTGCACAAGGGGTGCTACGCTAGGATGGTGAAAACTTGCATAGGCTTCATCCACCATTTTGTTAAAATCCTTTGTCGCAATTTCACCTTCAACAAAGGGAGCCAATACTCTTTTTGCAGTTCCAGCATAGGACTGGCCAGCCATTGCGCTAATTTCTTGCTTGCTTAATGTTGTCCAGGTTTCTGGCACATAAAGGCCGCCATCGCGGGCAAGCCCTGCCAAAAGTGCGTCCTGAAAGCCTAATTTGGGTGCTTCACCGCGTGTGCTGACATATTTCACTACTATTCAACCTTGCTTTTCTTACATTTTTTGCACAGGAATATTTGATTGCCGTCTTTTAGCCCTTTATAAGAGCTACTGGCAATAAAGAAGTAAGCCTAAAAGTGCGTTTTAGACAATGATTTGATAAGTTGGTAAAGATGACCTTGTACGACAATAAAAATTATAATGTAAATTCAACTGTAAGAAGCTTTGCCTTGGGTTTCACGACAGTATTGCTTGCAGCTTGTAACACAGCTTCAAATACCAATCCGGAAGATGCTCTTGGGGTTGGTCAACAAACTCAGCAACAAGTAGAAGTTGCTGAAGCCAAGCCAGTTGATAATACAGATAACTTAAGGGCTTTTTGCCCCAGAACAATCATTCGTGACGGCACCAACACACACCGTACTTTTGAAAACGGTGTCACAAAAGATGACCCGAATGCATTAAACTCAATAGCCATCCAATCTACTATTACCGAAGTTGCGCGTGAATGTAATTATTCGCCAACCAATTTAAACATGCGCGTAGGCATTAAAGGACGCGTTATTAATGGCCCAACCGGGCGAACAGGAACGTTCAATGTGCCAATACGCGTTGCAGTAGCAACAACATCAAAAGATGTTTTATATTCGCAATTACATGAAGTGCCCGTAACCATTCCAGAAGGTGGCTCTAACGCGCTGTTTAGTTATATCGATAGCCAAATAAACCTGCCAGTGCCCGATAAACCAAATCTTGTTGTGTTCGTAGGTTTTGATGAAGGCCCACCAAGTTAAATTTACTCCATCCCGCCCCAGACAGAAAATGCTTCAATGATTGCGGGTAATTCTGAAAGCCTTGATATTACAGTTTCTGCACCTGCATCAATTAACTCGTCAGCATGTGTTGGGTATGTGTGCGATGCGCCGGTAAATCCGATCACTCTTGTTCCTGCTCGTCTCGCCGCTTCAATACCATATTTAGAGTCTTCTACAACGATTGCCTGTGCAGGCTGCATTTCAAACTCTTTTAAAGCTTTTAATATAATATCAGGTTCTGGCTTGTGCTTTGGCGGCTCAAAATCTTTCGCAGAAAAGATATAGGGACGAAATTTATCATAAAGTCCGATACGGTCGAGCATATGTTTCATTTTCTTTTGCGGCCCATTGGAGCAAATGCATCTGGCTTGGTCTAACTGATCAAGTACGAAATCTGCATCTTTTATCATTTTGGCTTCAAGTCCGCATTTTTCATCTACATTTGCATGAATTTTCTTCATTGTATTTTCTGGGAGTTTACGGCCCAGATATTCTTCCATGTCAAGTTTGATAAGAGCGCTATCTTTGCCTGCAAAGCGTTTTGAAAATTCACTGGGCGTCATTTCAACACCAAACTCAGAATAAATTTCAAGCTCTGCAGCGGCTGCAACAATTTCCGAATCCATTAAAACGCCATCGCAGTCAAAAATTACAAGCTGAATTTCGGTCATAAACACTTCCGTTAAATCTTTATTCGAATCGTTAGAACATTATTTACCCTATTCGGTAACTATAAGGCCATTAGAAGTCCCATTTTGTTTTGCGTAGGGTCAAAATCATGAGCGTTGTTAAGCTTGCAGATTTGAAATCTGTAAATTCCAAGAATCCGTCATGGATGAATTCAATTATCAAGGGCGACTGTGTTGCTGCACTTGAAAAATTACCAGAAAATTCCATTGATGTAATTTTTGCAGATCCACCATACAATCTGCAACTGGATGGGGATTTGCACCGACCTGATCAATCCAAGGTTGATGCTGTTGATGACCATTGGGATCAATTTGCAACTTTTGAAGCTTACGATGCGTTTACCCGTGCCTGGTTACTGGCTGCGCGCCGTGTATTAAAACCTGAAGGTACAATTTGGGTAATTGGTTCTTATCATAATATTTTTCGTGTTGGCACAACGCTGCAAGACATGGGATTCTGGATTTTAAACGATGTCATTTGGCGTAAATCAAATCCTATGCCAAACTTTCGCGGTCGCCGTTTTACCAATGCGCATGAAACCATGATTTGGGCTTCTCCTTCACAAGAAGCCAAGAAATACACTTTTAATTATGACGCCATGAAGATGGCTAATGACGAGATCCAAATGCGTTCTGATTGGCTTTTCCCGATTTGTAATGGGGGTGAACGCCTTAAAGATGAAAATGGCGACAAGATACATCCAACGCAAAAGCCGGAAGCGCTTTTACACCGAGTGATTATGTCTTCTTCAAAGCCAGGTGATGTCATTCTTGATCCGTTTTTTGGCTCAGGCACAACTGGTGCTGTTGCAAAGCGTTTGGGTAGAAATTTTGTCGGCATTGATCGCGAAGACAAATATATTAACGCAGCTATTGAACGTATTGATGCTGTTGAAGTTGTGAAATCGCCTCAGCTTGTCGTTACAACTGGAAAGCGGGCTGAACCACGTGTTGCTTTTGGCACTTTACTTGAATCAGGCTTTCTTAAACCAGGCACGATTTTAACTGATACAAAGAAACGCTGGAAAGCAAAAGTGCGTATTGATGGTTCGCTTGAACATGATGGTGAAACCGCTTCAATTCACAAGATGGGGGCTAAACTGCAAGGCTTGGATGCTTGTAACGGTTGGACCTTCTGGCATACTATGCAAGGCAAAAAACTCGTTCAAATTGATGAAATTCGCAAAGTTTACCGTTCTGAAGTCATGACAGCAGGTGCATGAATTAAAACTTCCGTTGAAGTCTGAGGGTAAGATACCGTCAAATTTGACGAGACTGCATGTCCTTGGTGTATAAATTAACTTGTTAGCGATGATTCGTGCGGATTTTTAACATGCAGGGTGTTAAAAAAAACAAGTTTAGCTTATTTAAAAGCGCTTTGGTTTTTAGCAGTATAATAGCTGTTTTTAATAACAGTTCGCATATGTCTTTTTTAAACAGTGCGCATGCTCAAAATACTTCTGCCTGTTTTGGCCAGCAAACAACACAATTGAACTTTGTAAATCCCATTTTAATCGCTGGTATAAATCTACAAGTTGGTGCAAGGTATAGGTTTAGCGATATAGTCGGTGACGGAACAACCGATGGGATAATAGAGATAATTAACTTCGCAAATGGTGCGTCGCTTGATGCAATAGATAATAACATAATTAATCCTGGTAATTTTCAGCCAGACTTAAATGCCGCAGTGAATGTGGATAGTGGCATTGATTTTAGAATTGAATTTGTTCAAGCAGCCACTACCACGCCTATCTTTTTAGATGTCGCGGTTAACTCGATTGATGTGGATGGTAATGGTGATCCTGCAAATGGGAACACGGGAAACCTACGTGAGTATATAGAGTACGAAACAACACTTAATACATTCGTACTTAATAACCCAACAGAGCTTGATGTGAATGCTTCAGGGCCTTCAGCAGGTGATCGTATTCGTTTTGAATCAAGAACTACTCAATTTGCACCCAGTATTGATCCAACAGCATTAGAAAACATTGTTGCAGTGCTTTATAATAACGTGAGTGGTTTTGAATTTCGAATAGGGGCTTTGCAAGCAGGAGCGCCGACAGGTGGCGAAGCTAATGGCCGCTTAACCTCTTTAGGGTTTACGTGTCCCAATTTTCCAAGCCCAGCTCCTGTTCCGACTGCAAATCCTGATTTAATTGTTACAAAGGTAGCTGATGTAGACTCCAATCTTACAGTGGGACAGACTGTAACTTATACTTATGATGTGACAAACATTGGCGATGTTACCTTATCTAATATTAATCTAAATGATTCACATAATGGTAATGGGCCAGCACCTGTGCCAAGCTCGGAAGCCTTGCAAACTGACGTTGCTCCCATCACTGACTCGGTCGATGCGGCAGTAGATGGTGTTTGGGATATGCTTGCGCCTGGAGACACAGTGAGATTTATATCCTCATATGTTGTGACGCAGGAAGATATTGATTCACTTCAATAAATTAAGAGCTCAATCCAATATATATTGCTTTTTTCATAACAGTTGGAAGAGCTTCTTCATCTAAATTTTTAATATCACACCACCAGCCTTTTGAGTGAACTGAATTTATATTTGCTATTCGCCATACCGCTAGTTCAAGGTGAAAATGAGTAAAAGTATGTTTTGCTATGCCGGCCCTTTCCCAATTAGCTAAAATAGGCGCTTCACTGGTATCTGTGCTTCCGTCCTGCCTTGAATTCCAGTTGGTTGTCGGAATTTGTGTCATACTCGCAAGCAAGCCTTTATCTGGACGCTTTGATAAAAATGCCTGACCTTTAGTATTGGTTATCAAGAATGCAGCGCCTTTTCGGGTTGGTTTTATTGCTTTCGGTTTTTTATGAGGGAACAATTCCGCATCTGCGTTTTTAAAGCCAAAACAATCTTCATTAACTGGGCAAAGGCTACAAGCAGGATGTTTAGGCGTGCAGATAGTTGCTCCCAAATCCATTGTGGCTTGGGCAAACTCGCCCGGTTTTCCTTTATCTGAAATCTGCTTGAGTATTTCTTTGACCTCAGGCTTGGCATCAGGAAAATATGTCTTGATGCGATAATGCCTAGAAATAACACGTTCAACATTTCCATCTATAACGCTGACAGGTTGGTCAAAGGCAATAGAAGCAATAGCAGAGGCAGTATAATCACCAATTCCAGGGAGTGCTTTGAGTTCTTCAAACGATTGCGGAAACTTGCCGTTATATTGCGAGACAATAACATCAGCGCATTTTTTTAAATTTCGGGCACGAGAATAATATCCAAGTCCTGCCCAAGCTTTTAAAACGTCTTCTTCATTACTTGCAGCAAGATCGAATACAGTGGGCCATTTGGATATGAATTTAAGGAAATAATCCTTAACTGTGATAACTTGTGTTTGTTGTAACATCACTTCAGATAACCACACATGATAAGGATCAGCGCGAATGCCTTGGTGATGATCATGAGGTGGAATACGCCAAGGCATCTTTCTTGCTGTTTTGCCATACCATACAAGAAGACGGTGGGCGAAAGATCTGTCGCCTTTTTGTTTTATGCTATCAGTGCTATTCATTGCTCCAAGGAACGCGATTAAGTATAAAAATCAAGTCATGTCAGAAAAACCAACATCAAAGAGCATAAAAAAGCGTGGAAAGAATTTTGGCCCACGTTCTGTTTCTGAAATTGTTGGCAAGGTTTTGGAGCCTGTTTTAGCGCGTCGTACAGGCATGACACTGGATTTGATAAAAGCCTGGCCTGAGTTGGTTGGTCAAGAATTTCGTGAAACTACAAGACCAGAAAAAATTAACTGGCCGCGTCGTGCCCACGAAGATGATCCCTATATGCCTGCAGTTTTAATTGTCGCTTGTGAAAGTTCTGCGGCACTTTTTTTTCAACATGAGCAAGCAGCAATTCTTGAACGCGTTAATGTATTTTTTGGGTTTGAGGCAATTAACCGTCTTACTATTGTTCAAAAAAATGTAGTTAAAGCATCTACAGTCCATGAAAAATCAAACAGCACAATATCTAGAGATGATGAAACGCGATTGGCAACGCTCTTGGATGAGGTTGACGACCCAAATTTGAAAAATACGCTTGCTAGGTTAGGTAGAGGCGTAATTTCCAGGCAAACAAAGTGATAACGTATTTTTTATTGAAGCGCTTACTCTGCGGCATTATATTAACGCGATAATCATGTTACATTCAGGTAAAATATATTAATAATTAATTCAAAATAATATTTGGAGTTGAAAATGAAAATTACACGTCGTGAAGCGCTTCCAGTTTTTGCTGCAACAGGAATAACTGCCGCTGGCGCATTAAGCGGTATGCCTGTAATAGGCAGTTCCAAGGCATTTGCAGAAGATCTTTCAACTTTGATGGATGCAGGTCCTTTAGGGGAACGTATCGTTGGTGATGTAAATGCACCTGTAACAATTATTGAATACGCTTCAATGACATGTCCTCATTGCCGTGCTTTTCATAAAGATGTTTATCCAATCATTAAAGAGAAATATTTAGATACTGGGAAAGCCAAGCTTTTCTTCAGGGGTTTTCCGTTTGACCCGTCAGCTGCTGCTGCAACCATGTTGGCTGAGTGTTCGGGTGATAAATATTTCAATATGATAGATATCTTATATGAAAAGCAGGCTACGTGGGCGAGAGGAAACGTGGTGCAAGAACTTTTTAAAATCGCAAAACTTGCTGGTTTTACACAGGAGTCCTTCAACGCATGCTTGAAAAATCAGGAACTTCTCGACAATGTACTTTCAATTCAAAAGAAAGCGGCAGAGGATTATGGGGTTAATTCAACACCAACCTTCTTCATCAACGGTACAAAATACCCAGGCAATATGCCTGCAAAAGAGATGGGCGATATTATCGATTCACTTGTCTAATCTTTTACGTCTTTTTTTTACTGAAATTGTAAAAACTCTAACGGGCAAAGCTTTGACTTTAGCCCGTTTTTTAATGCGGAGACGAGCCGTTGAAATTTAATAAGCTTCGCCTTCTTGGTTTTAAATCATTCGTTGAACCTACTGAATTTCTTATTGAAAATGGTCTAACTGGTGTTGTGGGTCCCAATGGTTGTGGCAAATCCAACCTGGTTGAGGCGCTTCGCTGGATTATGGGTGAGAACTCCTATAAAAACATGCGTGCTTCCGCAATGGATGATGTGATTTTTTCTGGTTCTGGCAATCGCCCAGCGCGTAATACAGCAGAAGTATCGCTCTTTCTTGATAATGTGGATAGAACCGCTCCAGCTGCCTTTAATGACGCCGATGAATTACAAGTTTCACGCAGGATAGAGCGCGAATCAGGTTCCGTTTACCGCATAAATGGCAAAGATGTTCGTGCAAAAGACGTGCAACTTCTGTTTGCAGATGCCTCTACTGGTGCTCGTTCACCTTCAATGGTTGGGCAAGGGCGAATTGGTGAACTAATCTCTGCAAAACCAGTTGCAAGACGTGCTCTTTTGGAAGAGGCAGCAGGCATTTCAGGGTTGCATTCACGCCGCCATGAAGCAGAATTGCGCTTGCGCGCATCAGAAAGCAATCTTGAACGTTTGGATGATGTTGTTGGTCAATTAGAAAGCCAGCTTGAAAGTTTGAAACGACAAGCAAGACAAGCGAACCGTTATCGTAATCTTTCTGGTGATATTCGTAAAACTGAAGCACTTTTATTCCATCTTAGATGGGTATCTGCAAAAGCCAGCGAAGCTGAAGCTGAAAGCGCTCTGTCGGCCTTTAATTTAGCGATGGGTGAGCGAGCAGAAATTCAGGCTAATTTTGCCAAGGTAGAAGCAATCGCAGCGCAAAAACTTCCAGGCCTTCGCGATGAAGAAGCCAAAAATGCAGCGATACTCCAACGTTTGCAGATTGCCAAAGGTCAAGTTGAAGAAGAAGTGGCAAGACTTGAAGGCCGCAAAAGCGAACTTGAAAGCCGCCTTACGCAATTGGAGAGCGATCTTAAACGCGAAGAACATATTGTAACTGATAACGAGCTTACCATTAAAAATCTCGATGGTGAGCAGGCTGAACTTGAAGAAGCAAGCCGTCGTGTCGGTGAAACAGAAATCAAATCTAAAGAAGAGCTTTCATCTGCAACCGATGCACTTGGAAAAAGTGAGGCAGCATTTTCTGATCTAACCGTTAAACTTGCCGATGAAAATGCTCGTCGTAGTCAATTAAAGCGTACACTGGAAGAGGCGCAAACACGCAAAACACGTATTGAAGAACAGGCAAAAACAGTTGAAACAGATTTAGCAGCAATTATTGCAGAAATATCGGGTCTTGAAGGCCCTGCGGCAAGGCAAGAAGAAGTCTCAAAACTGGAAGCTTTGACGCAGACAATTGAACTGGCATTAACTTCTGCAGAAGAAGCAACACAGCATGCACGTGTTCAAGAACAAGAAGCACGTACCCCGCTAGAGCAAGCGGAAGGTAATTTACGTGAACTTGAAACGGAAGCGCGTACTTTGAGACAAATTTTAAACCGTGGTGGAGAAGATCTTTTTCCCGCAGTGGTTGAACGCATGGATGTTGAGCCAGGCTATGAAGCTGCACTGGGTGCAGCTTTGGGCGAAGATCTTGATATTTCTATAGAAGAAACAGCACCCGTCCACTGGGGCATAGCTGGCGATGGATCGCAAGATGCAAGCCTTCCAGATGGCGTTAAGAATTTAAGTACGCTTGTAAAAGCGCCAATGGAATTATCGCGGCGCTTGGCTCAAATTGGTGTTGTAGACAAAATCCGAGGGGATGAGATTGCCAAGCAACTTAAACCAGGTCAGCGGATAGTTTCAATCGAAGGCGATTTATGGCGCTGGGATGGGTTTGTGGCAAGTGCTGAAGCACCAACTGCTGCGGCTTTGCGACTTGCACAAAAAAACCGATTGATTGAGCTTGATAAACTTTCGCTTGAAGCTCGAGAAAAGGTCAATGCTGCACAAGATGCTTATGACAAGGGTAAACAAAAAACTGCTGATTTGATTGAAGCTGAATTACAAGCACGCGATGCAATTCGATTGCATCAACGTACCTTGGCGGATGCTCGTGAAGCGCTAACTTTGGCTGAGCGTTCTGTGAGTCAATTAGCTGCAAAACGTTCTGCACTGGAAGAAGCCAAAAGCCGACTTGCAGATGATTTAAGCGAGACTGAAAAGCGTGTTGTAGAAACAGACAGTACACTAATGGCAATGGTCGATATGAGTGCGTCAGATGCAGAACTTGAAGCGCTTCGTATGAAAGTTGCAGAGGATAGGGCACGGCTTGCAGAAGCCAGAGCTGCTTCTCAAGGCCTATCGAGAGATGCAGAAGCCAGGGGGCGACGTCTTGAAGTTATTCAAACAGAGCGCCAAAATTGGCAAAACCGCTTGCTTAATGCAGGAAAGCAAATTGAAACGCTGGCCAAACGCCGTAATGAAACGGTTGCAGAAATAACCAAACTTGCAGATGCTCCAGATGAATTTGCTGCAAAAAGACGTGATTTAATGAACCAGCTTGAACAAGCTGAGATCAATAGAAGTGAAGCTGCAGATATTTTGGCAAAAGCTGAAACAACACTTGCAGAAGCCTCTCGTGCTGCACGCCAGTCTATTGACGATCTGGCAGACGCGCGTGAAAAAGTAGGTCGTTCAGAAGAGCGTTTAAATGCTGCAAAAGAACGCCGGATAGAAGTTGAAGCACGCATACGCGAAGAGCTTGAATGTCACCCAGCTGACACAATGGCTATGGCGGAAGTTAAACCGGATGATAAGCTACCTGAAATTGACAAGATAGAAAGCAAGCTGGAACGCCAAAAAGCAGAACGTGAGCGTTTGGGTGCTGTAAACTTGCGTGCTGATACCGAGCAAACTGAAATCGAAGAAAAACGTACTACAATTATAACTGAGCGTGATGATTTAATTGAAGCAATTGCTAAATTACGCACGGGTATTCAAAGCCTGAATAAAGAAGGCCGTGAGCGCCTGCTAGAAGCTTTTGAAGTTGTAAATACAGAATTCAAGCGCCTCTTCACGCATCTGTTTGGTGGTGGTACTGCGGAGCTTCAACTGGTTGAATCTGATGATCCACTAGAAGCAGGTCTTGAGATTTTGGCGCGTCCGCCAGGCAAAAAACCTCAAACCATGACGCTTCTTTCTGGTGGTGAACAAGCGCTAACAGCTATGGCACTAATCTTTGCGGTTTTTTTGACCAATCCTGCACCAATTTGTGTGCTTGACGAGGTTGATGCACCACTTGATGATCATAATGTTGAGCGCTTTTGTAATTTGATGGACGAAATGTCTGCCACGACTGATACAAAGTTTGTACTGATTACGCATAACCCGATCACCATGGCGCGCATGGATCGTATGTTTGGTGTAACAATGGCAGAGCGCGGGGTTAGTCAGCTCGTTTCTGTGAACCTGGAAGAAGCAGAAAAACTTCGCGAAACTGCTTAAATTCTCTAATGAAATTCAATTAATATTGCTCCAAGAGCAATAAGGCTAATGACTGTCACTTTTGTCGAGCTGAGCTTTTCTTTAAAGAAAATCACACCAATAATTCCTGCAAAGATAATCGATGTCTCGCGCAATGCGGCGGCTTCACTGACTTTGCCAATTCGGGTTGCCAGCATCAGTGTTGCGAAGGAAAACAGCGCTATAAAAGCACCAATTATCCCGCGTTTGATTAATGGTGGAAGGGAAGGTTTAATCGCCATTTTTTGATACCGCATATAAGCAATAAATGGAAAGCCAAAGCCACCTAAAAAGAAGAACCACGCAAGAAAGGTAAATGGGTTAAAAGTCTTGCGGATGCCATAAGCATCAACAGTTGTATAAAGCGCGACCGCGATACCTGCGCCAACTGCCAATAAAATTGAAGGCATAAGACTTGCCTTAAGTTCTTTGCTCAACCCTTTTTCTTGCAAGTTTACATATGCCAATGAAATGACGGCACTTGATAACAATACAAGACCAAACCACTGGCTTACTTCCAATGCCTCGGCAAAAAGGGATATGGCAATGAGTGCAGTAAAAAGTGGCCCAATGCCCCTTGCAATAGGATATACAAGCGTAAACGCACCTTTGGAAAATGCCGCTGCCTGAAGCCATTCATAGCCTAGATGCAAGATATAAGAGAGAATTAAAATTTGAAATACAAGCGGACTTGGTAAAGGAAAAACATATAAAGCAAAAGGTGCTGCCATAATTGAATAAGCAACATTAATTGCACCTCGGTTTAAGTAGGGATCTATTCCTCCTTTGTTAATGGCTGCAAATATTGAATGGGCGAGGGCAGAAACAAGTGCCAGAATAAATGCAAGTCTTTCGCCATGCTCTGTACCCGCTAGGTTTACAAAATACTCGCCCATTAATGTTCGTCTCCATTAGATTAGATGTTTGTCAAAGGTGCAGAAAACTGTCAAAGATATTTTTGGAGAAACTTTCGGGGTTGATATGGATATCAAGGCAATCATTTTTGACAAAGATGGCACTATTGCAGATTTTAGTGCTACGTTTAACAAGGCTACAAAACTGGTTCTTGACGAAATTTGTCAAGGTGATCCGCAACTTTTGGAGCTTGCCGCTGAAGCGGTAGACTATAATTTATCAACTAATACGATTGGCAATAAATCAGTTATCATAGCAGGTACAGGTATTGATATTGCTGAAACCCTATCAAGTGTTTTACCTATTGATGATGTAGAAGAATATGGTACTGGGCTTGACGAAATGTTTGGAGAGATTTGTCTCAATACAGTAGAACTTTTATCAGGTGTAAAGCCTGCTTTGGAAGCTTTGGATGAGGCTGGCTTTGTTTTAGGTGTTGGAACGAATGACTCGGAAGAAAACGCCATAAACCAAATGGAAGCTTTGGATATTGATCATCTTTTTGAAAGTATTTCAGGCGCTGACTCAGGCTATGGCGCAAAACCTCAATCTGGTATGATTGATGCTTTTGTAGAGAGTTTAGGTCTTAAGCCACACCAAGTTTTAATGGTAGGTGATAGCATCCATGATATGCAGGCAGGCAAGGCGGCAGGCGTTAAAACCTGTGCTGTTGAAACAGGCCCTGCAACACGTGCAGAATTACTACCCCATGCTGATATGGTTTTAGCCTCAATTGCAGAGCTACCAAACGCTTTAAAAGCAACTTAGATTGAATTAATCGGTCTTGGGTCACACAAAATGCTTGCTCCATATGCATAAAGACGCGACATAGGATTAACTGATAACATTAAGAGCTAAAAGTTATGTCTGGATATTATGAAGAACGCCGCTCCAAAGCGGCTATTTGGTGTCAAAGGTTAGCAATATTTCTAATCCCATTCTTCATACTTGTCATATTACTATACAGATTTGCTAAAATTGACACAGTACAGATGTTGATTTTGATTGCTGTTGGTTTTTTAGTTGCGTTGCTTTCCATTGTTTTTGCACTTAAAGCAATTAATGAACTTTGGTCTAAAGGGTACCGTGGTGGGTCACAAGTGGTGCGTGGAATGACAATTGCATTGCTTATATTAATGCCATTTGGATATCAATCTTTCTTGGCTCTTCAATTTCCTTTGGCAAACGATGTTTCAACCGATATGCTAAATCCGCCTGAGTATATCAGTGCTGTTGAAGTTCGTGACCGCAGTGCAAGTAAGGGCATGAACCCGGTTATTGAATATGATGATGACTACGCAAAGAAAATGATCCTTGCTTATCCAAAACTGCAATCAAGGCGATACCCCGCTGGGCCAGAACGTGTTTTGCAAGCAGTACGCAATATTATTGATGAAAACGAATGGTTGTTAACAGGCTCAGAGGGTGTTCCTGAAATTAAAACCGGTTCGGATACTGAAAATGTCAGCCAACTTGCAGATAACGAACAGCCAAAACCAGAAGATGATAGTGACCTTGAAGATAATATTGCAGCACCAGACGATATTTTTATCGAAGTAATTGAACGTACTATAGTGTTTGGTTTTGAAAATGATGTTGTAATTCGCATTGTAAGCGAAGATAGAAATACACTTGTTGACGTTCGTTCCTCAGCGCGTTGGGGCAGACATGATTTTGGGTATAATGCAAAATTGATAGAAGGCTTTTTGCAACAATTAGATGCAGCTTTACTGGGTATTGCAGGCGAAGGTTAAACAGGGACTGACGTGTAAATACTATTGAGTGATGGGGCGCCATCACATAGAACCCTGCCTTGCTGAACTAAATCCTCAATATGAGCAAAAACCGATAACCCTGCTGCCCCATGAAGGCGAGGGTCTGTTTCCTTGTAAATAACTTTTACAATGTCTGGAATGGTTTTATCTCCTGCTCGGATGCGTGATAAAACGGCAGTCTCACGCATTTTTCGATGAGCGCGAAGTGCACGCACAAACTCTGGCGCTTTTTCAAGTCTTCCCCCATGACCTGGAAAATAAATCGTTTCTTTGCGTTCCATCATAATGGAGAGTGAATTCATGTAATCCGCCATTGAACCATCTGGTGGTGCAACAATGGAAGTTGCCCAACTCATGACATGGTCACCAGAAAACAGTATGTTGGTATCTTTTATTGCAAAACAAGCATGGTTCTGAGTATGGCCAGGTGTTAGAATGGTTTCCAATGCCCAATCTTTTCCTTCGATTATATCGCCATGTTTTAAAATGACATCTGCTTTAAAATCGCGATCAGCTGCCGCATCAAGGGAATTAATCTCGCCCAAGTGCAATTCGCGTGAATTACGATGTGGCCCCTCTGCAAATATGGGAGCCCCTGTTTTTTCCTTTAAGGAAGATGCGAGTGGAGAATGATCCATATGTGTATGTGTAACTACAATATGGCTGACTGTTCGTCCTTTCAGCGTTTCAAGAAGTAATTCAAAATGGTTTTTAATCGCAGGGCCAGGGTCAATGACTGCAACTTGGTCGTTACCTAAAATATAGGTATTCGTGCCTTTATAAGTAAAAGCACTTTCGTTAGGGGCGGTGATGCGCTGGATGCCATCGGCTATATTAACAGCATTGCCATGCTCAGGATCAAATTTTGTTCGGAAAGAAGGTGAAGTCATGAAATCCCTTAATGCAATTTTGAGTGCTTGAACACGATGGTATTAACTAATATACCTTTTATAACCAATTTTTATCTACAGGGATTTATATAAAATGTCAGCAAATGCTTTAGCCCCCCGTTCAATTGCCAACTCATCTTTGAAGTGGCTTACCATGGCAGTAATGGTTGCCTTCGGTGTTTCATTGATTGCAATCTCTGCAAAAATTCAAGTGCCGTTTTGGCCAGTGCCAGTCACTTTGCAAACGCTTGCAATTATGGGTCTTGCGGCAGCTTATGGCCTTCGACTTGGTTTAACAACTATTCTTGCCTATCTGGCAGCAGGATTGATGGGAGCTCCAGTTTTTGCTGGCCTTGCGGCAGGACCTGCCTATTTTGCAGGCCCTACAGCTGGTTATCTGGCAGGCTTTGTAATTGCAGTGGCAATTGTTGGCTATGTTGCAGATCAAGTAAGTTCAAAGAACATTCTTGCGCTGATTGGGGCAACTCTGCTTGGTACTTTGGTAATCTACGCTTTAGGCGCTTACTGGCTTGGGTTTGTATTCATTGGTTCAAGCGGCAATCTTTTGGGGTTTGAAGGGGCTTGGAAATATGGTGTTCAGCCATTCATCTTGGCAGATATTGTAAAAGCAGTGCTCGCTTCGCTTTCAGTTCCTGCAATCGCAAGTTTGATGAAGAAGTAAAAATCTATCTCATATCACTTTTAAAACCCGACCTTATGTGTCGGGTTTTTTATTATTATCTAATGCGAGAGTTCTTTCAAACCTTGATCCAGCCCCGATAGGGTCATAGGAAACATCCGGCCTGCAAACAATTGATTAATCATCTGGGTTGATTGAGTATATTTCCAAACGCGTTCTTCAACCGGGTTTAGCCATATAGCGTTGTTCCATTTATCAAGAGCGCGACGCAACCAGACTTCACCAGATTCTTCATTCCAATGCTCGACCGAGCCACCTGGATAAACCACCTCATAAGGGCTCATAGCAGCATCGCCTACGAAGATAATCTTGTAATCAGAACCATAGGTATGCAAGACATCCCAAGTTGACATGCGTTCATTGTGGCGGCGTTTATTGTCTTTCCACACACCCTCATAAAGGCAATTGTGGAAGTAGAAATATTCAAGGTTTTTAAGCTCTATTCTGGCTGCAGAAAAAAGCTCTTCAACCAGTTTGACGTGATCATCCATTGAGCCGCCAATGTCCAAAAACAATAAAACCTTTACGGCATTGCGTCGCTCTGGTCTGGTTTTTACATCGAGATAACCGTTTTCTGCTGTGGCCTTGATGGTATTGTTTAAATCCAACTCTTCAACTGCACCATCACGTACCCATCGGCGTAAACGTTTTAAGGCTACCTTAATGTTGCGTGTTCCCAGTTCAACGCTGTCATCGAGATTTTTAAACTCGCGCTTATCCCATACTTTCACCGCACGGCGATGACGGCTTTCGTGTTGGCCAATTCGAACCCCTTCTGGGTTATAGCCATAAGCCCCAAAGGGTGAAGTACCAGCGGTGCCTATCATCTTGGCCCCCCCTTGATGGCGCTTATGCTGTTCTTCAAGGCGTTGTTTCAGCGTCTCCATGAGCTTTTCCCAACCGCCAATAGCTTCTATTTCCTTCATCTCTTCTTTGGAAAGATGCTTCTCCGTCATTTTGCGAAGCCACTCTTCTGGCAGCTCAACCTGGTCTATGCCCTCTGTTCCTGCAATACGCTCAACCCCTTTGAAACTTTCGGAAAAGACTATGTCAAAGCGATCCAAATTGCGTTCATCTTTCACAAGCGCACTACGTGCCAGATAATAAAAACCTTCAATGTCATAGGTGACAAGATTCTTTTCCATGGCTTCAAGCAAAGTGAGAAACTCCCGTAAGGTTACAGGGATTTTGGCTTCTTTGAGTTTAAGAAAAAATGGTAAAAACATGTTACTTATTTAGGCCAAATTAGCACTTTAAGAAAGGGGGACGCCTTCAATCGTTATGCGGTGCATCAAGCGTCTATGACCCGAATAGTCATTAATAGCCATATGCTGAAGTGCACGATTATCCCAAATGGCTAATGTGCCAGGTTCCCATCTGATACGGCAGGTAAAATCAGCCCGTGAGCAATGGGCGTAAAGTTGGTTGAGTAGAGGTTGTGACTCTTCTTTTGTCCAGCCATCGAAATGCGTTGTAAAATCGCCATTGACATAAAGACATTTTTTGCCAGAAAGCGGATGGGTAATCACAACTGGATGAAGTGCGTCCTGCTTTGCTTTTTCTTCATTACCAAGTCTGCCATCTGCATGGGCTTCTTCGTCTGCAAGGTTAACGCCAAAGGCATGACGCGATGAATGCCAGGCTTTTAAATTACCAAGCATTTTTTTCATGCCATCAGACAAGGCCATATAGGCTGCATGTTGCGAGGCAAAGGCGGTATCCCCACCCACAGCGGGGGTTTCAACAGCATAAAGCATGGAGCACATGGCAGGTGCTAAATCATAGGAATGATCAGTATGCCATGTTTCGCCAATGGCAGTAACCTGATCAGCCTCTTTCAGAACCGTGGCAATTTCAGGATAGTTATCAACCGGCTTGAAAAAGCGATTAACATTAATATCTCCCCATTTGCGGGCAAATTTGAGATGTTCTTCAGGCGAAAGGTTTAAGTCGCGGATTGCGATAACCGAATGATCAACAAAAGCTTGCTTGATATCCTGAATATCATTTTCATTGTTAAGATCAGCGCCATAAACATCCGCACCAACAGTAGGGGTGATCGGTCGTACTTCGATTGCCATAAATTATCTCCGCGCAGTATTCTCCCGCAACCATGCATCAAGATTGTCTTTGTTAAAA
>CALDZF010000020.1 GCA_937944165.1 uncultured Rhizobiaceae group bacterium | reverse complement strand
ATAGTTTCCAGATGTGTATCAGAAACAAATGCAAGCACACTGCCATCATCAGCAACACCTTCAGGATCAGCAATCGTATATTCAAGTGCAGTTTGACCCGTAAAGCCACGATCATATTCAACAACGATAAACTCATCATTGTATATTGTTGCGACACCATCTGTTGTCGAAGCTACTCCAATGAAGTCCAATATAGGATCACCAAATACAAAATCGACATCCTCATCATTTGCAAGCAAGTCAGAGATACGTAAAACCAAAGGTGCATCAAGACTTGTCTGGCCTGTATCAGCAACAGCGGTTGGAGAATCATTGACCGGAATAATATTTATAAAGATTATGGCCTGATCTTCACCATCAGCATTATCCGTTACTGTGTAACTGATACGGGTAGGAGAATTAGAATTTAACAAAGGTGTAAATACTAAATCACCATCCTCATTGATACGAACAGATCCAGGAAACAGTCCAGTAGTTGCACCAATAATTTCTAATTCATCAAGATCAATATCCGTATCATTGGCTAAAATGAAAGAAGCAGGAATAATCGTTTCACGGTCTTCAAATATATCAATACTATCATTTACAGCTACAGGTGGTGCATCGCCAACAGGCTCAAAGAATAGTGTGACAAGCGCATCATCAACTAACCCACCTTCATCTTGCACCACATAACGGAATGTTGCCTCACCAAAATAATCTGCATCTGGCGTAAACAATATTCTGCCATCCGCAAGCAATTCAACACTACCATTTTGAGCTTCTGTAACTGAAACAATATCAAGTTGGACACCGTCAATATCAAAATCGTTGTTTAGCAAATCAGTGACATTGATTGATAATGGAATATCTTCAACACCATCAAGGAATAAAACATTTCCATGCTCATAAGATTCATCTCTGGCCGTAGGTGCATCATTAACAGGATTAACCTGAACATTTACCCGAGCCTCTACAAGACCACCTTGCCCATCATCAACCGTATAGAAATAATGCGCCTGGCCAAAGAAATTAGCATTAGGTGTAAACAATACAGTTTGATTATCAAACAGTTCTACCGATCCACCAAAGCCTCTGCGAACGGATGAAACCGTAAGAATATCGCCGTCACGTTCAATATCATTGGCAAGCAACTCAGCTGCCGTTAGAAGCAAAGGTTCATCTTCCTGGATGGTCAGATTATCATCTTGAGGTTCAGGAACATCATTAACAGGCGTTACATCGACATTCACTGTAGCAGTTGACTCAAGACCATCAGTATCAGCAATGGTATATTCAAAACTCGTCGCACCAAAGAAGAAACCTGTTGGTCGTGCAACAATAACTCCGTCATCAGTCAATTCGACTGTGATATTTTCATTACCAGTAACAGCCGTTACTCGTAGCTGATCCCCATCTATATCGGAGTCATTTGATAGCAAATCAGAAGTATTAAAGGAAAGCACATCACCTTCATCAACGACAAAGCCATTATCATTACGCGCTAATGGCGCATCATTAACAGCCAATACGTCAATATAAACCGTTGCTTCTGTGCGACCACCCTCCGGGGTATTGGCAATATAAGTAAAGCTTGCAAGCCCATTAAAGTTGGCAGTAGGTACAAAACTGATTTGACCATTACTTGCCAAGCTGACACTGCCATTAACAGCATTTGTCACTTGGGAAATCAGCAATCGATCTCCATCTGCGTCATTGGATAATAATCGCAAAGCTTCAATCGTGAGAAACTCATCTTCATTAACCGAGAAACCAAAGTCATCTCTGGCAGAAGCTGGTGGTGTAATACGAACACTTACTGTGGTTGTTGCAAGACCATTACGCCCGTCAGAAACCGTATAAGTAAATTCAGTTACACCAGTAAAGCCTTCAACTCCTGTGAAGACGATATTGCCATTACCATCAATTTCTGCGGTGCCATTTTCTCCGCCATTCACAGCGATAATGGAAAGCTGATCGCCATCTGCATCAAAATCATTACGCAATAAGCGTGCTTGATCAATCATCAAAGGCTCAGCCCTGCGGACTGTGAAAATACCATCTTCAACCGCAATTGGCGCGTTATTATCCAGACGATCCACAACCGCTGCAGCATTCCATATAATGCCGTCAGAGAAGACAATCTCTTCAATACCAAGCCCGGTTTCTGATAATAAATTGCGCACAACTACACTGTCTTCGCCATTTGCAAATTCTATGACAACGCTATCGCTGCCTTTAAACAAACGACGAACAGAGGCTTCCGAAGATAATAAGTCTGTAAATTCTAGTCGGTCACCAGAACTATTTGATTGATCATCGATTGTATCATTACCATCACCACGGCTAAACTGATAAATATCAGAACCCAATCCACCAACCAGAACGTCATCCCCACCAGCACCGGTAAGAATATCATTGCCATTAAAACCTCGAATGTTCTCAGCTTCACCAGTTGCCGCAAATTGTAGAACAGCTTCACGCATTTCCTGGAAAGTCCAAACAAAACCATCTGCGAACTCAATTTGATCAACACCACTCGCACCTGTGTCGAGCACATCAATTAAGAAAATGCGGTTACGACCTTCAAACTGCAAGATAAGATCATTACTGTTGGAAGGACTACGGCGCGCATCAACAAGGTCTGTACTTGCCAAACCATCCAATCGTAACACATCATTAGTGCTTGCCCCATCATCCACAATACGGTCATCACCATCACCTAAAGCGTATGTGTAAGTATCATCCCCTTCACCACCAAGCAGAAGGTCATTGCCCTCACCACCCGAAAGATTGTCAGCCAAATCAGATCCAATGATCTGATCGTCTCCAACAGTCGCATTGCCAAGCACGAGATCTGACCTGATTTCATCAAGTAACAAAGTCTCACCAGTATCAGCAAAAACAAAACTCTCAACACGGTCTGCGGTTCCATCAGCCAAACCATTAATGATTGTAATCGTGTCGCCTTCACTACCAAGGCGAATAATCAAATCAAGTCCATCACGACCGCGTTTAGAGAAGCTTGCTTCATCAAAATTATAGCCATGGATCTCAAGGGTATCAGCACCGTCACCCGCGTCACGGATCAAATCAAGGCCGTCGCCTCTATTAAAGACATATGTATCATCGCCAGTACCCCCTGATAAGAAGTCATCACCAGTCAAGCCTTCAAGACTGTCAGCTGCACCTGTACCAGACAAGCTATCATTACCAACAGTAGCTACATTCCTTGCTGCAAAGGTCTCAAATTCTGCACGTGTCCAAACCGTACCATCATCAAAGGTAATGGTTTCAACACCCTCACCAGCTACAGGCGGGAAAGAACCGCGAATAATAATTCTACCACCATCACCCGCATCAGGAGTAGTTTCAGCAATAATCAATTCAAGGTCATCATCCAAACCACGACGAACATTAACAGTATCTGCATCAACACCAATTAATTGAAGAGCATCTGCGCTACCAGAACTATCAACAATGACATCATTACCATCCCCACGCGTGTAGACATAAGTGTCATTGCCACCCAAGCCAATCAGCGTGTCATTGCCTAATCCACCAACGTGCGTGCTGGAAGTATTAAAGCCGTTAATAATATCATCGCCATCCGAAACCAAACCATCAATGATACGTTGATTGATTTCTGCGATACCAAGAACAGTACCATCTTCAAAATGAAGTTGCTCAATATGATCTGATCTGTCCCCATTCAATGTATTTAAAATTGTGACACGGTCATCCGTCCCCGCAAATGTAAGGACAAGCGTATTTGCATTTGTTAAAGAGCGACTAAACGTGACATCGTCGGCTGTATAACCTTCAATTCTTAGA
>CALDZF010000019.1 GCA_937944165.1 uncultured Rhizobiaceae group bacterium | reverse complement strand
ACAAAAACGGCTAACATTTTTACTCATTACCTATAAATTTACTTAGTATTTACCATGTTTAGCGAGTGTAGAGTCAAGTGCTTTGATTTGCGTCTATCTCATGCCTATCACAGCAATAAACATGCCAAGTTTGCTTGTTTTTTTGATATTACAGTTAGGTAACGTAAAATGCATACTGCTAATCATAGCGATAGCTTTAACAACCCCTTATCACTTGTGGGTCGTGATGGCAGTGCTAATTTTCAACGAAGAATGCCAGGCCATGTTGAACGCCTTGCAAAAACACGTATGGAGAAGGATACAAAACCTGAAAAAATAAGACTTAGTCTATTGAAGAAAATTTTCTTAGTTACAGTAATTTTATTAATTGCTTCATTATTAATGTATATATCAGCGCTTTTTTTTGGCGATAATCTTTCCCGTGCGGGGCATTCATCATCCACTGAAAAACTGGAAATAATTATCAATAATGATTACCTCAAAGTGCCTGCAAATAAAATACGATTTTATGCGCAACGCCATTCTGGCGGGCAAAAGCAACTAGACCTTTATATGCATTGGCCTTCGCTTTCAGGCTTTACTGATGAATTAAAGTCAGAGTTTAATAGCTCTAAAGACAATACCAACCTTATCTTTTTATCAATTGAACCGCGCAATATGTCATATGATATGTCTGGCAGAGTATCACTTATTTATGAGCAGTTTTTTGAGGGATCGCCAGTACAAACAAATGTTGGGCTTTTAAAGCAAGGGCTTAGCAGTAAGGGAGGCTTCATTGACGAAGATTTATATTATGCTGCTGCTAGCCCTTATCCATTTGCAACGCGTTGCGTTAGAAAAAGCACTGGAATTGCACCTTTTTGCATACGTGATATTCACATTGGCAAAGGCTTAATGCTGACTTACCGATTTCATCAACAATATTTGCCACAATGGATTGAACTTGAACAAACAATAAGTGCATTGGCGAAATCAATGATTGTAAACCCAACAAGCTAAATGCAGGTTTTTCAAACGCTATCTAGATCAATATCCAAAATTGCCATTGAGAAGCTAAACGAACGCTCACCTTCATCTTCATCCAGATAAATTACACCTAAAAACTCATCACCCTTATAAACTTCGCAAGAATCTGTTTTCTTTGGGCGAGGTTTAACTGCCAGTTGGTCATTACCAAAAACAGACTTAAAATAAGCATCAAGCTTTTTAATTTCTTCAGGTGTCACGAGTTTATCTCCGCAAGTGATTTGTTGAGGTCTTTTTGCACATAGAAACGATTTATGTAAAGAGGATTACAGCTTGTCAGTTGATTAACTTTTATCCTCAGCCAATATTTGGTTCATAGAGCGGGAAGGCTCTGAGCAACCAGCGACACCAACAACCTTTGCAGGGATACCTGCAACTGTTACTTTTTCAGGTACTGGTTTGATGACCAATGAACCAGCAGCAACTCTTGAACATTCACCAACAGGAATATTACCCAGAACTTTAGCGCCTGAACCAATCAAGACACCATCACCAATTTTGGGGTGACGGTCTCCACCTTCCTTGCCTGTTCCACCTAGAGTTACACTTTGCATAATAGAAACATTATCACCCAAGACGGCCGTTTCACCAATAACAACGCCCGTTGCATGATCCAGGAAAATACCGCGCCCAAATTGAGCGGCAGGGTTTATATCTGTTTGAAACACTTGCGAAGATCGGGATTGAAGATAAAGCGCAATATCCTTGCTACCACGTTTAATATTCCAATTAGCAAGACGATGGGTCTGAATTGCGTGAAATCCTTTGAAATATAAAATCGGCTCAATGAAGCGACTACATGCGGGATCACGATCATACACAGCGGCAATGTCTGTACGCAATACCTCAGACCATTCGTTTGAGTCAGCCTTCATCTGCTGGAAACTTTGACGAACCAGATCAGCAGAAAAATCACGATTATGAAGTCGTTCAGCAATACGAAAAATAACCGCATCTTCCAATGAATGCTGATTTAGAATTGTATTATAAATAAACGAAGACATCATCGGCTCTTTGGCAACAACAGCCTCGGCTTCTGCTCGAATTGCCTCCCAAACAGGGTCTACTTTTATGGTTGCTTGTTCTTTTGGCTTTACGGATGTCATCGTCTAAATCCTTTGTAACTTACCTTTAAGTATATGCCTTGATTTTGTCAGAACAAGGGGATTAAGCGCATCATTACAAAAAATAAAGCTTATTCTTTCAAAAAGTCCAATACGGCTTGTTTATAAACTTTATCCCCCACTGCATTCATATGGTTTCGTTTAGGGATTGGTTCATAACGCCCTTTTGGAATAATCAAAGCCAATTGATCACTGTCGACCGCAATTGTGTCTTCTGTACCTGCTATTACTAAGGTTTTAGGCTCCAACGTCTCAAACAAGCTCTTTTCGATATAAGATCGACCACCCATGATACAAGCTGCTAAAGCTTTCAAATCACTACCTGTTGCCTCAGCAAACGCTCTAAATTCCATGCCTATTTGTGTTTTTACATCTGTTGCGTTTTCCGCTGCCAGGCCATCATGAATATCAGAAGAATCAAAAGCCCCTTCAATCATATTGTAGCCATTACCAGCCAAAACCAACTTATCAATAAGTTCCGGGTTTCGTGATGCAAGTGTCGCGGATATGCGCGCGCCCATGGAATACCCCATGGCACTGACATGTTGAATGTTAAGATGCTCCAGAAGTTCAACGGCATCTTCGGCCATTTTTTCTAACACATAAGCTTTTTCTTCATAAAATTTCTGGCTATTGCCGTGGCCACGATTATCAAGCGCAATTACACGGTAACCACTATCAACCAGGAGTTGAATCCACCCAGGGCCAATCCAGTTTGTATTCGCATTCGAGGCAAAACCATGGATTAGTAAAACTGGCGCGCCCTCACCTTCATCAAGATAAGATATGTCAGCGGTGTGAAGATTAGCAATTTTCATATAATTCACTCATAACTTTGTTTTAGAATTATTCGTATTTTTCTTTGCAATTGGCTTTGCATAAACTAAACATTCTTTTAGAAGATTATTACAGACAAATGCAAATTCTGAAGGAAAAGATTATGGCTGAAACATCAATTGCGCATTTTCAAAATGATCAAGGCGTTGAAGCAATTGAAGTTGGTGTGAAAAAGCTTATGTGTTGCGGTGCAAATGCGCCCTATGATCACCCGCATATATTTTTGGATATGGGCAGCGACAATGAAATTATCTGCCCTTATTGTTCAACTGTTTATAGATATGCCAGTGACCTTGAAGGGCATGCAACACGACCCGAAGGATGCACCTTCGATGAAAAAGCCGCCTAGGTTTTAAATTCAAATGCCACGGCTCAAAATATTAATAAGTGGCGGTGGCATTGCAGGGCTAACAGCGGCATTAGCTCTTGCCAAATTTAATCACCGTATTGAAGTTTATGAACGCGCAGAAACAATCGAACCGCTTGGCGCAGGCATTCAAATTTCTCCCAATGCATTTCATGTTTTAAAATCACTAGAGCTTGATGAAGAGATTATCAAACTAAGTGGCGTGCCCAATGCCATCATAATGATGAATGCTATTAAAGGGACAAAACTCACAAGCTTGCCACTAGGCTTTGATATTCAAGATAAGTATCACGCCCCCTATCTCGTTATTCATCGCGCAGACCTTCACACTGTTTTGCTCGAAAAATGTAAATTGCACCCTGACATAAACATAAACTTTTCCAGTGAGCTTATTGATGCGGCCATGCATAGAAATGGCGTAACTGTATTGATTAAATCAACCGATGTTATAAGCGAACATCTTGGTGATATTTTAATCGGTAGCGACGGCGTTCATTCTAATGTACGCAGTAGGGTTTTAGAACTAGACGCGCCCAAATATACTGGAAAAGTTGCTTGGCGCGGGTTGATAGCGCAAGAACATATCCGCTCTGCTGAATTGATGACCAACACAAAAGGCTGGCTTAGTCCAAAGGCACATGCGGTTACCTATCCAATTAGAAATGGTGCATTTCTTAATGTGGTTATCGTCACTCAAGATAATAAAGAGAAAAACAAAAAGGTAATTTCCAACCAGACTTTAAAAGAACAATTTTCTCATTGGAGTGAAGAGTTTACATCCTTACTTGACCATGAACCGGATTGGACGGGATGGCCACTCTATGAAACAGCGTCACCACGTAAAATGGTAGAAGGCAAAATTGCTCTTATTGGCGATGCAGCGCACACAATGCTCCCTTTTGCAGCGCAAGGTGCTGCACAAGCAATTGAGGATGCGCATGTTCTTGCTAAATGTTTAGATGAAGATAATAACTTGGAAGACGCTTTAAAGACTTTTGAGAAGATACGCTTGCCGCGTGTTAGAAAAGTCATAAAAGCAGCGCGTAATAATGGGCGGATTTATCACCTATCCGCGCCTTTTTCTAACATGCGTAATTTAGCCTTTAAAATGATACCTGCGCAAAGACTGTTACAAAAACAGGACTGGATTTATCGTTGGAGGCCTTAAAGCCTAAATGTTAATTATATAGCTTGTGGTGAAGTAATAAACTGTAAGTTGTAGGTGTCCATATACCGTTTGAAACGCCAGCTTCTTTCATCGCTTTTGAAACCCACACATTACAGGGATTAAAGATATTAAACTCACCCTTAGCCTCATAAAACAGATCACCATATCCAAACGTTGTATCTGGTAATAAGATAGGTTGGCTTTGTGTCTTTTGAAAAGTTTCGAGCATAAAATCAAGCATTCTGGCAAACCCTTTTTCACTCATGTGAATAGGTATAACACTCTCTGATTTAGTTAAATCGCCTGCTGGTGCAACATGCATCACCGAGGCGTCACCCACTAGAGCGCGCCATGCTTTTGCAATTCCAATGTCGGAATATTGTGATGTGCTTGTATAAAACTCACGCGCTCCCCACCCTATCACCAAATATTCAAGTTCAGGGTTATCAAGCGGGAAGCCAACCTCTCTTAGAAAAGAGAATTGTTGCAGGCTTAAACTATTAATCGGTATGGCAATATCTGCGTGCAAAGCATTAGCAGTTAAGTAAACCGGCTTTTCCAATTGCCTTGAAGTCTCATTTACAGATTTAACAGAAGAAGGAATTAATCCACCGATTAAAGCTGCTAATAAATAGAGAAATACAATAAAAAAAGGGGCAACTATTAGCGCCCCAATTGTTTTGATTATCTTTCGCATTGTGCCTCCCAGAATTATTGTATTAATGAAAGACAAACTTGTCAGAATTAATGCAATATCTGGCTCAAGAAGAGTTTTGTGCGTTCGTGCTGAGGATTATCGAAGAATGGCTCTGGTTCGTTTTGTTCAACGATTTGACCTTCGTCCATAAAGATAACACGGTTAGCAACCTGACGCGCGAAACCCATTTCGTGGGTGACGCAGATCATGGTCATACCGTCTTCAGCAAGGCTCACCATAGTCTCCAGAACCTCTTTAATCATTTCTGGATCAAGTGCTGATGTTGGTTCATCAAACAACATGATGCGTGGGTTCATACATAAAGAACGGGCAATCGCCACACGCTGTTGCTGACCACCGGAAAGCTGGCCTGGATACTTTAGAGCTTGCTCAGGAATTTTCACTTTTTCCAAGAAATGCATTGCAATTTCTTCCGCTTCTTTCTTGGGCGTATTGCGCACCCAAATTGGAGCAAGCGTGCAATTTTCAAGAATTGTCAGATGCGGGAAGAGATTAAAGTGTTGGAATACCATACCGACTTCACGGCGAACTTCATCAATCTTTTTCAAGTCGTTTGTAAGCTCATTGCCATCAACAACAATTTGACCCTGCTGGTGCTCTTCCAGACGGTTGATGCAACGGATCATGGTTGATTTACCAGAACCTGAAGGCCCGGCAACAACAATGCGTTCTCCACGCATGACACGGAGATTGATATCCTTCAAAACATGGAAATCGCCGTACCATTTATTCATAGCCTTGATTTCAATCGCGACATCCGTTTCAGAAACTGTTAGTTTCTTTGAACCATTATCAGTAGACTTTGCCATTGCAGGTTTTGCATCTGTCTTGGTTGCGCTTGTATTTGTGGCCATTGTAGTTGCAGTCGTGCCAGCAGCGATACCAGCGGCTGCCATTGCAGGTGCCGTTGATTTGCTAGATGCCTTTATTTTTGTAGTTTTTGTAGATGTCGTTTTTGCCTTTGCGTTGGAAGACTTTGGCGCAGCTTTACGGGTAGATGCTTTTGTAGTCTTAGCACCAGCACCTGCTTTTGTTACTGCACTTGTTTTTACTGTAGTAGCTTTTTTAGTTGAGCCAGCTTTGTTAGGTGATGCTTTTGCCATCATCTTACACTGCGGTATCCATTCATCTCTCTCAATACGACCTTTGAATTTCAAGTGGTCATCCACCCACTCAACTTCAGCCTTTTTCCAACGCGCTACTTGGTCATAAGTATAAATCCCCAGACCATTAAGGACGCCTTCAAGTTTTGGCCCTACACCTTTGATTTTTTTCAAATCGTCTGGCGTTTTTGGTTTCGCTATTTTTGCGGGTCTTACTGCCTTTGCCATAATAATTACTTACCTACCTATGAGATGTGTTTAGTCTGTCTTCCATGTAGATCGAGTATCTCGACATACCAAAACAGAAGAGGAAAAAGATGAATGCACAGAATACATAACTTGACATGGCCTGTACGGGCGTTGCCCACTTTGAGTCTGAGTGTGAAAGATTGATCATGCCCAGGAAGTCCAACAGACCAATAATGGATACAAGCGTGGTATCCTTAAACAAGCCAATAAATGTATTCACGATGCCAGGAATAACAATCTTCAGCGCCTGTGGCATGATGATGAGACGCATGGACTGCCAGTAGTTAAGTCCCACAGCCATCGCACCTTCATATTGACCTTTTGGCAAAGCTTGCAATCCACCACGCACCACTTCCGCCATGTAAGCAGATGAAAAAAGTGCCACACCGATAAGCGCGCGGAGCAATTTGTCGAAGGTCACACCGTCCGGCAAGAACAATGGCAACATCACAGATGACATGAAGAGCACTGTAATCAACGGTACACCGCGCCAAAACTCAATGAAGATAACTGAGAAAAGGCTTACCGCAGGCATATCAGACCGGCGACCAAGCGCCAGCAAAATACCTAATGGAAGTGCAGCAACGATACCCGTAACCGCAATCACCAAGGTCATCACAAAACCGCCCCAGCGATCTGTTTCAACCGGCTCAAGGCCGAAGTCTACAGACATGACAAAGAGAACAAGGCCTAAAATTGCCATCGTAAATGAAGCTATTTGCATCGGCTTCAAAATATCGCTGTCAGTTGATTTGAAGTATAACGCTACTGCGCCTACAACGAACATTGATACGATTAAATAATCTATGAAGAAGCTATGAAAACTAAAGAGTTTCCATGATGTAAAACTAGGCGCTAAATACAAAACAAGACCCAAAACCGCTAAAATAATAACTGCCAATAAGGTAGGTCTTTTTGTGTCTACACCCTTCGCATTATTATACAGATTTACTAATCCCAAAACGAAACCAGAAAACACAATATAGTCAATACGGAAATTGTGCCACGATGCATTATTGAAAGTGATATCCAAGTATCTAAGCATATCAAATACAGGATTGTTCCATAGGAAGATTGTTTTATCACGCCCCAAACCGATAAATTTTAGTACCCAAGCTGTTCCGAATACTATGCTGCTGTAAAACTTAATCAGTAAATAAATCCCAAAAATAGAGAAAAGTATTTTATACTGAGTGGGAGTGATTTCCCAATTAGTTTCTGATGAAGAAGACATAACTTTCGACCTAGCGCCGCTGATTAACAGCACAATTGCCGACAGAGCCACTAACAGCACGAAGAGCGCGGTCAAAAAACCATTATAATTAAGATTACCACCCGAAAGCAACACAAATGATGCAACCGGAAAAACGCCAAGCATAAAAATCAGGTTTTCACGCTTGAATGGCACATTCGGCATCAAGAGTGGCACGAGACCGACGAAGAACATAATCAGCACAATATTTACGCGCCATAGTTCTGCGTCCGGATAACGGCCATAGATGAAAAGCTTTAGATAAGCACCAACATATGGCCAACAAGCTGCATTCCATCCATCAGCCAACTGGCCACCTTGTGCGATTGTTGCACAAGCAAGACGGTCTTCACCCGACCAAACCGCATCTGTAAACACCCACTGGATCAGGCCTGGGATGATTAGATACAGGATGTAAAGTGCAAAAAGTGTAAGAATTGTATTTGGAATGTTTGAGAACAGATTCTTGCGCATCCAACCAAGTACACCAGACTCATTAATTGGTGGAGCCATTGCAGGAGCCAATTCCTGGCGAACAAAGCTAATGTTATTATTTGTATTATTCATAACTTTTCCCCTATCGCTCTACGAGTGAGTTTTTGGCGTTATACCAATTCATGAAGAGTGACGTTATCAATGAAATTGCAAGATAGGTCAGCATGGTCATGCCAATGATCTCTACCGCCTGACCTGTCTGGTTCAAGGCAGTACCCGCAAACACCGCTGTAAGA
>CALDZF010000018.1 GCA_937944165.1 uncultured Rhizobiaceae group bacterium | reverse complement strand
AATCTGGAGAACAAGAGGACCAAATCGCACCAATCGAAGCCGCAGCAAGCATTGCAGCAATTGTTTCAGGCATATTCGGCATTATTGCTGCAATGCGATCACCCTTTTTTAAACCGTCAGAAATAAAAGCCTGTTGAAACTGTGAAACCATCGCATGCAACTCATTACGACTTAAACGGTATTTAACTTTATCTTCACACCGAAAGATAATCGCTTCTTCTTTACCTTTGAACCTTAAAAGATTTTCCGCATAATTTAGCCGTGAGTCAGGGAAATATCGAGCGCCTGGCATCTTGTCTTCATCAATAACAATCCGCTCACCTTTTTCTCCAACAATCCCTGAAAAGTCCCAAAGTAAATCCCAAAACTTACCACCAGAACTGCAAGACCATTTATGGAGCGATTCATAGTTTGAAAAATCAAGTCCTTCCTTAACTTTCACATAGTTTGCAAAATCTGTCATGCGAGATTGTGCTACTTGAGTTTTGGATGGTGTCCATAAAGGCTGATTATTTTCCATTGAATGCCTGCACTTTGAAAAATTAGACTATGGTAAATAGTTACAATGTGCAGAGTTGTTGGTAAAGTATCAAAGCTGGTTACACAGCTTGAAATTCTGCTATAAGTTATTTGTGGCGATTTAAATATTAAGCGCCCAAAAGCTAAAATGCGTATTTAGAAGTTTTGTAAGGGGTACTCATGAAACGCGTAATCACTGCCATATTTATAGCATTGATTATAATTGCTGGAATTGCAGCAATTCTTCCTTATGCAATTTCTTCAAATACTATTCGTGATAAAATTACAGGCACTTTAGAAGACTTAACTGGTAGGCGTGTAAGTTTCCAAGACACTCCATCACTTTCTTATACACCATATTTAGGCATAGAGATTTCCAACCTGACGATTGAAGACCCTTCAGCTAGTGAAGAAATGCCTCCTTTGCTTAGTGTTGAAAAAGTTAAAACCAAACTGAAGTTTTCTTCTTTATTTTTAGGTAAAATAGAAATTGACAGTTACGAACTTCTACGCCCACGCGTTTCATTGAAGGTCTATTCTGAAGGCACCCAAAATTGGGACTTTTCCAAAGGTGAATTACAAAAAGCAATCAAAACAAATATTCAAAATCGCTCTGATAATAAACTCACAAAACCAAAGCAAACTATAATAGGGACTTACACTATCATAGATGGCATTATGGAGTTTGAAGATGAAATCGATGGAACTAACGAAACAATTACAAATATAAATGGCAAAATTTCTTGGGCTGATACAAATAGTAATGCTAGTATTATGGGCAATGGTATTTGGAATGGCGAAGGTATTACAACAAATACAACTATTGAAGCCCCACTAGAGGTTTTATCAGGCGGTGAAAGCCCTTTAACAATTGAATTAAAATCACAGCCTTTGGAATTCAAGTTTACCGGGCAGGTAAACAAATTAGCTGACCTATTTTTTAAAGGTGATTTAGACGCAAACACACCCTCTATTGCAAGGCTTGCAAAAAGTCTCGAAATTGATGTCGGTGATTTTCAAAACTTTGAAAGCCTAGCGACATCAGGACAAATCGAAGCAACAGTCAGTAATATCAATCTTTCTGACACAACTCTCCAAGTTGGTGAAAACCAGGCAACCGGTGTTTTAAGACTGTCTAAAAATGAGCTGGATAAATATAAACTTGATGGCACACTCGCTTTTGATAACATCGAGCTAAAAGACTATTGGACCACAAAAGATGATAGTCAAACGGACAGCTTTTTCCCTTCACCTTTAAAAAACCTGGGCGTCGATATAAGAATTTCATCCAATACGATAAACATTGGTTCAATCGCTTTAGCTGAAGTTGCCGCGGCCATTATTGTTGATAATGATGGCTGGGTATTTGATATAGGAAATTCAACTACGCTTGAGGGAAGTGTTATTGCAAAGCTGGGTGAACGTAAGGTTCAAGAAAAGCAGCAGGCATTTTTTGATATATCAGCAAAAGATATTAATGCGCAGAGCTTAAACGAATTATTCGGTAAAAATCTAATTGGTATAACAGGTACAACGTCTTTTAAAGCAGACATGCGGATTAATAAATCAGATGAGGGTTTTGCAAGCTCGACCGCCAATGGCGCATTCAAGGGCGACTTTATATTAGGCGAACTATTGGGCATTGATTTAATAAATTTATTACAAAACCCAGAAGGTAACGACGCATCAAACAAAACTGGATTTGATGAAAACGCTTCTACTAATTTTGATACAATGAACATCAAACTGTTCTTAAATAATGGTGCAGCGACACTCTCAAGTACTGAATTAATATCTGGAGATCAAAAAATTAGAGCTATTGGTGATATTGATTTTAAAACTGCAAATTTTAACCTGCAAATTCAAGAAATTACACCAGAAGGACCAAAACAAAGTCGCCTATTTATAACTGGCAACACTAAAAGTCCATCAGTTATTTTAAAAGACGGCCCTAAGTCTACAAATTAGGTTTACTTTTGAACTACTGAAAGTCAAACGCAGATACACCGCGTACCATTTCATCCAAACCCAATGGCCGTGTAAGAGGTGGATGCGCACGAGAAATACAGCCTGGACGCTCACATAACCTGCACCCTGGCCCAATCTCAACTGGTTCTCTGGCCAGGTTTCCTGTCAAACCATCACCATAAACAATCTCTTTTGCATAAGTCGTATCAAAGCCAATTAGCAAAGCAGTACGATGCGGGCGGTCCAGATAACCTGACCTCAAGCCTTCAATCGTTCTACCAAGAACAACAAATTGTGCATCTTGAGGTGTGATAACTGTTTCAGCAAAAATCTGACCAGGACTACCAAACGCCTGATGCACGATCAGCTTAGGGCAATCCCCCCCAAAACGCGTAACAGGAAATCCACTAGCACCACCGCGACGGATACGATTACCAGCAGCATCCGTTTCCATCACAAAAAATTGCGGCGCAGATTGGCCATTTCTTTGTAACATTGTTAAACGCCAAGCCGCCTGCGCAAATGTGACACCAAAACGCGAACGAAGCACATTAATATCGTAGCGAAGACGTTTTGCAGTTGTATAAAACTTCTCATAAGGCAACATCATCGCCAAAGCCAAAAGCCTTGCAAACTCAAAGCGAGCCAATCGCTTTGCTTCGTCACTTGTAAGCTTTAAAAACTCTACCTCTTCATCAATCAAATTACTTTCGGCAAGAAGTGCAACTTCAAGGGCTACTTCCTGCAATTGATCTGCAGGAGATAAGCGTTCAGAAATTAAAAGCCTGTTGGAATGCCTGTCAAAACGCCTACGCCAGTCTGGCATCGCCTCAACAGGTAAGACTTGCACAGCCAAGCCTTGTTCTTTTAGTAGCCAACGTTTAAGCCCTGCAAGCAGCCCATCACTTTTATCCAACAGGACAAGCATTTTCGTGGCAGCATGTTCAATTGCAGGAATATAAGAAGAACGCTGTTCCAAAGCCTGTCGCATCTCATCTATTGGTAAACGGGCAGCCGTTTTAATCGCATCACTGCCTTCTTCCGCCATCATGCTGGAAAGACCAGATAACCGTTCTAACGATTCACGATAGCCGCGGTAAAGCTTGACCATCGCAGCCGCCACATTAGGAGTTACTTCTGTAAATTCAATCAACTCACTACGATCAGGAATTTCACCTGCAAGCAAGGGATCTGAAAAAGCTTCTTTGAGCTGGGCATTCAGTGTTTCATCCCCCATGCCCTGCAATTCATCTAAATCAACTTTATAAGTAGAAGCGAGCTTTAATAAGAGTTGAACCGTTAATGGTCTTTGATTGCGTTCAATCAAGTTTAAATAACTGGCAGAAATTCCCAATTCTTCCGCCATTGCTGTTTGTGTCAAGTTTAGACCAGTGCGAATGCGTCTTATTCTGGGTCCTGCAAAAATCTTCTGCTCCGCCATTGCGAAATTCTCCTGATTGCATCATACCTTTTACAAGGTTTCTACTTACTCATATGATTTTTGTGACAATATTTACTAATTTACATAAAAGAAAGTAAAAACACAGACAGAAATACCATAATTTCAGATTATTTTATAAATCTGCACAATAATATTAGTTGATTTGTAAAAAAAATTACATAATCTCGGATTTAAAGATTTAATTAGTGAGATCCAACATTTCACAGCAAGGAGAAAGCCATGAGTACAAAACCACCAGTAAAAGAACGCTCGGAAGAAATGTCATCTTCAATGTCGACAGATGAACAATCTGCAATCCGCATGGTGGCAAATGATTTACACCGCTTAAATCAATCTGTGATGAAAGCTGTTGAAGCTGGTGTATCAGTTGAACTCATCCGTTCAGCCCGCCACCACTCTGGCGATGGCAACTTCGGTGATCTGCTAACACCTGTAATTGTAAAACAAGGCAAATAAGCCAAAATTAAATTTTGAAAACGCTTCTATTCTTAGGAGCGTTTTTATATTTTGGAAAGCGCGCTATCAATCTCACCAATAAGATCTGAAATATCTTCTATCCCAACGGATAAACGAATGAGGTTTTCAGGACAGCCTGTCATATCCCCTTCAATCGTATGGCGGTGCTCTACCAAACTCTCAACACCACCCAATGATGTTGCTCGATGAATACCCTCAAGATGACGGCAAAAATCAAGCGCCTCGCTTTTTCCGCCTTTGACAAGAAATGAAAGCAAATACCCAAAACCATCTGGCATTTGTTTTTTTGCAAGATGATGGCCTTGGTGCTCTTCAAGACCTGGATACCAAACCTTCTCTACTTTTTCATGCCCATCCAAAAATTGTGCAATCGCCATAGCATTTAAACACATACGCTCCATACGCAATGGTAATGTTCTCATACCACGAATTAACATCCAAGCAGAATGAGGTGAAAGAATTGCCCCTGCTCCATGGCGTTCGCGTTTTAGATATGCCCAAAGATCAGAGCTTTCATCCAAACATGAAAGTACGCCTGCAATAACATCTGAATGCCCATTAATCGCTTTTGTAGCAGAATGCATCACAATATCCGCACCAAACTCTATTGGGCGCAATAATACAGGCGTTGCAGCAGTTGCATCAACCGCCAAAATTGCACCTGCTTGCTTTGTAACATTTGAAATAGCTTCAATATCGCTGGTCAAAATCCAAGGATTGGATGGCACTTCGATGAAAACCATATCCGGTTTTTCTTTTAACACCCCAGAGGCAAAAGCCTCGGTATCAGAACTGTCAGCTTCAATCAGAATAATATCGCGGTGGTCGCAAAAGCGGCGAACCCAGGCCGTCGTACCCCAATAGATACCAGATTGTATTATTAGTTTCTGACCGGTTTTTAAAGACGAGAAAAGACATGATATTGCAGCCATTCCCGAAGCAAACAAAAGACCATCTTGCGCGCCTTCCAATTTTGCCAAAATGGTTTCAGCCAGTTTTACCTGGTCACTTTGATCTCGCCCATAAACATTATCACCGACAAGTGGTTCGTAATTTTCATCACGAATAAAAGTTGTAGAAGGCTGCAATACCGGTACTACACCACCTGAACCAGTATCAATATGACCACCAGCGCGAGCTGCCAGAGTTGCGTGACTGTTTTTATCTTCAGAACTGCTCATTTTCAACGTCCACGTGTCTTGAACGTAACCACATCGCATATCCAAAGCCTGTAAACAACATCAACAACCCATAAACGGCGATGGGCACAGAAATATCTGTACGCCCCAATATGGTAATAGCAACTGCAAGACCCAATGTAGAATTTTGCAAACCGCACTCTAGCGCAATCGCCGTACCTTGCGCCTTGGGAAGCAAGAAGAATTTTGCAGCGAATATCGCAATAACCATTGTCATAATATTAAGTGCAATTGCATGTAATCCTGTTTGTTGAATATAAGGAATCACATTCTCACGTTCAGCTGCTAACGCACCAATTAATACGGCTATGAAAATAATAGCCGATAAAGGTCCAAAGATTTTTTCCATTCGCTCTGCCAAGCTTAAATTTGACCTGCGTACTAACATCCCGATCGCTACCGGAATGGTCGTAATAAGCAGTATCCCAATCATTGTTTTGGCAATCGGCAATTCTGGTGCTGCCTCGCCCATATAATTGGCAAGCGCAAAGCCTGTAATAATCGGCACCGTTATAAACCCCAACATACTAATAACCGCTGTAAGCGAGACAGAAAGCGCGGTATCACCTCGTGCAAGATAGGTTAAAATATTGGAGGTTACACCGCCTGGACAAGCAGCTAAAATCATCATGCCCGCAGCAAAAGGCGCGCTTAAAGGCGCAATAAACAACAATACAATTACACTCAAAGGTAAGATAACAACTTGCAAGAATGCACCAAGCAAAAAAGCTTTTGGCTTTTTAAATACCCGCATAAAATCAGCCAATGTTAACCCTAGCCCCATGCCAAACATTATGATTGCAAGCGCAATCGGAAGACCCACTTTCAGCATAATATTCCTCCCCCGAAATAATGCGCAAAATTATCCTGTATTGATACGCGTCATGTCTCCGTTTGTCCATTTAAGCACTTTCGGATTCATAACTTTAAACCAAAGTGGCGGGATTGCAGCTAAAATAAAACTGCCAGGATAACCGCTTGGCAGGCTTGGTAACTCTTCAAAATTTCTCAAAGCCTGATAAGGACGCATCGGATTAGCATGATGGTCGGAATGGCGTTGCAAATGAAATAAAAGCAGATTTGAAACAATATGATTGGTATTCCAGGAGTGAATTGGCTCACAAGGCACGTAGCGTCCATTTTCTTTTTTATCGCGCAACAAACCATAATGCTCAACATAATTGGCAAAAGTAAGTTGCAACCACCCAATTGCATGATGCAACAAGATAAATGGCAGCATAATCCAACCCAATAAAGCAATAAGAACAACTGCCATCACAAGCGTAATAGCGTAGCCCTGTAACAAGTCATTACGCCAATGCCAAAAAGACAATCCTTTACGCTCAAGGCGTTTGCGTTCCATATTCCAAGCGATGATTGCTGTTGCAGGAATTTCTCGTATCGCAAAAGCATAAATATTTTCATTCCATCGCGCAGAAGTAGGGTCTTCAGGTGTTGCGACCATAACGTGATGGCCTTGATTATGTTCAATGCAAAAATGCGAGTAGCCAGTAAGCGAATTAACAACTTTAGCTGAAAATCGATCAAACTTATTATGCTTGTGTCCCAACTCATGGCCAACGGTTAACCCACTGCCACTGGCAACACCCGTTGCCCAAGTCAGCATGACAAATGCCCATATCGGCAAATCAAGCGTTGCAACAGCAATAGCAGCCATTAAAAAGCTGAAGTAAAAAACAGGAACTGATAGATGCAACAACAAACGATAATATTGATCGTTTGAAAGTTCTTCGACCACCTCTTCTGGCGGATTAGAAGTATCTTCTCCAATCACCATATCCAAAATAGGAATGACAATATAATAGAAACATAAAGGTACCAAAGCCCATATTGTACTACCACCAGCAAATAGGATGCAGGCACAGATACCTGGAATAGACGGAGATATAATTGACAAAACCCAAAAATAGCGTTTTTTGTCTACATATTTAATAGTCTCGCCATCAGACTTCTCAGCCACAAAAATCATCT
>CALDZF010000017.1 GCA_937944165.1 uncultured Rhizobiaceae group bacterium | reverse complement strand
TGAAATCAATTTTACTTTTCCATCTTCAAGTGCCTTGTATTTACTCTTCCTGTCTCCCCATAAATCTCCGTGAAAAACCTGCGCCAATTCATCAGACTTTTCTTTGCGTTTCACAGCAATAATCAGCGCCACGCCTTGTTGAATATCAAAGACATTCTTGTCTGCTGAACCATCAGGCGCGACTTCCTTTTTCTTCGCATTGCCATGCAAGTCCAGGACGTAAATCTTGTCAAACGTTTTCAGCAGATGCCAGCGCATGCCTCGGAAAGTCGGGTTGTCCAGATAGCCGTGGTTGGTAATGAAACCCAAAATGCCTTCGCCGTTTTTTTCAATCATGTGCTCTGAAAAACGAATGAATTTGACATAGTCATCGTTAATCCATTTCGGGTTGCGTTCTTTCAGTTTTTCCTTGCCGCCTGGTTCTTTCTTGTAGGCCTCCATCAGGCTCATAATCCAGTCGCCCTTGTTGGCGCTTTCGCCCGAATAGGGTGGGTTACCAATCACGCACATGATGGGTTTGTCGCGCTTTACGTCATTGGCCAGTCTGGCTTCGTCAGAAAGCCAGCGCGCCATAAACAGGTCAGGCACTTCGCGCGCGCCTTCTTCCAGTGAGTTGGTCAGATAGACCCCAAGGCGCGGCGGTTCTTGCGTCGGTTTATAGCCCAGCGAAGTGAGCATCATGTCCAGCTTCATGTGGCACATGGCGTAAGAGGCCATGAGCAACTCAAACCCGTGCAGGCGAGGGATGAGATCGTTTTCGATGTATGAAGGCAATTGCCCGGGTGCTACCGCTTTTATCTTGCCGGAAATTTGCTTGATAACCTCCGCCAAAAACGTTCCTGTGCCCGCTGCCGGGTCTAGAATTTGCACGCGGTGCATGGCTTCCGTCTTCTTGCGCCATTTGCCGGGTTTGTCGGGGTGGGGTTCTTCATAGGTGACGTCGATTTTGCCGGTATCAGCCAGCCCGTCTGCAAGGCCGAACTCTTCTTTCAACACATCATCCACCGCACGGACAATAAAATTCACAACCGGTTCCGGCGTGTACCATACGCCTCGCGCTTTTCGCTTGGAGGGATTGTATTTAGCCAGAAAAGTCTCGTAGAAATGGATAAAGGGGTCATTGCGCTGGGTAAACGAACCAAAGTTTTCAAACAATTTACCAAGGTCAACAGCCTGAAAAATTTCTGCCAGCTCATCAATCGTGCGCCTGATTGCATCATCAAGACCAGGGCCAGCCACAAATTCAAACAGCCTGCGCAGGAAGGGGTTGGACTTCGGCAGTTTTTCCAGCGCCTCGGCGCGTGAAAATGTATCCAGATCTTCATCATGCAGCCGCGCAGCAAACAGGCCGTAGGCAATGGTTTCGGCATAAATGTCCGAGAAGCCTTCAATCTCAAGGTCGTGGATCAACTGAGCCTTGAACGCTTTAAACTGACCAGCCAGTTCCGAATGCAGTTCTTCATCTTCGGAAAGCGAGTTAAACAACACATCCTTGATGATGGCGGCCTTGCCCGCCATGACCTCCGCCAACCGTTCGGCAGACGTGATGGTTTGCAGGCGCTCGGCGGCAAAATCCTTGAGTTGGTTCCAAAGTGGTTCAAACTGGCTTTCATCAGCTTGCAATCCCATAAGATAGTCCGCGATTTTAATCTCGCGCACCAATTCGCCTTCCTTGTAGAAATGAAAGTCCAGACAATTAGTGTAAATGAGGTTGGGCAGGCCTTTGACATAACGGTCAAACTGGGCGCGATTACCTTTGTCCATTGCTTTTGGCGAAACATCCAGATTGATATCCTTGGCCTCACAATGCCCAACGGTGATCTGGTCTGTGCCTCGTTGAAAAACAAAATCAGGGCGACCAACCTTTACACCCTTGGGTTCATTAACGGCGGTAACGCCTGTTTCAATTCTGTCAAATAACCATTCCAGACTGGCGCGATAAGAATGTTCTGTCGCAACACCCGTCTTGTGGACAGCCTCGACCATGGAAAAATATTCCCGAATGATTTCTGCGCTCATTTTTTCTTTATTTCCTAATTATTTGAACTACCCTAAAGCCTTCAAATTTTTTATCCAAGCAAAAAAATCTATCCCCGCTTTTAAAACCTCATGCATAATCCTTTCATCAGCAAGATGCACAACCGTGGAACGCGCAACCATCGTTTTATGTCTTGGTGACAGCGGAGCGGTCGTGGTCATCGAATGCGTGTGAGCGACTTACGGTTTGTGCTGGGTTTGATACGGGATTATCGCGAATGATAATCTGCCTGATCGGCTCAAGCGTTTTCCTAGAGGCTTTGTCGGAACGGTGTGCCTGAGTAGTTCGGCATTGACATCAAATCTCCACGTGAGGGCTGAACGCCCAGCACATAGGGTTCTTTGGTTATCAGCCCTCACAGTTGTGCGCTCTATTCTTGGCGAACAAATCAAAAGGATTTGCTTCGCTTGTTTTCCGATAAGGCATCCGCCTTGTCGACCCTCTCTCGACGGCACTTCGTTTGTCTGCCGAGCAGTGGTTCACGCATTGGCGTTTTGGCTTCTCAACGGCGCTTTGCTTGTTTGCCAGCCAGCGGCTAAACGCCTCTGCTTGCTCTGCCACGGAGGGGAGGGGTTTTTATGTACCACCATTCGAAATTCGGGCGAGTGGATGCAGATTTGTGTCTGCCTCCTCCTTGTGGGGAGGCACGTGATTGGCGCGGTACGCGACAGAACGGGTGGGGGTAGCGCATTTGAAATCAGATATTGAACCTAGCCGATAGTTGTAGCACCCCATCCACTCTGCCGCGTTTACGCTTGCAGTCGT
>CALDZF010000016.1 GCA_937944165.1 uncultured Rhizobiaceae group bacterium | reverse complement strand
ACCGTGTCATTAGGCCCGATAATTGCTGAATTTGCTTTCATGAACAGGAGAGGGTGCTCAGGAATGGATGCGCCCGTTTCTGCTGCATGGTCAGAATAATTCAAACCAATGCACATTAGTTTCCCGATATTTCCAACGGGTATACCCAATCGCGGCTTGCCATTTACAAGCTTTAGTTTCTTTTGATCAAGTTTTTTAAGTTTGGAAATTTGAGAAAGGGTTGAAGGGGTAATATCATCAATATGCGGAGATAGATCACGTAATTTGCCATCAGCACAAATCATGCCAGGCTTTTCTTGCCCAGACTTCCCATATCGTACAAGTTTCATGAATATTGCCTTTTGCTTGGATTGTCGTTTACAATACAAAAAACATAAGACTGCCTCAAGTCAAGCAGACAAGAGTTATTAGCCAAATATTACAGGAAATAAACTGGTACTCCCTAGGGGAATCGAACCCCTCTTTCCAGGTTGAAAACCTGGCGTCCTAACCGATAGACGAAGGGAGCATCAGTGTGTGCGTTGTATAGAAGCGAAATACAAAAGCTTCAAGCAGTATTTTGCGTTTTTTGCAGAATTTTTCAATTATTTTTAATGAAAACTAAAAGCAAAGCTTGGGAGGCTGTAATTCAGGTTACGAGCCTAACAGATTATAAGACTTTCTATGTTTTCTTACGCTTGCGTTTGGATGATTTGCGGCACGGATGATGCCAATCGCGTTTAGACCCAATATCAAAATGCACAGATTTTGTTCTGCAATAAGTTCCTACACCACCACGGCCTGGAAGAGTTCTGATATATTTTGCCAATTTCCATTTGGAAACGCCTTCGACTTGAATATCAACTGCTTTACAGAAAATGTGTTGTGAGTTTCGAGCGCCACCAGCACGGCGATTACCTTTAGGGCTGCGGTAGCCTGAGGTAATTATAGGTTTTTTGCCATAACGGCGTTCAACTTGCTTCAAAATTCTTAAAACACCTGGTTTCAAACAGGCAACTTGCACTTTGGAGTGTTGCACGCGTAATCCATTAGGGGATAGACGTCCAAATGAACCAACTGAGGCTACTTGTGTTGTTTTTTGTTGAACCTTTGTTTTCAACGGCCCTTCGTCTTTGATACCAAAAATTTCACTATTGGATTTTACACCTGGTAACGCATTGGCTGAATTGGCATTGGTTTTGCGTGTATTAATAACTGGTTTTGCAGATTTTGTAATTTGGGGTGCGTTTTTAGGTGTTTTTGCGATGAGGCTTGCAGTTTCAATACGGGATGCAGCGCGTGATGTTTTTTGAACCTTGGGCTTTTTAACATTAGCTACTGGACGCGGTATCTTTTCTTTAGGGGTGAACACTTGCTCGAAGAAACTCTTCTTCTTCACTATTTGGGGTGTTGTAGGTGCAGCATCCAATGAAGGAGAAAGAGACGCAACCTCAACTGGTGCAGGTAATTGGTTTCCTGAAATAGCAGGTTTTTTAGCTGGAATTGCCGTGCTCGGACTTGGTGCAAGAGATGTCGCCTGTTCAATTACATTTGCCGTAGGCGACTGTGCTTGGGTTTTTGCGATTGCCAGTGTCCCCGTATTTTGTGTCCCCGCATTTTGGGTAAGTGCAGTTACAGACTGAATAGTAGGCGCTTGCACATTGGGTGTCACTGCTTGTTGCGAAATTTGCGCCGCAGCTTGTTGCTGAACTTGCGATGACAAATTGGTTGGCGCAACAGGCTTTGGCGAAGTAACTGTTGCAACTTGTTGTTGTAAGGGGGCTGACGCTGTTTGAGCATTGGTAATAATGGCACTCGGCCGAGGCGCCCTGACAGGGATATTGGTTGAGACTATCTGTTGTGCAACAAGGGTGGCGGAAGCATTTTGGCCTAAGTTATTATCTGCTAATTGAACGCCAACAGGAGTGGGTTGAACAAAATTTGCCTGTTCAAGATTAAGAGCAGATTGTTGAGACACACAACCAGTTATAACTAAAAGCGCGAAGCTGTATAAAACTGCTTTGCTACTTCCAATCACAGGGTCTTTCTGGCCTGCATTTAGCAACTCAATACCTTTTATTTTAGTATGGATTTTCAAACTGTTTAAGTGCCCCTACAATTTTTACCATTTTACATAGCAATAACAGGCTAAAAAATGCAAATTCTAATGTCCCAATTTGCAATGTTTAGGGTTAATAAATGGTAATTTTATGTAACCTAATATTTCACATTGCAACCTAAAGAGACAGGTAGCTATAAAATAAGGCTGAATAAAGTCAAAACATTATCTATCACATGCATTCTGAATGCAGTCTGAAACAAAGTTCAAAACTTCATAATTTGTTTGATATCGCGCGTGTTGCATGCCTTAGGTCCTGAGCCTAAGTTCTGGAGGGTTTTGCAACTTCCTTTGTTAGTGCTTAATTACCATTCCCCGGTATTTTGCATGGTTTTCCAAGGTTCTTTAGGTTCTAATGGTGTGCCTTTTTGTAATAACTCAACTGAAATGCCATCAGGTGACCTTATAAATGCCATTTGCCCGTCGCGTGGCGGGCGATTGATCGTTACACCTTTATCCACAAGATCTTGGCAAGTTTCATGAATGTCATCAACCGCAAAAGCCAAGTGGCCAAAGTTGCGGCCGCCTGTATAATTTTCAGGATCCCAATTGTACGTAAGTTCCAGACAAGGTGCTCTGTCTCTGCTTGATTTGTCTTTTGTCGTTGCCAGATCGTCAGGTGCGCTGAGAAAGATGTTGGTAAAGCGACCAGCATCACTGTCATATCTATGAATTTCTACCATTCCTAATTTTTCGCAGTAAAACTCTAACGATTCTTCCAAATTTTTAATGCGTACCATGCTGTGGAGATATTTCATTTGTACATTCTTCCCAGATTTTTAGTTTTTTCTGTGGATTTAGATATTAGTTTTGCCCAAACTTGCAAGTGTTAAGACTTTTTTTATAATTATGACTTGCAGGCTACGCCTTAGGCAGTGCTAATATACGTAAGAATCAGTAAACAGTGTTGCGGTAATTGAGAGTTAGCCATGTCGGGGGATAAAAACAATATAGATTTCGATGTCTCTGAAAGAGATAAATCTGCAGATGGGGAAACTGCAGGCATGATTGAGATCGCAGGATATATCAAATGGTTTGATGTATCCAAAGGTTTTGGCTTTATTGTTCCTGATAATGATATTGCTGATGTATTAATCCATGTAACATGTCTTCGTCGCGATGGCTTTCAAACAGCACTGGAAGGTGCCCGTATTGTTTGTGAAGTTGTAAAACGCGATCGCGGCTACCAAGCGTTCCGCATTTTATCAATGGATGATTCCACTGCAACGCATCCTTTGCAAAAAGAGGGAGGTAAAACTCACTTTGATGTTAAGGCTGATAGTGAAATCGAACGTGTGCAGGTTAAATGGTTCAACCGTAATAAAGGTTATGGCTTTGTAACGCGTGGCAGAGAAGACATTTTTGTTCACATGGAAACTTTGCGTCGTTTTGGTTTAACAGAATTACGTCCTGGGCAATACGTGCTTGTACGTTTTGGTAATGGTCCCAAAGGCCTGATGGCTGCGGAAATATTCCCTGATAATGAAGACCAAACTATACAGTCCCACTAAAACCAAAACTTTGTATTTTTCATTATAAAGACACAAATATAAGTTAGCTTAATAAAACGAGTTAAGTTATTAAAATGACTCTGTAATTGAGGAAATAGTGTTAATGTATCGAAGTATTTATCTTAATGTCATGCTGAACTTTAAATATATATTTCTAGCGCTTTTTGTTGCGATATTATTAGTGTTTAAAATGCCAGTTTCATTCGCGCAACCAAAGGCTGATCCAAATGCCGAGTTTCCCGTTGAAGACCTTACGCTTGTCACAAAGAGCGGAAGTTTTCAATTTACGGTTGAAGTTGCTGATGATGCCAATGAAAGAAGCAAAGGGCTTATGTTTCGCGAAGAAATGCTGCTGACACATGGTATGATTTTTGATTTTGGTGAAACAGCACCAGTTGCAATGTGGATGAAAAATACACCGTTATCGCTTGATATGGTTTTCATCAAGCCAGATGGACTTGTTGCCCATATAGCGACTAATACAACACCGTTTTCCCAGGCAATTGTTTCGTCGCGTGAGCCTGTTTCTCATGTCCTGGAATTAAATGCAGGAATGGCTAATCAGATTGGCTTGAAGGTTGGTGACAATGTCGTTCATCCGTTTTTTGCTACGGCAAATTAAATAATAAGAAAAATCTTCAAATTATCTGAAATTCCTGCTTGCAGGTTATACGCTGTCAGTGTAGTGAATTGCAGACTTGAACAGTCGGAGCGTAGCGCAGCCTGGTAGCGCATCTGGTTTGGGACCAGAGGGTCGCAGGTTCGAATCCTGCCGCTCCGACCATTAAGTTAAAGTTCCAGCACCAAATGATGGACATAAAATGTCAGCTAAAATTTTCAAACCGGCAAAAACTGCCATGCAGTCAGGCAAATCAAAAACTGACGGCTGGGTTTTAGAGTTTGAACAGACAAACCCACGCAAGGTTGAGCCTTTAATGGGCTACACCAGCTCTTCTGATATGAACTCCCAAGTTAAACTTGAATTTAAAACTTTGGAAGAAGCGAAAGCTTATGCAGAGAAAAACGGATTGGCTTATTCTGTTCAAAAACCTCAAAAGGCAAAACGTAGAATAATGTCATATGCAGAAAACTTTGCAACAGAGCGTTCTTTGCCTTGGACGCATTAAATTATTAAGATATTAAATCCAAACTTTATCTTGTCAGAATCATCATTAACTTGATAAACAGTCATAACTGGTCCCTTAGCTCAGCTGGATAGAGCGTCTGCCTTCTAAGCAGAATGTCGGAGGTTCGAATCCTCCAGGGATCACCATCTCACACTTTCCCACGGTGAAGTCTCCTAACACCTTGAAAGGTAAGGAGGTTTTTGCGGTTCGATAACCTCTATTTCGGTCATAGGGTAAACGCTCTGCAAATACGAGTTTTAGTACCGCTCTCTTGTCCTCCAACCGTTCGGAACCCCATAGTTTCCAAGGGTTTGAGAGAAATTCAAAAGCGGTTCGATAAATCTTGTTGAATGGGGCTGTTGGCCCGTCAGTTTGGGTGAACTTTTCTTGCCAAATAGCCTTCTGGCGCTCCATATCCTGTAATCTGCCTTCGTAAGCTTTGATCAGTGCTGTGCTATCTGCATCCACTAGGCGGTCAATCAATTGAGTAGCTTTGGTATCAAATTCTGCAATTTGACGTTTAATCTCTGACTTGTCTTGATTCTTTGATTTGAGCTTATCATCCCAACTGTCCTTGAAGGTATCAAATGCCAACGCGAATAATTGTTCTGATGGAGTAAGTTGTTTTAGAACCTCTTCAAACTCACCTTCGATTACTTCTTTACGGATTGACTTGCGATAATCAGGACACTTCTTGGTATCACACAAGTAGTATGGGTATTTACGATTACGACCTTTTGACCAACAAGAGGTCATAGGCTTCTCACAAGAGCCACAAGTTACGAATCCACGCAGAGGGAAGTCATCTTTGATGTCTTTGCGTGTAGGTGCTCTTTTATCACCGTTACAGCGATCTTGAATTGCATAGTATGTTTCTAAATCGACTAGTGGCTCATGCTTTCCTGATACTTGACTGACTTCCCAATCCTTATGTTCAATTAGTCCTGCATAAAGTGGTTGGGATAGTATGTTGGCTATCTTTTGAAAGGTAACCATTCCATGTCTTGTTTTTGGAAAGGCAGATTGGCTTTCTAGGAAGCGTTTTACTTCTGCATGGCTTTCAAAACGGCCAGAGGCGTAGCTTGTGAGCGCTTCTGCTATAATCGTAGCCAAAGGCTCATTACGCATCATGATCTTCCCATGCGAGCCTTGTTTCACGTACTTATAGCCAACAGGTGCTTGAAAAACCCAATAGCCATCCATCATACGGGCTTTCATCTTTTGGGAAACTTGTCTTCTATTCTGCTTGCGCTCTAGTTGTCCTTGAGCAGCAAGAATGGTTTCGATGAATTCACCTTCGGGCGTATCTTCAAACTTGAAGTTGAGACATTCAACTCGTGCACCACGAATGGCAAACTCACGGCGCAGCTTGATATGAAACTCAGTATCTCTCGCAAAGCGTTTTAGGTCATCAAAGATTACAACGTATGATTTATCTTTCTGTGCATCAAGGTAGGCAAGTAGCGCAACCATGCCCGGACGTTTCATAAAATCTCCACCACTGTCCGTCATCAGGGTATTTGGAACAGACTGCTGCTTAGATTAAACAAGAGCTTGGCTCATCTGTTATGTTATATTAAGCGGCCTGATTGCGATATTGCAAGCGCCGTTGTTTGATTGTGTTTTGCTTAATCCTTTCTC
>CALDZF010000015.1 GCA_937944165.1 uncultured Rhizobiaceae group bacterium | reverse complement strand
ATTTCGCAAGAATATGGCCTTTCAAGAACACCATTGCGTGAGGTTTTTCAAAAACTCGCAGGTGATGGGTATCTTACGCAAGATGAAAACCGTGCTACAAAAGTCTCTTCGATGGACTTGGGCAGTATGCGAAATTTTTTCCAATCAGCACCAATGATTTATGCCGCAGTTGGTAGGCTAGCCGCTGAAAATGCTACCAGTAAGCAAATAGAAGATTTAAAAAGCTCACAAGTTTCATTTAGACGCGCAAGTGAAGAAAGTGAAGGTCAGGAAATGGCCATGCATAATCATCGCTTCCATCGTATTATTGGTGAGATGGCGGGCAATCCATATTTATCGCCAAGTCTCAACAGATTATTGATAGATCATACGCGCATGAGCCAAATGTTTTATAAGCCAATTAATTCCAGGGAACGTCTTTTGGTTTGGCAAGCATGTGACCAACATGATGCAATGATTGAAGCAATCGAAGATAAATCGCCCTCAACAATTGTCAGTTTAACAATGCAACACTGGGAATTGTCGCGTGACAGAATAGAAAAATTTGTAAGACCTGATCCATTGGATATGGATATTGGTTTGCAACAGGCAGGAGAGTAAAATGAAGTTTGAGGGAATTTATACTCCTGTAGTAACGCCTTATGGCCATGATTTTTCTATTGATAAAGGCAGATTTGCTGAGGTCATAGAACATCTTATATCCTCGGGTATTCATGGTCTTATTATTGCTGGTACAACTGGTGAATATTATGCGCAATCTATTGAAGAGCGCATCATGCTAATGAGGCTTGCAAAAGAGGTTAACAAAGGGCGTTTGCCGCTCATTATAGGAACAGGTGCTATTCGTACCGAAGACTCAATTATTTTTGCTGAAAATGCAAAGGCAATAAAAGCGGATGCCTTGTTAATTGCAACACCGCCTTATGCTTATCCAACTTCTCGTGAAATCGCACTTCATGCACTAGCCATTGATCGTGCCGCAAACCTGCCAGCAATGCTTTATAACTATCCGGGCCGCATGTCCGTCATGATGGATGAAGAAGTGCTAGACCGCGTAGGCCGAAGCCCGAACTTCTGTGCAATCAAGGAAAGCTCAGGCGATATTAATCGTGTGCATTTATTGGCGCGTGATTATCCTCATATTCAACTTTCCTGTGGAATGGATGATCAAGCTTTGGAGTTCTTTGCCTGGGGTGCGCGGTCATGGGTTTGCGCAGGTTCCAACTTTGCTCCAGAAGCGCATATCGCACTTTATGAGGCCTGCGTTTTGGAAGGTAACTTTGATAAAGGCAGGCGCATTATGTCTGCAATGCTGCCCTTGATGAGTGTGCTGGAGCAGGGTGGTAAGTTCGTTCAATGTATCAAACACGGGCTTTCATTAAGAGGCATCCCGGTTGGACCACCACGAAAACCATTGCAACCCTTAAACAAGGATGACAAACGCGCGCTGGAGCAAGTCGTTAAAGTCATGAATACAACCATTGAAGCAATTGAAAAAGAGAAAAGCAAATGAGCGCACTTTTAACGAGAGAAGAATACGCAAGCATTGCAGCTGATTTAACCTTTCCTGTTGCACCTTTTATAGATGGCAAGTTCAGGGTTGGGCGTGGCGAAAAATTTCCAACGATAAATCCTGCTACAGGAAAACCTGTGGCAACTATTACTGGCGCCAATTCAAAAGATGTTGATTTTGCCGTTGAAAAAGCACGCGAAGCGTTTGACCAGGGCAGATGGTCGAAAATGCACCCTTCTGACCGTAAGGATGTTTTAATCAGACTTTGTAAGCTAATCACGAGAAATAAACGCGAACTGGCCGTGATGGAAAGCCTGGATAGCGGCAAGCCGATTAAGGATTGCGAAGAAATTGATATTCCTGAAACCATTCACACCATAAAATGGCATGCAGAAGCGATTGATAAGATTTACGACCAGATTGCACCTTCCAGTGATGATCATATTGCGATGATTGTTCGTGAACCAGTAGGTGTTGTCGTAGCGGTTTTGCCATGGAATTTTCCTCTGCTCATGATGGCTTGGAAAATCGGGCCTGCATTGGTTGCGGGTAATTCCGTTATTGTAAAACCTGCAGAACAAACGTCACTTACCGCATTGCGCTTGGCTGAACTGGCTATGGAAGCTGGGCTTCCCAGGGGGGTTCTGCAAGTTCTACCTGGTATGGGGCCAGAGGCGGGCGAACCACTTGGGCGTCATATGGATGTGGATATGTTGAGCTTCACTGGTTCAACAGAAACCGGGCGCTTGTTCCTTAAATATTCAGCCGAATCCAATTTGAAAAAAGTAGTCTTGGAATGCGGTGGTAAAAACCCTGCAGTGGTACTGGATGATGCAGAAGATCTGGACCTTGTCGCAGGACATATCGTCAATGCAGCTTTTTGGAATATGGGCGAAAACTGTTCAGCAACCTCGCGTTTGATTGTGCATGAAGTAGTAAAAGCACCTCTGCTTGAGCGTATTCTTACCCGCGTAAGAGACTGGCGTATGGGCGATCCTCTTGATCCAGCCAATCATTTGGGTGCTTTGGTTGATAAGGAACATTGCAAAAAGGTTGCCAAATACCTCAAAGAGCCAAAGGGCACGAAAATACTCTTGGGTGGCAAAGCGGAAGGTAATTTCGTTGAACCAACAATCTTTGATGATGTTAAATCAGGTGACAAACTTGCCAAGGATGAAATCTTTGGCCCCATACTTTCAATTATTACGGTCAAGTCTTTTGATGAAGCCATCAAGATTGCCAACGAAACTGAATACGGCCTTGCAGCAAGTGTATTTACGGCAAATGCCAAGAGGGCCATCCGGGCAGCGCGCGAAATCAAGGCAGGTACAGTATCTGTTAATTGCTATGGCGAAGGGGATATCTCAACGCCATTTGGTGGCTACAAACAATCTGGCTTTGGAGGCCGCGATAATGGCATCCATGCACATGATCAGTATACAGAACTAAAAACCATTTGGATTGATCTAAGCGACAATGCACCGGATGAAAGTGTTGACTAGGGTAAATAATCTTCCAATTGATACTGGCGTTACAGGTTGGAATGCTATTCTTGAAGAACAAGCGCCAGCCATAATACTGGAAGAAAGCCAACAATGTGATTTTCTAATCATTGGCGCAGGATTTGCTGGGCTGTCTGCTGCGCGAAGGCTTTCGCAATTAAAGCCTGGAGCACGTATAATTGTATTGGAGGCAAAACGAATTGCTGAAGGCCCTGCTGGGCGTAATTCAGGCTTTATGATCGATTTGCCACATGACCTTTCATCAAATGATTATTTAACGACACAGGAAAATGATCAAAAGCAGATAACGCTTAATCGCCAAGCAATCGCTTTTGCCCAAGATGCTGCAAAAGAATATATATTACCAAAAGAAGCCTTTAATATTTGTGGCAAAATAAATGGTGCGGCAGGCGAAAAAGCCACCCAGCATAATTTCGATTATGCAAAGCATTTGGAAGCTCTAGGCGAGCCTTATAAAATGCTTGATGCACAGGGCATGAAAAAACTTACAGGCTCATCTTTTTACCAATCCGGTATTTACACTCCAGGAACCGCCATGGTGCAGCCAGCAATTTATATACGTGGGGTATCAAGCGGCCTAGGTAACAAGGTTTCCATATTTTCAAATTCCCCAGTTGTTGCGCTTGATAAACAAAATAATCAATGGATTGCAAAAACACATAAAGGCTCTGTTACCGCGCCAAAAGTAATTTTGGCAACCAATGGTCATATTGAAAGTTTTGGTTATTTTAAGCGACGATTTGTACATGTAATTTTATATGCCTCGATGTCGCGTGCGTTAAATCAAGCTGAGGCTGATTTAACAGGTATCGAAAACTGGGGCATTACCCCATCTGATCCTGCCGCAACGACAATGCGTAAAATCTCATGCAGTAGAGGAACACGCATTATTACGCGCAATCGGATAAGCTACGCCCCTGATATGAAGGTCAGTGAAGTGCTTTTGCAGCAAATGGAAAGAACACATGTAAAGTCATTTACAAAACGGTATCCTGATTTATCTCATGTAAAGCAAGAATATACCTGGGCAGGGCGGTTGTGCTTGTCGCGCAATGGCGTTTCTGCATTCGGTGAGGTAGAGCAGGGACTATATTCAGCGTGCTGCCAAAATGGACTAGGTCTTGCACGCGGCACGCTTTCAGGCATGGCAATAGCAGAATTAGCTGTTGAAGGGGAAACCGAACTAGCCAAAGCGTTTTTGGCTGAAGATAAACCACAAAAATTACCGCCCGCACCGCTTGACACAATAGGTGCAAATGCGTTCATGCGGTGGAGTGAATTTAAAGCGCGAAAAGAATTATAATCGGAGTTGATTTTATGAAAAAACTTGAAAACGGATCCGTTCATCTTGAACTTGATGAAGTGATGCCAATGGCAGTTGATAGCCTTAAACGTGCTGGTTGTGACGATGAAAATGCACAAGCTGTTGCAAGTTGTATTTATGAAGCAGAACGTCATGGGGCTCATTCACATGGGTTATTTAGAATGCCAGGTTATTTGGCTTCTTTAAAAAGTGGCAAGGTAAATGGCAAAGCATCTCCAAAAATCTCAACTTCAAAACCTTCTGTGCTTTCCGTTGATAGCGACGGTGGCTACGCACCTCTTGCACACAAGAAATTAGCCAAGCCGCTTGCAGATATGGCAAAGGCACAAGGTGTTGGTGTTGCAGCCTTGACTAACACGTTTCACTTTGCAGCACTTTGGCAGGAGACCGAAATGCTCGCAAATGAAGGTGTTGTGGGTCTTGCCTGCACAGCATTTAAACCAGCATTACCGCCTGCAGGGGGCAGCAAGCCTTTATATGGTACAAATCCTGTGGCGTTTTCCTGGCCGCGAGAAGACAAGGAACCGCTTACATTCGATCAGGCTTCTGCTGTAATGGCACGCGGTGAAGTAATGATTGCTGCACGCGAAGGCCATACACTTCCTGAAGGTGTGGGTATCGACGAAAACGGTAATCCAACAACAGATCCAAATGAAATTTTAAAAGGCGCCTTATTGCCTTATGGTGGCTATAAAGGTGCGTCCATTGCAATGATGGTTGAATTACTTGCAGCAAGCCTAATAGGCGAACAACTGAGCTTTGAAGCAGCTGCCCAGGATAATAATGATGGTGGCCCGCCACGCGGTGGTGAATTTATTCTGGCACTTGATCCAACAAACGGGCTTGCTTCAGCGGAAGGTCTGTTTGCCAAAATGTTAGAGCAAGAAGGCACGCGCCTTCCAGGAGATGGACGCAGGGCAAAAAGATCAAAGGTCTTAGCAGAAGGCGTTCAGATTCCAGTCGATTTATATGAAAAAATTGCTTCCTAAAAAGTTTTCTAATTTATTTTTTCATATAAGTATTTGAAAAAAATTGATAAATGCTTATCTTAATTATAGCTGAATGCCTTGTTCCGAAGGCATTCAGTGCAAATATTGTATTCTTCAATCATCAACTGGTCAATCATTACCCCAAACGCAAATGCCAGTTAAAGGAGAATACAAATGTTCGGTAAATCTATTAAAGCAATTCTTACAACTGGTATTTTAGCAGCAGGCATAGCAACTTCTACAACAGGTGCAGCAAATGCTGGTAGTAATTTCAATCTGCACGTTGGTGGCGGTCATGGCATTAGTACATTCATTGGCCATGGTGGTAGTTATGGTTTCAAGCGCAGCCATGGATATAAGAACAGATATGGATATAAACGCCATCATGGTTTTAAAAAGAGTAAGCAAGCTCACCGTCGTGGTTGTAGCCCACGCCATGCTCTTCACAAAGCTTATAACATTGGTTTAAACCAACCACACGTTAAACGTGTCAATCATAAGAAAATCGTAGTGGTTGGTTATAACCGTGGTCACTTGGCAAAAGTTGTTTTCAAGCGAAAAGGTCATGGCTGTAAAGTAATCAAGACAAGTGGGCTTTACTAAACTCTAAGTCTTCAGTTTGAAGAAATTTCTTTCAAACTGTAAGGGCGGGAATGGGCGGAACCCTCTCGAATTTATTCGAGAGGGTTTTATTATATTCTATTGCAGAATTTCCCAGCTCATTTGCACATCAACACGATAACTGTTTTCGCCACCAGAAATAGGTACACTGTTTTCTACATCTGCAGCAAGTGAGCGCGACTGGGCAGCAATGGCGATAGGGCGTGGTCTATGTGAGTTTTCAGAAATATTCAAAATAGCGCCAAGTTTGACATTTGCCGCATTGGCAAGGGTTTGGGCTTTCTCGATAGCATTTTTAACAGCCTTGATGCGTGCTTCTTTTAAAACTTTACTTGTGTCTGCATTGGTAAATTGAATATTGCCCCCAGAGTTCACACCAAGCGTGACAGATAAATCCAGAATAGCGCCTACGTTTTTAATATCACGTACCCGAACGCTAATCGTATTGGAGACTTTGTAGCCTGTAATGCGTGGCCGTGGTTGTTCTCCATTTGATTTGCGTTTTGGATAAACATAACGTGGCTGAATATTAAAATTTGAAGTCTGCAAGTCTTTATCTTCAATTTCGTTATCTTTCATGGCTGCAATTATTGAAGCCATTGCCTTGTTATTAGCATCCAATGCTTGACGCGCTGTATCTGCTTCATGAATTATGCCAAAAGTTAAAATTGCCATATCAGGCGCAACGGACACACTGCCAGTGCCGTTTATTGAAATGGTGGGTCGTTGTTTTTCCTCGGCTGCAGATTGATGAATCAGTAAAAAATTAAAAGTAAAAACGGTGATAATAATTGATCGGGTAAATATTTTAAGCATGTTCTTTCCTTGGTAAGGAGCAAAATTATAAATATTTTAGACTGTACAATAAATAATGTAATCGAAACTGTTGTTCAAACATAATATGGGACTTGTGATTAAAGAACAAACGCGATAATGAAAAACATCTTCTGAGGGCGTGTAGCTCAGTTGGTTAGAGCCGACCGCTCATAACGGTCTGGTCGGGGGTTCAAGTCCCTCCGCGCCCACCATTATTTCAATCACTTAGCTGAATTTTTGACTGTTTTAGAAGTTCTTGCGGTGCATTTGCGGTGCAATATAGATCCATTTTGTACTTATTGCGTTCTTTTGAAATATAAATTAGTAGGCATTTGCTGCTGCCATTTGAAAATCAGGACTATGATGTCCATAGGTTTTCTCTAGTTGTTGTACTGTCATTCCAAGTGAACTAGCAGCTTCCCATAAAGGTACGCCTCTTTGCATCATCCATGTTGCTCTTGTGTGGCGTAATGTATGCGGTGTGTATGCTTCTGGGATATTGGCTTTTCGCTTGGATGTATTCCATGCGGTTTTTACACTCTTCACTGGCATGCCGCCAAAATTAACAACATAGCCATAAGGGTTTTGGTCGATTTCATTCCAGCGTTTTAAATGAGCAAGTAGTTTAGGAGGAAGCTTTATCGGTGGTTGTCGCTTTTTGTTTCTAATGTCTTTTGTGCCCTCACGATACATAGTGCCTTGTTCTAGATCGAGCCACCCACTGTCTATCGATTGTGACCATCTTAACTTAAGTATAGCCCCTGAACGTGTACCCGTATAAAGACCAATCAAGAAGAAACGTGCTAGATGCAGTTGCGTTTTTCTGCTTGTGTTTAAGCCCTCTTGTTTTTCTCTTGCCCTATAAATTGTCCAAAGCATTCGAGCTGCTTCATCACGTTTAAAATAATCCTCTCGTGGTCGCGGATTTGGCGGCATCCAAATTGAGAATGATCCTTTTTGTTGCCCTGTTTCTTTTAACCAGTAATTAATAGCAGCTTGTAGAATCTCTAGTTCACGCCGTGCAGCTACTTGTCCTCTGCCTTGAACAAATTCACGACATCTATCACCAGTTGCACCGCCCTGCATTGGTAGGCTACCAAAGAAATCATTTAATCGCTCGATACGTGAAATCATTCTATCAGGTGCATGGACTAAAGAGTATTTATCCTGCGCATATTTTGTAAGAACATCAGCAAGATAGATTTCAGTTATTGGTGCTGATGCTTTTTCACGTCTTCTAAGCTCGTTTAAGAAGACTTCGAGTTTTCTTTGAGCGCCTGTAATGTCATTTTCGCAGCATCCTGTTGCACTTTCCCTGTGTTCGTATCTGATATACCAGTATCTGTTTCCAGTTCGTTGGTTTTTGAGGATAAGTTTTGGGGGGAGCTTTTTACGCGGCACAGTTTTCTCATTTCTTCTATTGCATGAAGCGTTACAAAATCTTTGTTAGCTATTTTTTCAATCGATAGCCTACCTTTTTTCGCTTCTGCCTTTAATGCTGAAACACCTAACTTACCTTTGAATACGATAGTTACCGCATCTCCTAGGCGCAATGGTTCGTAGTAGCTAATGCGTTCACCATTTAGATGAAAGTATTCTGTTTGATTTGTTTTTCTTCGCTCGTTATTTTCCATGAGAATATTGTCTCAAGGAATTTTCGGGAAATCTACTAAAAAGTTTCTCACGGGAAAAATAGTCAAAAATTCTGAAAAATTGTTTATATTCAATATTTTAGTTTTAATATTTTAGAAAGGGCAGTGCTTTTAACCATAATAAATAAAATGTTATTGATATTTGTTAATTATGTCGGCCGCTTTGAAAACGAAATAATTATCTTTTATTAAGGAATATTAAAAGAAATCACGCATAAAATATAAGATAATTAGAAATACTTATAAATATAATGATGGAGTCGGTTGTGTATTTTCATTCAATGTCAAATGTTGCTGGAAATTCAAATGAATTTAAAGGGGTAAGGTTCTGTGGATCAGCAGGTGCTGGTTTTTTAATTTTGCTTGGGTTTTTAATTGCAACATCTGGATGGGTTTGGTTAATTAATGGCCCTTCGTTAGGAGATGAAAATATTTATGGTGGCAAAGTTATTAATTTGCACTCATTATCCATAGCGCAAAATGTGATTTATTTAGGTTATGTAATAATTGTATTTGGTTTATTATCAAAAGGTAAATTTGTAAGCGCTAGCTTAAGTGAATTTAAAAAAAGCTTGAATGGTGAAACTGCTTATTTATCAGAACAAAAAAATAAAAATAGCGAACAAAAAACAATTGAAGAACTCGATATAGAAAAGATTCAACAATTCAAAATTCTCAATCGAATTCCTTAATTACATTTTTATATTACTAAATACGTATCCGTAAGACCATACTTTAGAGGGCATTAACCAGACCCCATTTATTCCGTCCGTTAGGCTTTACTCCTCCATACGGACGTCCTTTTCTAAGGGCTAGAACCATACGGACAAGGAATAAAAATTATGGCTACAATTCTATATGCGCGAGTATCTACGGCAGAACAAACTATTGAACATCAGCAACAGCAAGCGGAAGCTGTAGGATTTCAATTTGACAACGTAATATCAGATCATGGTGTTTCTGGCGTAAATGTAAAACTTAAGGATAGGCCAGAAGGGAAAAGACTTTTCGACCTTCTACGCGCTGGTGATACCCTTGTGGTTCGCTTTGTTGACCGTCTTGGCAGGAACTATGCAGACGTGACTGATAC
>CALDZF010000014.1 GCA_937944165.1 uncultured Rhizobiaceae group bacterium | reverse complement strand
CATCAAACGCTGACGTAACTCAATCAAATGCTCCATCAACGGAGCGCTGCTATCCTCAAGTTCGTCTTGTGCGCTCATGTGGTACTCTTAACAGCAGTTGTAGCTTTAGTCTTCGAAGCAACTGCCTTCTTAGGTGCAGCTTTTTTGGAAGTGGTATTTTTTGATGCTGGTTTCTTCTGTGTGGTTTTTGTCGCTACTTTTGTTTGAGCAGCTTTCTTTGCTGCTTGCTTCTTTGCACTTGCTTTTTTTGCTAGCGCTTTTTTTATAGCAGGAGCCTCAACTTCTGCTGGCGCTTCAAGTTCATCATTGATAACCGATTTATGCGCTTCAAGTGGATCTTTCATTGAATTAGCAAAATCTTCCATAGACTTTTTAGCATCATCCAATGGTGCAAAAGTCTTATTCGTTGCCATATCTTTAATATCATCAAGATCGGCATCTTTTATCGCATCATCAACTTGGCGTTGAAAATCACCAGCCATTCGCTTGATTTTACCAATAGTCTTGCCCAATGCACGTAACATCCCAGGCAGTTCCTTTGGACCCACCACAATGATTGCAACAGCAGCAATCACTAACATCTCTGACCAGGCAAAATTGCTAAACAAGGTTTATTTTCCGCGCATGAAGTAATCGATAATCCCACGATATTTCGCAGGCATAAAATGAAGCAGAAGAGCTATTCAGCTAGTTTTTGACTCATCTTTGACTTTATTGGCAACTTCAGAAGCTTTTGCTTCGATTGTATCACCATCATCATCTTTTTCATTCAGACCTTTTTTGAATGAAGTAATACCTTTTGCAACATCACCCATAAGGTCAGATATCTTTCCGCGACCAAACAATAAAACAACCACAACAGCAATAATTACGATCTGCCAAACACCAATATTCATTTTTTACAGCTCCTGTCTGCAATAGCCCAAAACATTATGTTCAAGCCATTATTTAACTTTGCCTGCACCTTAACCTGTATAGCAGGTCAATCGCAAGCAATCCTTTTGTTAGTAAATAGGCTAAGCTTGTTATGGTTACCAGTAATAAATCATCAATTTATTGAGTGATTGCAAAAAATCTATGGCGCAGGAAATATCATCATTAATTCAGGATCAACCGTAATAGAGACCAAATCAGCGCTATTTGGCAGGTCTCCAGCCTTAATGCGCACAGAAAATGGCTTATCAAGTCCTTCAACATTAATTTCAAGAAGCTCTGATGTGCCAACAAAACGCCTCGCGGCTACCCTACCCACCTGGCCTTTATCAAGGTTTTCATAAGGCTTCACATTTATATCAGTCAGCCTAATTGCAGCACAGCAATCCGATAAAGTCATATCTTTGGCGCTGCACACTCCAAAAGCTGTGAGAGCTTCGCCATCTTTTAAAGTTGCTGGAATAACATTAATCTCTGAGAAAAACCCTGCCGTAAACAGATTACTCGGACTGTAATAGAGTTCGTGCCCATTACCTTCTTGCACAAGAGCACCATCCCGCATCAATGCTATATGATCTCCAACACGTAAAGCTTCTTCAGCATCATGCGTAACAATAACTGCTGTTGAACGCGTTTCACGTAATAAATCAATCGTTTGTTCACGTATACTATCGCGCAATCGGGAATCCAGCCCGGAAAATGGCTCATCCATAAGCAATATTCCTGGACGTGGCGCTAATGCTCTGGCCAAAGCTACTCTTTGTTGCTCACCACCAGATAGAACATGCGGGTAACGTAATGCATAATCTTCAAGCCCTACTCTGGATAACATCCGCAATGCCTGATGTTTTGCATCTTTTTTGCTAAGAGCTGTTAGGCCAAACTCTACATTTTGCAAAATTGTTAAATGTGGGAATAAGGCATAATCCTGGAACATTAATCCAACACCACGCTTATCAGGCGGCACAAAAGTTTTGTCACCCGAAACATTGCGTCCATCAATTACGACATCACCTGATGTATTCTCAACAAGCCCTGCTGCAATCTTTAGTAGCGTTGTTTTACCAGAGCCAGAAGGTCCAAGCAGACACAAAACCTTACCTGCATCAACTTCCAATGAAATATTATCAAGGATAGTCTTGCCATTCACTTTGTGGCTGACGTTATTAAAACACATGCTCGAAGCAATAACCACGCCAGCAGAGTTTCTCTTACCCCACTGGTCAGTACGTTCAAAAGAACGCTCTTCAATAATCATATTGTTATTTTGAACGTTCTCGTTCATTTTTTATAATACTCTATTGCCTTGTGCAAAGGTATAGCGATGCATTAATCAAATGGCTATAGTTTTATGCCTCTTCTTCATCACCACCAGTTGGCGGTAAAAGGCCAAGTTCTTCCAAGTCATCTGCTAAAAGCGGATCTTCATCTTCCGTTAGTTCATCACCATCATAAGGTTCAGGCACCATAAAGTTTGTTGGCACTTGAGAACGTAATAAGCCTGCTCCTTTAAGTTCTTCCAGACCCGGCAAATCTTTTAACTCTTCAAGAGAAAATTGATCCAAGAATGCATCTGTTGTGCCATAAGTAACAGGGCGACCAGGCGTTTTGCGACGACCCCGCATACGCACCCATTCCGTTTCAAGCAGAACATCAAGCGTACCTTTGGACGTTGCTACACCCCTAATTTCTTCAATCTCGGCACGTGTAACCGGTTGGTGATAAGCAATGATAGATAAAACTTCTAAGGCTGCGCGAGATAGTTTTCTTGTTTCTGTTGTTTCTTTTTGTAAAAGGAAGCCAAGATCATCTGCGGTGCGAAAAGCCCAATTATTACCAACTTTAACAAGGTTCACGCCACGACCTGAATAAGCTTGCTGTAATTCACGCATCAATGGTTCAAGCTCTACACCATCCGGTAAACGTTCTGACAAACCTTTTTCCGATACTGGATCACTGGAGGCAAAAACAATTGCCTCAACCATTCGAAGGTGTTCACGCAAATCAGCATGTTCTTGGCTACCTGAGCGCACGGAATCAAATGCTAAAATTTCAGCTTCGTTTGTTTGTGCCATAATTATAGGCTCCCTACTTCTTGTGTGGTTTCAGGGGTATTTAAATGCTTATCGCTTTTTTTCAGGTATAGCGGTGCAAATGCCTCTTCCTGCCTTATTTTTAATTTGCCTTCACGAACCAATTCAAGCGTTGCAGCAAAAGAGCTTGCTATTGCACTATTTCTTAATTCTGGTGTCGGGATATAAGGCAATAAAAACGCATCCAGAGATGTCCAATCAGATAATTCACCAACCATACGCGTTAATATTTCACGCGCATCAGCCAAAGACCAAACTTCGCGTTTGGTAATTGTAACATGTGAAACACTCTGTCTTTGGCGTTGTGAAGCATATGCCGAAAGCAAATCATATAACGTTGCCGTAAATTCTTTTTTCTTATCAACCTGGATGGGTTCAGGAATACCACGTACAAAAAAATCACTTCCCAGACGATTGCGATTAACAAGACGCTTGCCAACTTCTCGCATCGCTTCAAGTCGTTTCAAACGAAAAGCCAACATAGCAGCCATTTCTTCGCCAGACATCTCATCCTCTGCAGTTTCTTCAATCGGTAGAAGTAACTTGGATTTTAAAAATGCCAACCAAGCAGCCATAACCAAATAGTCAGCAGCTAGTTCAATTCGCAGCTTTCTAACTTCTTCAACAAATTCCAGATATTGCTCTGCTAGTGCGAGGATAGAAATTTTAGAAAGATCAACCTTTTGGCGTCTACTAAGCTCCAAAAGCAAGTCAAGCGGGCCTTCAAAACCTTCAACATCAACAGTCAATTGCGGATCAGAAGAGATGCGCTCTTCTTTGGAATTGTCCCACACCTCATCGGGGTTTACCCCTTCAGCAATAGCAACAAGATCACGATCATTTTCTGTTGTCATAATATCTCTTTTAGCTTTAATGCCCCGCTTCCGTGGGGTCTTGCCCGTAAATTTTCGCGTCACAAAGAAAACGAAACTCTTTGCGTAGAGCCGCTTCGTCACATGCGTTGTTATTAGCAAATAAATTCGCCACTTGTTCAGCTCTCTTCAATGCATCCCCAGATAACTTAGGACTAGCAGCAGCAATAGGCTTCATTTCGGTTAAATTGCCATTACAATGCAAAACAACATCGCACCCAGCTTCAAAAGATGCTTCTGCACGTCTCTCAAGACTGCCTTTAAGCGCATGCATGGAAAGATCATCACACATTAAAAGCCCTTTGAAACCGATATAATTTCTAATTATGTCATTAATAACAGTCTTCGAAATTGTAGCGGGCTTGTCTTTATCAATTTCCGTATAAATAACATGCGCTGTCATAGCCATGGGCATTTCATTTAATGCTCGAAATGGTTCAAAATCAGATTTTTCCAAATCATCAAGAGAAGCTGTAACAACAGGTAAATCCTTGTGGCTATCAACACCTGCCCTTCCATGTCCCGGAATGTGTTTAATAACAGGTAATACACCGCCAGCCATTAGTCCTTCACAGGCAGCACGTCCAATATCAGTCACAATGGCAGGTTTATCACTATAAGCACGGTCACCAATCACATCATGGCTGCCACGAATTGGCACATCCAAAACGGGCAAGCAATCAACGTTGACACCAAGCTTAAGCAAATCACACGCCATCAAACGTGATTGTAACCATGCAAAGCGAATACCGCGCTCTTTGTCCTGCGCATAATGTTGACCAAAAACCTCACCAGCAGGATACGCTTCCCAATGTGGTGGGCGTAATCTGCGAACACGTCCGCCTTCCTGATCAATTAAAATTGGAACATCATCATGTGAAACACATGATTTTAATTCTGCAACAAGAGAGGTTACTTGTTGCGGTGTATCAACATTGCGCCCAAACAAAATAAATCCCCAAGGCTGGACTTCAGAAAAAAAGTCTCGTTCTTCTTGAGTAAGCGACAGGCCTGAACAGCCAAATATTGTAGAAGTGATTCCCATGCGGCAAATCTATCAGGAACAGGCTAACTTCCAAACAAAAAAGGCCAAACTATAACAGTTTGGCCTATTAATTCGTGTATTTTGGCTTGTTTTACCTTGTTACAAAACAGTTTCCACCAGCACTTGCTAACCGGTTACATAGTTGGTTCGCATCTGCACGAGAGGCTGTTTGCACCCGCACACGGAAATAGGTTGTGCCATTGACGTTCGCACGTTGAATAGACATTGCGCGTCCTTGAAGTGCGGAGAACCTGTTACGCATATTATTAAAGGATGATTGCGCAGCTTCAGGCGAACGCTGCGAAGAAACTTGCACTACCCATTCACTTTTACGTGCCGGCGCAGGTGTTGCCTTTTTAGGCTTGGGTGTCGCAGCAGCTTGTTTAACTGGTTTAGGCTTTGGGGGCGCTTTGACAACCGGTTTTGGTGCAGGATTAGCAGTAGGAATTGAAATATTTCCTGTAGTATTTGCACCATCTATTGATGCGGTTGCTTCAGGTTTTTTAATAACTTGTGTAGTAACTGGCTGTACATTTACGGTAGCAGCATCACCAATAGTTACTGAATTAGAAGCAAGTTCCAACGGTTTGGAAACAGATGGTTGCCTTATTATTGTGCCATCAGGTTTAACAACCAGCGTTTGTACAACTTTTGGTAATACAGATGGTTTTGGCGCATTTGGTGTAGCACCTTCATCTTGTGAAGAAGCCAATCTGTCATCAGTTTTTACAGGATCGACCGCTGGCTGTGTATTTAAAATAGCTGGCGCTTCTGTTTTTGAAACTAACGTTTTTTGGGAAACTGCAGCAGAATTTCCGCCACCTAAATCGACATAAGATGCATTATCCTGATTTTCAGGGATTTGGCCACCAGGGTCTTTTGGTTTTACTTTTACAGGATCGGTTGCAGCTTTAATAATCTTTGGAGTACCTGATGCAATTATACCATCACTACCACCCAAGAAATTATACCCAACGGCAATTGTTCCAGCAAAAAGTGCTATTACTAAAGCTGCCACTGCATACTTTAAGCCGCCACCATTGTTATTAGCCGCTATAGGAGTTTCTTCAACTTGAGAAACCTCATCAATAGTACCTGCATGACCGGGGTCTATTAGTTGGGTTTCTACGTTTGGTAAAATTTCAGGACTAGCAGCTTCAACAAATGTTTCATTAGCTTCAAGGGTTGAATTCTCTTGCCAACCTTGAGTTTCTGATACATTAGCAACAGGGATATTAGCTACTTCAATTTCTTGAGCGAATGCCGACGCAAAATCAATCTCCAATTCGGGCTCGCCTTGAATTACGGACTCTTCAACAACTGCTTCAGTAACCTGCTCTTCCGGTGTTTCGGCAGTCATTTGCTCAAATTCATTAGCGAAAGCAGCGCCTAAATCATCCTCAATAGAACTTGTTGAAGCGGCCACGGCCACTGCTGCGCTAGCAGTTGCGGCAACTCCAGCTGCTGCAATCGCAGTATTATCTTCAGATTCAGGCTCTTCCACCTCCATTGAAAATTGCTCTGACAACTCCTGCTCTAAGGATTTCTGCATATCAGCATCATCAACAAGTGTATCTGTTTGTTCAGCAACCTCTTCAGTGTCAGCTACATGCATGTCAGGTACTTGTAAAACTTCTTGTTGAGCATCTTCAACAGCAGGAATATCAGTGATTTCAGTAGCAACCATAGTGCCGGTAGCATCTGTATCAGCAACTGGCTCATCGCTAACAAGTTCACTTTCCAATGCACTAATTAAATCATCTTGAAATCCGCCCTCTTGATCAACTTGTGGCGGTGTTGAAGGAATATCAGACTCTTGTGCTTGTGGAATTTCAACTTCAGTACTTTCAGAAGCCATAGCTTCAACCGAAGCATTTATATCATCTACGAATGACGGAGTTGAAATTTCCTGCATCAATTGTTCTTCAAGAGCTGCTTCAACAGAAACATCCAATGCTGCATCATCAATATCATCTTGCACCACTTCGTCACTAACAGAGACAGCAGCTTCATTAACCCCAACATTCTCTGGCGGATTCAATTCAGGCTCACCAGCGACAATACGGGCTAATTCTGCCAATGGATCGTCTTCAATCTCATTAGCTTGAGAATTGGGATCTTGCTTTAATTGTTCGCTCATGATGCATAAACCTATCTACTCTTTAACAATTTTGGCCAAAATACTATAGCCAAACCGTCACGGCTTTGATGTCAACGCATTTCCTCAGGAGCAGAAACACCAACAATGGCAAGCCCTGAAGCTATTACAGAAGCAATACTGCGCAATAATACCAATCGCGACAATGTCAATTGTGCCTTTTTAGGGTTAATAAACCGTAATTCTGGCGATTCTTTGCCCTTTGACCAATGAGAATGTAGTTCTGAAGCCAGCTCATAGAGATAAAAAGCCAACCTGTGTGGCTCATCAGCGCGAGCAGCCTGTTCTATGATTCGTGGAAATTCAGCTGTTTTCTTAATTAGCGCAATTTCATTTGCATCAGAAAGCAGTGATAAATCTGCCTTTGCCAATGCATCAGTGTTAATATCCAGTTCGGGCATTTCATTAGCAACCTTGGCAAATACCGAAGAAATGCGGGCATAGGCATATTGTACGTAAAATACTGGATTATCTTTTGATTGTTCTGTCACCTTTGCAAAGTCGAAATCAAGAGATGCCTCCGCCTTGCGATATAACATCATAAATCTAACTGCATCACGTCCAACCTCATCAACCACTTCGCGTAGGGTTATAAAATCCCCTGCACGCTTTGACATCTTAAATGGCTCACCATCCCGCATTAATTTAACTAGCTGGCAAAATAAAACATCAAGCTCTGCTTCATCCCCTGCCACTGCTTTGCATACTGCTTTCAGGCGTTTGGCATAACCTGAATGATCAGCACCCAGAACATAAACCATACGTTTGAAGCCACGGTCGTATTTGTCTTTGAAATAAGCGACATCAGCAGCAAAATAAGTATATGAGCCATCAGACTTAACGAGCGCTCTATCCGCATCATCGCCTACTGCTGTTGAGCGAAATAAAGTTTGTTCTCTGTCTTCCCAATCCACAGGTGTTTCGCCTTTTGGTGGCGGCAATGTTCCTTCATAAACATGCCCTTTATCGCGCATATCTTGAAGCATAGAATCAATTGTTGAGCGGCCATCTTTTTTGGCGTGCAAATCACGCTCTGAAAAGAAAACATCATGGTGTATGCCAAGTGTTGCCAAATCTTGCCTAATCATTGACATCATTGAGGTAATTGAATTTTCTTTTAAGAGGCTCATGCGCTCCTCTTCAGACATTGATTTCAGCTTATCACCGTATTCTTGCACTAATATTTTTGCTGGTTCAATCAGGTAATCACCTGGATACAACCCTTTAGGAACATCGCCTACATTATCACCTAAGGCTTCTAAATAACGATGATAAAGTGAGTCAGCCAGCACAGTAATTTGCCCGCCAGCATCATTTACATAATATTCTTTAGTGACATCATAGCCCGCAAAAGAAAGCAAATTTGCTAGCGCGTCACCCACAACGGCACCACGACAATGCCCAACATGCATTGGTCCAGTAGGATTAGCTGAGACATACTCAACATTAACTTTGGTATTATTCGCAACAAGGCCTTGCCCATAATTACCACCAGAAGCAAAAATAGCTTTTAAATGATTAAACCAGAATTCATCCGATAGACGTAGATTTATAAATCCTGGACCAGCAATGCTTACATGCGATACTTCATCAAGCTTCTCCAATCCATTTACGATAATTTGCGCAAGTTCGCGTGGGTTTATGCCTGATGGCTTAGCTAGAATCATTGCCGCATTGGTAGAAATATCGCCGTGAGAGCGATCACGCGGCGGTTCAGCTGATATACGATCAAACAATTTTAGAATATTACTATTTAATTCAACACCTTCTAATATTTTTTTAATGTAATCTTCGAATTGGCTAAATATATTCATTTTATACTTTTCGTTTGGTGTTTATTGCGATTACCGCCCTACCCTATTTCGGGTTACGCCTATCCCAAATCTGGCGTTGCGTCAAACATGCGCTTATGCTCAGAAATTGCATAGCTATCCGTCATACCAGCAATAAAATCTGCAATCATACGTGGCCTGTCATTGGATTTATTTTTGCTAGTTAAACGCTTTAGACCATCTGGCATTTCCTTGCTTTCGTTTAAATAAACATCAAACAGATCATTAATTATAACTTCCGCGCCATCACGCATTTTCATCAAGCTAGGTGAGCGGTACATTTTATCAAAAAGAAAAGCTTTAATCCCCTTCTCTTTTTCGTGCATAGCATCGCTAAAACATACAATAGTTTGGCCTGCATTGTGAATATCAACGACGGCTTGTGGGTTTAAGTGTTCCAAATTTAACTTCGCATTTGAAATAACATCTTCAACCATGGCCGTTATCTGTCGGCGAACAATCTCGTGGCGAATACGGTGCACTTCCAAATCAGGATATTTCAAACAAACTTCCAGCAAAGCTTCGCCCGCCAAGGGCACATCTTTTAAATCATCTAATGAAAAAAGCTTTGCGCGCAACCCATCATCCAAATCATGCGCATTATAGGCAATATCATCAGCGACCGCCGCACATTGCGCTTCCAGACTTGCATAGGAGCTTAATTCCAAATCCCATTTTTCATTAAAAGAAATGATCGAAGCAGGAATATCCTTCAAAACAGGCCCATTATGTTTGACCAGCCCTTCCAAAGTTTCCCAGCATAAGTTCAAGCCATCAAACTCTGCATATTGCTGCTCCAGCATTGTAACAATGCGCAAGGATTGAGCATTATGATCAAAGCCATCATAAGCCGCCATTAAAGCATTCAAAGCATCCTCACCAACATGCCCAAAGGGCGTATGGCCAAAATCATGGCAAAGTGCCAATGATTCAGCTAAATCTTCATCAACCCGTAAAGCGCGAGCGAGTGAACGGGCAATTTGAGATACCTCAATAGAGTGCGTTAATCGTGTTCGATAATGGTCACCCACATGATGCACAAAAACTTGCGTTTTATGCTTCAAACGCCGAAAGGCTGTTGAATGAATAATGCGATCACGGTCGCGTTGAAAAGGCGTGCGCGTTCGGCTTTCAGGCTCATTAAACAAACGCCCTTTGCTATCATCCGCATGACAAGCATATGAAGCCAGCCCTTCACGACCGAAAGATATTTTTTCAAGTGATTTCATTTTGCAGCATCGAATCTCGTAAACATAATTTTATTCTTTATACCGCAATGTTGTATTATATGATGCAAGATACCATATTAAGGTCATACTTATTCAGGGTTAAATAAGACAATGAACGCACAAACTCCTTCAAACACAGTAACTGCCACAGATGCAGCTCTAAGTAGAATTGCAACTATTATTGCAAAAGAAGAAGACAAATCAGCACTTCGTATTTCGGTTGAGGGCGGAGGTTGTTCAGGGTTTTCGTACCAATTTGACTTGGTCAACGAACAAAATGACGATGATCTAATAATTGAAGGTCATGGCGGTAAGATTTTGGTCGATGAAATGTCTCTCATTTACATGGGCGGATCGCAAATTGATTTTGTTGACGACCTGATGGGGCAGTCCTTCCAAGTCAACAACCCCAATGCAGTTGCTTCTTGTGGGTGCGGTACAAGCTTTTCTGTTTAAGCAAATATTTTACAACTATATAATTTCAGGGTATTATTGCAAATTACGATACCAAGGCTAAATGACTTGTTGTAACGTTTGAATTTTACAATCGGACAAAGCAGGCATAATGAAAATTGCAACTTGGAATATAAATGGCATAAAAGCACGCCATGACAACTTGATAACATGGCTAAAGCAAGAAAATCCAGACATTGCCTGTTTGCAAGAAATTAAATCCGTTGATGAAAATTTCCCACGCGATGAAATTGAAAGCCTAGGCTATAATCTTGAAACCCACGGACAAAAAAGTTTTAATGGTGTAGCTCTACTATCAAAACTCCCTTTTGATGAAGTAAATCGTAGGCTACCACTTCTTTCTCATGACGATGAACTCGATGAACAAGCACGATTTATTGAAGGTGTTTTTAGCATTGAAAGTGGCGCCATACGTGTCGGTTGTCTTTATTTGCCTAATGGTAATCCTGTGGATACAGAAAAATTCCCTTACAAGTTACGCTGGATGGAACGCTTGGAAAAATGGGCAAGGGAAAAACTTGAATTGGAAGAAGCCTTCATTTTGGCAGGTGATTATAACGTTATTCCAATGCCTGAGGACTGTTATAATCCAAAAGCCTGGGAAGGTGATGCGCTCTATAGACCAGAGAGCAGAACAGCTTTTCGACGTCTTTTAAATCTTGGCTTGACTGAAGCTATCCGCACAACCAATGAAAGCGACAAAACCTATACATTCTGGGACTATCAAGCTGGTGCATGGCCAAAGAACAATGGCATTCGCATAGACCATTTACTAATGTCACCAGAAGCTGCCAAATTACTACAAGCAGCTGACATAGATAAACATGTACGCGACTGGGAAAAACCATCAGACCACGTGCCTGTTTGGGTTGAAGTTGCTTAGTGTCTGAACTTAAGTAAATCATACATATATAAAATTACTTCTAAAGAATGACAAAAAATTTAACTGCCAGGAGCACTAATAAGATATAAATATACACGAATCGAATATTGAATCGATGGCTAACGAGGGGCTATATTTTGAATACACAAGCAAAACTGTCAAACAACGCTATTGAACTTGATGCACGCGGATGGACCAAAGCCCTAGAAAAATACAAAACACCCAACAATTTCAAAGCTATACGCGAAATTTTATTAACTGTTGTACCCTTTGCAGCTATCTGGGCAATCATGTATCAGGCAATCAGTTATAGCTATTTAATAACAGCATTATTGGCTTTTCCTGCTGCCGGCTTTTTGGTTCGTATTTTTATAATTCAACACGATTGTGGGCATGGCTCTTTTCTTAGCAATCAAACGGCCAATAGGTGGCTTGGGCGTGTCTTGGGTATTTTGACGATTACACCTTACGATTATTGGCAACGCAGTCATGCTATTCATCATGCAACATCTGGCAATCTTGATCACCGTGGCATGGGTGACATTCAAACGCTTACCGTGAATGAGTACAAATCCAAATCAAAGTTTGGGCGTATATTGTATCGTATCTACAGAAACCCAGTAATACTTTTTGTTGTGGGTCCTGCATACGTGTTTTTTCTTGAACAACGCTTACCAATTGGCATGATGAAAATTGGTTGGAGACCATGGATTAGTACAATGCTAACGAACCTGGGTATTATATTTTATTCATTACTATTAATCTGGTTTGTAGGCTGGAAAGCATTTCTGGCAATACAAGTACCAGTTACTTTGTTGGCTGCGTCTTTTGGTGTTTGGCTGTTTTTTGTTCAACATCAATTTGAAGATACAAATTGGGATCATTCATCTGATTGGGATCGTCGCGAATCTGCACTTCATGGTAGTTCACACTATGACCTGCCTGTTGTATTGCGTTGGCTTTCAGGCAATATTGGCATCCATCATGTCCATCACCTTTGTAGCCATATTCCTTTTTACCGATTAACAGAAGTCATTAGAGATTACCCAGAGCTCAAAGAAGTAAGTAGAATTACGCTTTGGGAAAGCTTTAAATGCGTAAAGCTGGCGTTATGGGACGAGAACAAATATAGACTGTTATCTTTCAAAGAAGCGTTAAACCCAACGTGATTTGACAAATTTTAAATTTAGACAAATTATACATGCATGGTTCGCTCAATTATACAAATTGTAATCATTGCTTTTACTTTGCCATTATTGGCAACAGCGGTTATGGCTGGCGAAAATTGTACTTGCAGCCATAAGGGTACAAAGGTTCCTGAAGGACAAAGTGTTTGTATTAGAACATCCAGCGGCTCGCAAATGGCGCAATGCTCCAGAGTTCTTAATAACACAAGCTGGAAGTTTTTAGGAACCCCCTGCCCAACCGCAAGTATTGATTATGATAATAATCAAAGCAACTTTGATTATGAAAAAGCTATAAAAAATCTCAAAAGAAAACTAGGCTAGAATAAATTTATTCAAGAGGACTTGGTAAGTTCTGAAGTTGTCTCACAGCTTCAATACGATCCTCAGGTTTAGCGATTGAATAGGCTTCATCATAAAGTTGATTAATCCATTCAATATCACGGGCAGATGCGCGCCTTTGGGCATTGCCAATCATAACCAATCCACGAACAGGGTTATGTGTTGTATTAACGCCTTCAAAAATTGCGTATCCTAATAATGCTTCCGCACCAACATGGCCTTTTTGATAAGCCAAGCTTAGGTTTCTAATCCCACTTCGCCCCTGACCAAAAATTTGATCATTATTGATTTGCATACGACCCAGCTCAAATTGGGCTTCCGGGTGGCGATAAATCATGGCGGCGGTTGTGTACATTACACGCGCTTTGGCCGCATCAGGCTTGATTATAGTATTGTTGATACCATTTCGATAATAATTACCAAGCGCAACATATGCGTCAGCACCAAATTGCCAAGTATCAGAATTTGGAATTGCATAGTTGGCTTGGTTAGCTATCTTTTGAAATATTTTAAACGCCTCAAGTTGATCTTGTTCAACACCATCCCCTGTTTGATAAATTCGCGCCAATTTCCATTGAGCAGCAGAATTACCACTTTCAGCTGCAAACTTTAGAACTTCAACAGCTTCCTCTTGTTTCCCATCTTGTTTAAACTTGAAGAAAGATTGAAAAATTTCATGGGGAGAAGCGTCTTTTTTAATTACCTCAGAAGCATCAAAAGCAAATGCTTGAGCAATCTGCAGAGCAGAAACTGTAGCGGCTGCAATTGTTAAAGTTAAGTATTTATTGTGCTTCATAATACAATTTCTTCTAAGTGCAATTTCAAAATTTCATCCTTAAAACACAAATTTAGTAAAACTCATTTGATGCGAAGATATAAGATCTTGATATTCTAATATTGTTAAAATGTAAGATCTAGGTGAGTTTATTTTGTGGCTTAAAAGGGGCAAATTGCAATTCAGGCGCTTGAAATAAAAGTCTTTTCCAAGCTGTTGCATAACTGTCACATTTTTGATTGTCTAATAGTGTGAGGAATAAAATTATGGTAAAAGAAAATTTTTTTGACATTGCATATACGCTAGTATCATCAAGCGAAGCGCGTGAAATGTATGACCGTTGGGCGCAAGTCTATGACCGGGATTTAAATGACGGCGAGTACCAACAACCCGCACGATGTGCTGGTGCTTTGGCAAAACAAATCACAGACAAAAATATTTCAATTCTTGACGTTGGTTGCGGTACTGGTCTTTCAGGCCTGGCACTCAAAGATGCAGGCTATGCCACTGTTCACGGCTGCGACTTGTCACAAGGCATGTTAGATAAGGCTTCAGAGCTTAAGTTATACAAGAACCTCTTTACATGTGATTTAAACGAGCCACTTATCAACGTACAACCAGAACAATATGATGCAGTTACTGCGGTTGGAGTATTCTCCTTCGGCCATATAATGCCGGAAGCAGTTGATGAACTGCTCCGCATAGTCAAGAAAGACGGCATAATCATCATCGGTCTCAACGACCATTATTATGAAGAAGGTTCTTTGACCAATAAGTTAAACGATTTGGAAATAGCAGGTAAAATAAAAATTATTGAACAAGAACACGGCGAGCATATTCCACGTAACGAACTTAAGGGGTGGGTCATTACCTTACAGAAGAAATAAAAAAAAGCCCCAGGCAATTCTGAGGCTTTTCGTAATTATATATTTATAAAATTAGAATTTGTATTTAAAACCTGCACTTACAGCAAGAAGCAAATCAGCGTCAAACTCATAAGTCACGTCATTTGCTTGGTCAATACTATTAGGTAAGGCACGTGATGAACCACCTTCAAGTACGCCAACAGCACCACCAATGCGAATTTCTATATTTTCACCCTCTTTATAATTTAAACCACCAGAAAG
>CALDZF010000013.1 GCA_937944165.1 uncultured Rhizobiaceae group bacterium | reverse complement strand
GAAAAGGGTACATTGCTGGAATTGGCAGAAAACGCTGGCTTAAAGCCTGCGCATAATTGTCGGTCAGGAAAATGTGGCACTTGTGCAACCAAATTGCTGTCAGGTGCGGTACGCTACACAAACAAACCTGCTTTACCAACCAAAGACAATGAAGTGTTTATCTGTTGCGCCAAACCCGCGTCTGAAGAACCAGTCGTTCTTGATCTTTAAAACTGAACGAAATGAAAGGAATTAGATATGTTTGATGATGGTTACAATGACTATTGCAGGTTTATTACAGCTAAGCCGAATGATAAAAGAAACTCAATGTCTATGCGTTTAATCAGTTAACGAAAATTGGGTTTAATTGTACTGGTTGTTGTAGTGGTGGCTATACATTATGCTTACGAACGATATGAATCGCGGTTTCATCCTAAAATCGTGAATCTATTGCGCCTCAAGAGCAGGCTGACAGTACTATTCACTACACACTTTACCACTATTTGATGAATGAAGGTTGTCCGTTTTATGTGTCTTGGAAACTGGCAATTCCCAAGGAAATTTATGTCAGTACTTCAAAAAACCCTCCGAACGATAACCTAATTGGAATACACACCCAGGGCTGGCTTTTGTAGAAAGCGGAAAAATACTGGCAAAAGGTGATTGTCGCATTTGTTGCAAAATTGTTGGCCGATTTGGTCGAGGATATACGATTCACTTTGGCGTTAAATTGCGTAGCCTTCACAGCTATTTAGAGCAGTAACCGTTTACTACGACAAAAGCACTCTATCTGTAGACATATTGTAACTGTTGAATGACAGCTGTGTGGACTTAATGACTGTTCTAATTCTTAAGTATTACCAAGTGTACGATATCAATTAGATAGTCGTTAAGTGTCATATTTAACGTCCAATATCGTGCATAAATACAAGATTTTATTTATTGACAGTGACCGCTAAAAGCGTCAAACCTTTTACAGAACCGGGGATCCTCGACAGGAGGCTGAGAGGTTGACACATTGCTTTTGCAATAGCTCGACGACCCATCGAACCTGATCCAGTTAGCGCTGGCGTAGGAATGTAGTTCTCCAGTTGGCTAAACTTATAACCCATAATTGGCTGGTGAAAACATTCTTCTACCCAAAAGTTAAATGAATCATTCTGATATAAGGAGACTTGGAATGATTATAACCATTGTAGGTGCAGGCGTTATGGGTCTTGCTATTGCAACAGAGCTTGCCGAGAGAGGCGTCGGCATTGAAGTAATTGATCAAGCGCCAGGCTTGGGTGCTCATGCCTGCTCGTGGTATGCGGGTGGCATGTTGTCTCCGTGGTGCGAAGCGGATATGTCTGAGCCACCAATCGTGAAGTTTGGGCAAGAAGCTGTTTCCTGGTGGCGCAAACATATCTCAAAGGTTACTGAACGTGGGTCTATCGTTTTGGCACCATCACGCGATAGTGCAGAATTAAACCGCTTTGCGCGTAGGACACAGAATCATAAATCGATTGATGGAAATGCTTTGGCAGAGCTTGAGCCGGACTTGGCTGAAAGTTTTTCTAAAGCATTGTATTTTGCTGATGAAGCACACATTAATCCTCGTCAGGCGTTGAGAGACTTATCAGAAAAATTATTAAATCATGGCATAAAAATACACTATGATACACCTTTAAAAGATTATGTTTCCAAGGGAAAAATAATCAACGCAACTGGCTTTAATGCTCGTATAAAACTGCAAGACTTGCGTGGTGTAAAAGGTGAGGCATTGCTCCTGAAAACCCACGAAATTAATATCACCCGCCCAATTCGTCTAATGCACCCCAGGTTTCCAGTTTATATAGTACCTAGAGGGAGTGGAACCTACATGATCGGTGCAACGCAAATTGAATCAGAGGAACGAAGCAAAATTACCGCGCGTAGCATGGTTGATTTGTTAAATGCTGCTTATACTATTCATCCAGCTTTTGGCGAGGCTGAAGTTCTTGAAATTGGGTGCGATGTCCGTCCAGCTTTCCCGGATAATATCCCAAAGTTGTGTTGGCAAGGAGATACGCTTCACGTAAACGGCCTTTTCCGCCATGGGTTTTTACTTGCACCAGCTTGCGCAAGAATGGCAGCAGATACAATTCTTAACCCCAAACACATACCGGAGTTTATGGATGAAAATTATCGTTAACAGCATAGCACATAATGTTATGGAAAGTAATATTCACACTATTCTAATAGAACTAAATTATGGAAAGGCTCGCGTTGCTACAGCTCTTAATGGTGAATTTGTAACGCAGGAGATGCGCATTAATACGTTGCTTAATGAGGGGGATAGATTAGAGATTCTTGCCCCCATGCAGGGAGGATAAATGTTGGATTTCTATGGTAAAAAACTGACTTCCAGATTGTTTTTGGGCACTGCACAATACCCCTCGCCCACAATTTTAGAAGACGCAGTAAAAACTTCAGGTGCGCAAGTTGTTACAGTCTCGCTAAGGCGCGAATCTGGGGAAGCAAAAAGCGGGCAAACATTTTGGAATATGATCTCTGATTTGGGCGTTCACGTATTACCCAATACCGCAGGTTGTCATACGGTTAAGGAGGCGGTAACCACTGCCCATATGGCACGTGAAGTATTTGGAACCAAATGGCTTAAACTCGAAGTTATTTCGGACAATGATACACTCTGCCCTGATGTATTGAGTCTGGTTGAAGCTGCCCGTATTCTTGTGGAGGATGACTTTGAGGTTTTTCCTTATACAACGGAAGATTTAAGCATTGCGGGGAGACTACTGGATGCAGGTTGCAAAGTGCTTATGCCTTGGGGTGCACCAATTGGCACAGGCCTAGGTCTTAACAATATCTATGGTTTAAAAACGATGAGAGCACATTTCGCTGATGTACCTCTAATTATAGACGCAGGTCTTGGACTTCCCTCTCATGCAGCTCATGCAGCAGAGTTAGGTTTTGATTCTGTGCTTGTTAATACTGCAATTGCAAAAGCTGGAAACCCAGTTGCTATGGCAAAGGCGTTTTCTATCGCGATTGAAGCTGGTGTTATGGCAAGGACTGCAGATCCGATGGAACCTCGCGATATGGCCAATCCTTCAACCCCTGTGCTTGGGATGGCAAGTTTTACATGACACATAAACTCGACCCATTTTATTTGATTGTTGGCAATGCGGATTGGATAGAACGGCTGGTACCTTTGGGTGTGAAGCTTGTTCAGTTGCGCTTTAAAGATCAACCAACAGATGTTGTTAAGGCTGAAATTTTACGTGCACAAAATATCTGCAAAAAATATAATTGTCAGTTGATTGTAAATGATTATTGGCAAGAAGCCATTGATCTTGATTGTGATTATGTGCATTTAGGCCAAAGTGACCTTGATACCGCAGATATATCCGCAATAAAAAACGCTGGTATTAAACTTGGATTATCCACGCATGACCGAGCTGAGCTTGAACGTGCCTTGTCTCATGAGCCTGATTATATAGCACTTGGGCCAATCTATCCTACTATTTTAAAGAAAATGCCATGGAAACCTCAAGGGCTTGAAAAATTGACTAGGTGGAAAAATTTAGTAGGCGAATTACCTTTGATAGCAATCGGCGGACTTACGCCCGAACGCTTACCCGGTGTTTTTGCTGCGGGCGCTGATAGTGTCGCGGTTGTGACGGATATCACACTTAATGACAATCCAGAAGCACGCGTGGGAACCTGGATGCAGACAATAAAGGATATCGTAAAATGAATCGATATATCCGCCAAATGATGTTGCCGGAAATAGGCGAAACAGGTCAGCAAAAATTGCGGGATACAAAAATTGTTGTCATCGGGGCGGGTGGGCTTGGTTGTCCTGTGTTAAGTTATTTGGCAGGTGCTGGAATTGGAAATATCGTGATTGTGGACCCTGACACGATCGAGAAAAGTAATTTACATCGCCAGCCGCTTTATACGATGGAAAGCATTGGAAAAAGCAAGGCGCAATCTGCTGTGAGTGCACTGTTAACTTATAATCCTGATATATATCTATGCGCTCATGTGATACGTCTTGAACCAGCCAATGTGGCTGAGCTAACGCAAGGAGCTGATATCATTATCGATGCCGCGGATAGTTTTGCAGTCACCTATACGCTTTCAGATCACTGTCATAAAAGCGGACAAGTGTTGATCTCGGCATCAGTTTTAGGATTCAGCGGATATGCAGGTGGATTTTGCGGCAATAAAGCCCCTAGTGTTAGGGCTATATTCCCCGATCTACCCATATCAGGTCAAACTTGCTCAACTGCTGGCGTCAGTGGTCCGGCAGTTGGTATGTTGGGCGCCTTGCAAGCGCAATTAGCGCTTAATTGTATTTTGGATATTGAACCTTCACCCCTTGGGCGGATGATTAATCTGGATTTACGGCAGCTAACGACATCTGTGTTTTCCTTTGTTAATGCACTAGAACCAAAATATGGTTTTGGCTTTATATCTGTTAAAGACATAGACTTGCGCGATACTGTTGTTGATTTGCGATCGGTTGAAGAAGCACTATTACCGATTACAGATACTGCAATTCGTTGTTCTGTAAGTGAAATTGCTCAAGTCGATATAAGCCACAATAGCCGCACAGTAATATGCTGCAAAACTGGCTTACGCGCCTGGAATGCAGCCCTTAAACTTCAAAAGAAAGGATGCGAGGACATCGCTTTGATCGCTTTGTGTTGAAAAAGAAGTATATTTTGATATTGTTGAATAATTTTTAGATTAAAAACGTGGCGCAAGTATCTATTCAAAGTCCAAGTCATGACGCAACACGAATTGCGAGGTAGGGCTCTATGCGGTCATTTATAATCGTCGAGTTATTTAGCTTTTATAAATTTTAGCAGATCTAGGAAAAGCTACTTGCCTGCTACGAAAAAAAGCAGTCGAGTACTGGACTCATTTGTGTATTTTAAAAGTGGGCTTTTATACGTTTTGCGTCTACTTTGCAGCCTATTAGAGTTATTGTGTAATCTTACGAATAAAGGTGCCGGGGATTCGCATCTTCTCCAAGTACTATTTTCTTCTATTAATATAATCAGTTATTATCGACTTAGCTTCTTAGCTAACATGGATTGCAGATATAGAAAAACTTCTGTTCTATTGAACAATAGTCTTGGCGAGTTTTAAGGCTTCTTGAATATAATATTGAGCGTTGGAATCGTTTGATCTTGCTTCAAACTTTAAGGGTTCTGGTACCCAATGGTAATTCAACTTTTTCAAAGTGCCATTACCTAATGCAGTTTTTATAATTGCATGAGGAAGACAAGCAATGCCAATACCTTGCACTGTCATTTGAAGACATGTAGCTAGGCTTGTGGAGGGGACTAGCCGTAATGAATTGCTTTCATCTGATAGATGTTTTTTAAGTTGCCTGTAAGGTAAAGTATTTTTGGAATGGGTCAGGATAACATATTTAGAGATTTCTTTCTTGGTTAGTTTTACATTACCAATGTTCAAGTTGGGCGATGTGACCCAACATAAGTCAACCTGACAAAGCTTTATTGATAATGCAGTATCATTTTTAAACGGTCCGCTTTGAAATGCCATATCAATTGAACCGCCGTCGAGTGCATGTGTCAGCGTGCTTGATAGATCAACTGTTAGGTCAATAGTGACTTGCGGAAATTTTTTGTTAAAAGCTGACAAGAATTCACCCAACCAAGAATGAGCGATGGTCTCTGTGACGCCGAGCCTCAAAGTACCTTCAAACAAATTTGGGTTTTGCGCTGAAACTAAAAGTTCATCGACGCATGATAAAACCTTTTGAGCCTTTGCCAGCAACTCTTCACCGATTGAAGTAAGGCGTACCGAGCCTGCATCGCGCTCCATCAAGATTTGCCCAAACTGGCTTTCAAGAGATGATATTCTAGCTGATATATTGGGTTGGGTTGTATTCAGTACAGTAGAAGCACGTCGAAAGCTGCCTAGCTTGGCTACTTGAGTAAAAGCTTCCAATTGCTTTAAGCTAATTTGTGCCATTAAGCATATCCTATATAATAAAAATTATTGATGCTACAAATAGAATAAAATAATTGGAATTGATTTTCAATACAGACTAGCTTTTAATTAACAAGAGGCAAAAAAATGACTGAAAAATCTATTCGACTTGGTGCAGATATTGGCGGCACCTTTACTGATGTTGTGTTGGAAGTTGATGCTAAAATATATTCCATCAAAGTTCTGACAACCTATGCAGCACCAGAAAACGCTATCATCGATGGTATGCATCAGGTATGTGAGAAGGCAGCTATTGCACCTTCTGACATTCAACAAATTATCCATGGGACGACACTTGCTACAAACGCACTTATTGAAAGGCGCGGCGCTAAAACTGCATTTATTACAACTAAGGGGTTTCGTGATGTGATCGAAATGCGAACTGAAAGCCGGTTTGAGCAATACGATTTAAATCTAACATTGCCAGAGCCATTACTGCCACGCCAACGCAGATATGTGTTGGGAGAACGCATAGCTGCTTCTGGGGAAACGCTTATTGCACTTGAGCGCAAAGAGGTTGAAGTGCTTGTGGATGAATTGGTCGCCGCAGGATATGAGAGTATTGCTGTTGGGTTTCTTCACTCGTATCTTAATGATGCACATGAGAGAATGGTGCAGGAGGTTATTACAGAAAAAATGCCACAGGCGATGGTTTCGCTTTCTTGCGAAGTGTCACCGCAAATGCGCGAATATGAGCGCTTTAATACAACGATTGCCAATGCTTATATCAAACCCTTGATGAAGAGTTATCTTAGCCGTTTAGAGGACAGACTAAATGGGCAAGGCGTGGATTGTAATATCTTCTTGATGCATTCAGGTGGTGGCATTATTTCGATTGAAAGCGCGGCAGAGTTTCCAGTGCGTCTTGTGGAATCTGGTCCGGCAGGAGGGGCGGTATTTGCGGCAAACATCGCTGCTTGTTATGGTCTTGATAAAGTTCTCTCCTTTGATATGGGGGGAACAACTGCAAAGATTTGCCTGATTAAAAATCAAACACCCAAAACAAGTCGTGTCTTCGAAGTTGCACGAACCTATCGCTTTAAGAAAGGTTCTGGAATGCCGATTTCAATCCCGGTTATTGATATGGTGGAAATTGGTGCTGGAGGTGGGTCTTTGGCGCACGTAGACTCCATGAACCAAATTCGTGTTGGTCCTGAATCTGCTGGTTCTGAACCTGGTCCTGCCTGTTATGGTAGAGGTGGTGAGCGTCCTGCCGTAACAGATGCTGATCTTGTATTGGGAAAACTTGACCCAGACAATTTTGCAGGTGGTTCAATTAAACTACATCGCGATCAATCCGAACTTGCACTTAAGGCGTGCGTTGGAGAAGAATTATCCATGGATACAGAAACTGCCGCTTTTGGTGTTGCCGAAGTAGTTGACGAAAACATGGCAAATGCTGCACGAGTTCATGCAGTGGAAAACGGTGAAGACCTGTCTGAATATACCATGATTGCTTTCGGGGGAGCTGCACCGCTCCATGCTGGACGTCTGTGTGAGAAGTTGGGTGTTGAGCGGTTGCTAGTGCCGCCTGGTGCTGGTGTTGGTTCCGCAATTGGATTTTTGAGAGCGCCTTTTAGCTTTGAGGCAACGCGTTCTGCTTACATGAAATTATCTGATTTTGATCCGGAAAAAATAAAGAATATCCTTTCAAGTCTTAAACAAGAAGCGACGGGGTTTGTGAGAAATTGCAATACGGATGCAGAAATTCTATCTGATTTTAAAGTCTATATGCGTTACACGGGGCAAGGATGGGAAATCCCAATCGAGTTAACTGAAGATCAGGCTATGAACCCTGACGTAGATACATTTCAAAAACTATTTGAAGCTGATTATGCCAAACTATTTGGGCGTGTTGTGCATGGTATGGATACTGAAATTACTGTCTGGGCAGTTAACTCAACCACACCACCGAAAGCTTTTGCTAGAGTAGATGAAAAAGCACGTGCAAGCGCAGCTTCGATTGATGGTACGCGCAATATTTTTGATCCTGCATTAAGCCAATCTGTAAATGCATCCGTGGTTCCAAGGGATTCCATTTCCCCTGGTGAAACGGTCGATGGCCCTGCGGTTATTGTTGAAAGAGAAACGACAATCATTATACCTACTAGCCGCAGTGCCTTGTGTCAGTTGGATGGTTGTATCGATATTCTGACAAAAGAGATTGGAGATGCAAAATGACAAAAACTTATTCAAATGTTTCTTATCAAGTTATGTGGAACCGACTTATCTCTGTAGTTGAAGAGCAGGCTCAAGCCTTGGTGCGCACAGCATTTTCAACCTCTGTTCGTGAAGCAGGTGATCTTTCTGCTGGGGTATATGATAAAAACGGACAGATGCTGGCACAAGCGGTAACGGGAACACCTGGCCATGTGAATGCCATGGCAGATGCGGTTGCTCATTTTATTCGCCGTATTGGCAATAACAATATGTTTGAAGGTGATGTTTATATTACCAACGATCCTTGGGAAGGTACCGGACATCTGCACGATATTACAATTGTTACACCGTCATTTTACAAAGGTGAATTAGTCGGGCTTTTTGCTTGTACTGCCCATATTGTGGATATTGGAGGCCGCGGGTTTGGCGCTGACGCTGCCAGCGTTTATGAAGAGGGGCTTTATATTCCTATTATGAAGTTTGCAGAGCGCGGTGAAGTTGATAAAACGCTGGTTGCTATTGTGCGGGGGAATGTGCGCGAACCTGATCAATTAATTGGTGACATGTATGCACTTGCTACCTGTAATGAAATTGGCCACCGACGCTTGATTGATATGATGAAAGAGTTTGAACTTTCTGATCTTGAAAGTATTGGGGAATTTATTCTTGAAAACTCGCGCAGGGCGACGCTTGAAAAAATTAACGCGCTGCCTCGTAAATCTGCAACTGGTGAAATGACCATAGACGGGTTTGATAAGCCCATAGAATTAAAAGTTAAATTATCAATCGAAAAAGACCGTATTCTGTCAGACTTTGATGGCACCTCAGGATTGGATAAAAAGGGGATAAATGTTCCCCTCGTCTATACAAAAGCCTATGCGTGCTACGCCCTTAAATGTGCTATTGCGCCAGAAATTCCGAATAACGCTGCCTCACTGGCGCCATTTGAAATAATCGCACCTGAAAACTCTATCGTAAACGCATTACATCCCGCACCTGTCGCATTACGCCATGTTATAGGGCACATGGTTCCAGATACGGTCTATGATGCCTTGGATAAAATTTTACCTGAAACGGTTCCTGCTGAAGGCGCTGGCTGTCTTTGTAACTTCCAGGTATCTTTGCGGCCACGTACGGACGTTACAGCACCAAAACATGCGATTCGTGCAGAGGTTTTAACATTTAACTCGGGTGGTTCTGGAGCGCGACCAAAACAAGATGGTATGGATGCTACAGCATTCCCTTCAGGCGTTATGACGATGCCGGTTGAAGCTACAGAACATACTGGGCCGGTTATTATTTGGCGTAAGGAACTTCGTTCAGATAGTGGCGGGGCCGGTAAATATCGTGGTGGTCTAGGACAATATATGGAAGTGGGTGCTTCTGATGGTCACGAATTTGACTTTCAAGCGATGTTTGATCGTGTTGACCATCCTGCACGCGGGCGAAAAGGCGGTAAAAATGGCGCGTCAACAACCATTGCGCAAGATGATGGTTCGTCGATGAATGGTAAGGGTAAGCAGTTTGTGCCACACGGTCGAAAAGTCATGCTTGCTTTCCCTGGAGGTGCTGGTTACGGCAGTCCAAAAGATAGGGATATGGCGCTTGTTAAAAGAGATTTTGTGCGCGGGTATATTTCTGCTGAAACCGCGCAAGAAACATATGGCATGAGTGCTAAGGTAATACAGGAATTGGAACGTGCTATACGCAATGGAGATATTGGATAATGTTGAATAATCAGCAAATACCAAATAAAATCAGTTATGATGTGGTTATAATAGGTGGTGCAATTATGGGGGCGTCAACTGCATGGTTTTTGTCCGACAATGCAGATTTTGATGGTTCTGTTTTAGTGGTAGAGCGTGATCCTACATATGAAAATTCTTCAACCGCACATACAAATTCGTGCATGCGGCAACAGTTCTCAACCGAGTTAAACGTCAAGATATCACAATTTGCTGCTGATTTTGTGAAAAACCTCCGCACTTATATGGGCGGCGATGAGCGAGTACCTGAACTCTCAATTCGTAGCTTTGGTTATATGTATCTTGCTGATAATAATGAGTTTGCTGATGTCCTTCGCGAGAGCCAGCAAGTGCAACTTGGTGTTGGCGCTGCTACTCAACTCATGACTGCAGAAGAAATTAAGCAAGCTTACCCATTTTATAATGTTGATGATATTGTTTTGGGTTCAATCAATTTAATTGACGAAGGGTTCTGGGATGCAACCGCAGTATTTGATTGGTGGAGACGTTCATCGCGTGAACGTGGTGTTGAATATGTTGCAAACGAAGTTGTTGCAATAAACAATAATGTTAATGGTACAAAAGTTGAGAGCATAACACTTAAATCCGGTGAAGTTATTTCATGCGGACAAGTGTTAAATGCATCAGGGCCACGCGCGGCACGCACTGCACAGATGGCAGGTATTGAAGTGCCAGTAGAACCTCGCAAACGTTACTCCTGGATTTTCTCAGCAGAACAACCCCTTGACCGTGACTTGCCATTAACGATTGATCCCTCTGGTGTCCATGTTCGAGAAAATGGTGGTGGTACCTATCAATGCGGTGGTCATCCAGACATTGACCCTGCAGTTGATTATGACGATTTTAAAATGGATCATAATATCTGGCAAGAACATGTGTGGCCTATATTAGCTACTCGTATTCCTCAATTTGAAGCAATTAAAATAACAAGCGAATGGGGTGGGCATTATGCCTATAATACATTTGACCATAATGCGATTATGGGCCCCCATACTGAGGTTTCTAATTTCTTCTTTTTAAACGGGTTCTCCGGGCATGGTTTGCAGCAATCGCCAGCTATGGGGCGTGGAACTGCTGAAATTCTGACTTATGGCGAATACCGTAGCCTTGATATGAACTCATTTAATTTTGAGCGTATTGTGAATAACAAACCGATTATTGAGAAAGCCGTAATTTGATACTTTAACCGATATAAAGAAAGCATGAGGAGACAAAATATGAGCGAGCAAAAGGTAGCACTTATAGTTGGTGGCGGTTCTGGTATTGGAGCAGACGCTGCTCGCAATCTTCATGCAAAAGGATATGCAGTAGGGGTGATGTCTTCATCAGGTAAAGGGGAGGCATTGTAGCGAACTGAATGGGTTTGGTTTTACAGGTTCTAACCTTGTTGTTGAGGACCTTGTAGCATTTGTTTCTGGCACAATGAAAAAATTTGACCGTATTGATGGTGTTGTAAATTGTGCCGGTCATGGTCCCAAAGGTGCTGTTGATGAAATTTCAGATGAAGACTGGCATCTTGGTATGGATTATTACATGCTAAACATTGTGAGCATGACACGTATTGTCTTGCCAATTATGCAAAAACAGAAGTCGGGTTCAATCGTAAACATTTCAACATTTGCGGCTTTCGAGCCTGATCCTGATTTCCCGACATCAGCAGTATTTCGTGCTGCATTGGCAGGTTACACCAAATTGTTTAGTACTAAATTTGCAACTCAGGGCATACGCATGAACAATATCTTGCCGGGCTTTATTGATAGTCTTCCAGAAAAGGAAGATCGGCTAGCTCGTATACCCGCTGGGCGTTATGCAAAAGTGGAAGAACTATCAGAGACAATAAGCTTTATGGTTTCAGATGCATCTAGGCTCAGGACCTATTAATTTGATTGAAATGGCGTTTGTTATGACAAGAAATACAAGGAAAAGTTTGCAGAGTGGGGTTTATACCCCAGTCAAAAGCTTTAACGCTGTAGTTCGCCTTCATAACAATCGTTATTCGGGTCGGTTATGTGGATTGGGCAGGT
>CALDZF010000012.1 GCA_937944165.1 uncultured Rhizobiaceae group bacterium | reverse complement strand
TTTCTCAATTTATATAGATGCAGATGAAAAAGATATAGAAGATTGGTATGTAACCCGCTTTATGGGGCTGCGTGATACGGCGTTTAGAGACCCTGCTTCATTCTTTCATCATTATTCAACAACAAGCTATGAAGAAGCTTTGAATGAGGCAAATAGATTATGGGAGACCATCAATTTGGTAAACTTGCACGATAACATTCTACCAACCAGACCACGTGCAGACCTAATTTTAAAAAAAGGTAAAGACCACCTGGTTGAGAAAGTAGCACTTAGGAAACTTTAAGTTGCGACTTAATTTTTATCATTAGTTACAATGTATTTTGCTAAGTTGTTCGTCTCGTCTGCCCAAAGTGTGTATCGCAACTTTCCGTCATTTTTAATCATCTTATTGAGACTTTCCAATCCATGATCTTCTAACATAGTCGGTTTTCCAGATAAAAGAGATATCCCTAAACCTGCTTGATTGTTTTTGAGTGAATAGCCAATTGCTTCTAATATAGTTGGATAAACATCAAACATTGTCGCTGGTTTTGAATTGATATTTTGATTAATGTCTGAGCCGTAAATAAAAAACAAATTTGATCTGTCTTGATTTATGATTTTGCTAAACACTTCATTTCGCATGGCGTAATGATCACTTTGAACAATAATTACAGTATTCTCTAACAGTCCATTTGCTGTAGCGGTTTCAATAAAATCTTGTGTTAGTAAATTAGTACAATGAATTGCTTTTAGAGAACTTGTGGCAGATGCATCTATTTGCTGTTTGTTATTGCAAGAGGCAGAAAAATTTCCTAAAGGCGCATGCCCACCATTTGTCATTATTGTAATGCCAAATGGTTGATCTAGTGCTTTATTTTTTTCTAAAATCTCATATGCAGCCGTGAAAGCAATATCATCATTTGAGCCAAAAGATGTTCTGCCATCTTTGATAATGGATTTTGCATCATCGGGATAACGCTTTAATAATTCTTTAAAATCAATTAAATCGTTAAAGCCATGCTCTCCAAGAATTTTATCAAATGCAGCAGATTCAATATCTGCACCAGAAATATATGAAAGATTATATCCATCTTTCGTCAATATATCTCCTAAACATTTTGCCTGAGGCATGAATGATTTTACTGTACCAAAATGATTACCTGTCGCTAAACCAAGTGGAGAAAGTGGAACGCCGCAATATGATGCAGTTATTCCAGCCGCTGACCAGCCTGTATCCTTAACTTGTAATAGTTGTTCAGCTGAAAACCCTTGCTTTTCATAAAATCTTAAAGGCTGCATAATGTTTCCAAATACGCTCTCGTTTTTATAAGTTGCTTCAGTACTTTCTAAAAATATATGAATGAAATTTTTAGGATTATTGTTTTTAACAGCAACAACTTTTGGTGAGCTATAATTATTGAAAAGCAGGTCATTAATTTTATCATTCTCAGGTGAGATAAAATTTATAGCAGCACTTACAACTGCGGGATTAGCTACTAGAATTATTACTGCTAATATTTTATCGAATCTTGCAAACCAATTAATATAGTTTTTCATAATTAGCATTCCGATGCTAATACAAAGAACAGCAAGGCCAGCATTAAGTGCTTTCTGGATGTATATATTGACCGTACCAGAGTCACCAAGCCCAGCTGAAAAATGGAATACAATTGAAGACCAGTCAAATGTTCCAAACTCGCCAATAAAATAACTCCAAAACCCAAGCAGGAAAAGTGGAATAAAGGATATTAAAAAATAGCTTCTGGATTGTGGTAGTTTATTCTTCAAAGTGATTAAATATAAAGGTATAAATACAATTACTGTAACAAGGGTTGTGTGACTGTTTGATAACCAAAAAATTAAACGTGAAAGATTAGCCACCCCTGAAGCTATTAATAAAATAGCAATTATTTTTATTAGGCGATAGAAAAGTTCACTTTTATCTTCCATTATGAGCAATGCCTTTAAATTGATTTACCAGACAATACATAAATTTAATTAGTTAAATATCGGTATAATTGGCACAGATTACAGTTTGCGGTAATGTATAATTGTGCAACTCAATTCAGTTTGTTGCATGTCTTAATGTCTAAAATCTATGCATATTACATAAATTAGAAGCTAACTTTTAATACTGCTGTACAAGAAAATTAGCGCGTGACACGTCTTAGAGTTAAATTAATCCGCCCCTCCCGCCTTAAAAGCGTAGAAGTTCCTAGGTAAATTTTATCTACTCCATGAAAAGCCATCCTGGATTTGTCTGTTAAAAGCATGACGTCCCCACTTGCCAGCTTAAAGGATTTGGTTGGATCTTTACGGTTTTGCCCGCCAATTCGAAAAAGGCATGTATCACCTAAAGAAACCGAAAGTACTGGTGCGCTAAAATCCTCCTCATCTTTATCCTGATGCAATCCCATTTTTGCAGATGCTTCGTAGAAGTTCACAAGGCAGGCTTGTGGAGGTTTAGGGTAATTTGCAAATTCATCCCATAAATCTAATAGTAATGCAGGGATTTTAGGCCAAGGAGTGCCAGTTTCTGGATGCATTGCTTGATAACGATAGCCTTCTTCCTTGGTTGTAACCCAACCCAACGAACCACAATTGGTCATACGAACCGACATGGGCTTACCTGTTTTTGGCATTTTAGGAATAAAGAGTGGTGCTTTGGCAGTAATTGAACGGATTTCTTCAATCAGATTTTCCTGTTGTTGCTGATTTAGGCACTGGGGAATCCATTTTGCATTATGTGGAAGGTCTTCAATTTGCATTTTTTTACCTATTCTGAGTTTCTTCTTTAAATTAGCGCATACAATCCCTTGCACAAGATGATTCTCCTTCTTATATACCCTTCAACTGCGGTTCACCCCGAATTGCCAAATCGGGGAAATCGTAAAATCTTAGAAAATTCCAGTCTAACCAGGCACTGGATTGAGTAATTTTAATTGCCGTGGATGCCGTTAGGGTCTATTCAGTCTGCTGGTCAAGGAGAATAAAATGGCGAAAGTAAT
>CALDZF010000011.1 GCA_937944165.1 uncultured Rhizobiaceae group bacterium | reverse complement strand
GATATAATCAACACCCGTTTCGGCAATCGCTTTAATCGTCTTGATGTTCACATTGCCCGAAGCTTCAAGCTTAACAACACCTGCATTATCTTTGGCATTTATAGTAACCGCTTCGCTTAATTGCGCATTGCTCATATTATCAAGCAGCACAACATCAGGCTTGGCTTGCAATGCTTCGGCGAATTGTTCTAGCGTATCTACTTCCACTTCCACCTTGACAAGATGCCCTACAAAATCTCTCGCTCGTTCAATGGCAAGCTTAACGCCACCCGCAACGGCAATGTGATTATCCTTGATCAAAATCGCATCATCCAGCCCGAAGCGATGATTAGAGCCACCGCCGCATTTGACCGCATATTTATCAAAGGCACGATGCCCTGGAATGGTCTTGCGCGTGCAACAAACCTTGGCATTTGTATGCGCAATTTCACTGGTAAATTCTGCTGTATAACTCGCGATACCAGACATGCGCATAAGGTAGTTCAGCGCCACACGCTCAGCACTCAAAATCGCACGTGCATTACCTTTAATAGTCGCAAGTTTCTCACTTGCTTTGATTGGTTCGCAATCGTCTACCAGTGCCTCAAACTTCAAATCAGGATCAATTGTAGCAAAAGCAGCTCTTGCCAGTTCCATGCCTGAGACAATACCATCTTCCCGACTTGCCAAAACGCACTGCGCTATTGCATCAGCTGGAATGGTCGCATTAGTAGTGATATCCCCTGCACGCCCCAGATCTTCAAGCAGCGCTTCATCAATAGCCTTACGAATTAAAATCGGAGAAAGATGCGGTTTTAGATTGCTCACAGCTCCCCCTCCAAAACCTTGCCAGCTAATTTATTGCCATAGGCAAGCGTAATGAAACTGCGTTTTTTAAACGCTTCTTCTTCATTTGGAAAATCACTACGTTGATGTCCGCCCCTGCTTTCCTCACGCAAAAGCGCGGAAACTGCGGCCAGTTTTGCTGTTGTAAGTGCATTTCGAAAACGGAAGGATCTATTTTCTTTTTCAAGCGCATCAATCTCGCGAATGGCAGTCCTTAACCCATCGCCATTGCGGGAAACGCCAACATATTGAGACATAATCTTACGCAATTTGGGCATCAAAGGTTCTTCGTTTTTGCCTTCATTTTCGCCCGAAGGGCGCTCAATAATAGGGTTTGTAATCCCTGACGGATAATGAAGTAGAATATCTTCAGCAATACGTCCTGCAAAAACCACCGCCTCAAGCAAGGAATTTGAGGCCAAACGATTGGCTCCATGCGCACCCGTTGAGGTCACCTCCCCACAAGCGTAAAGGCCGTCAAGCGATGAACGCCCATCCGCATCAACAAAGATACCACCCATATGGTAATGCGCTGCGGGAATAACAGGAATAAGTTGTGTGACCGGATCAATACCCGCATCCTGACAATATTGATAAACTGTCGGAAATTCATTGACAAAATGCTTACCTACCGCTTCACGCGCATCCAGCCAAGCACCACGCCCACTTGCGACTTCATCAAAGATTGCCTTAGCCACCACATCACGCGGGGCAAGCTCGGCATCTTTATGAATTTCAACCATAAAACGTGTGCCATCGTCATTTTGAAGCGTACAACCCTCACCTCGAAGTGCTTCTGTTGCAAGTGGTGCTGGATCTTTACCAACATTAAGTGCCGTTGGGTGAAATTGAACAAATTCAGGATCAGCAATTACCGCGCCAGCACGAGCCGCCATTCCAGTACCACCGCCACGCGCTTGCGTTGGATTGGTTGTAACTTCATAAAGCGCACCAACGCCGCCAGCCGCCATGATGACTGCATTGGTTTTAAGTTCTATACGATGCGGATTGGTACCGCGATCTCCACGCGCCAGAAGACCAACGACTTTTTTACCTTCAGTAACCAGTTCCTCTGCCACAAAACCTTCAAGCAATCGAATGCTGGGGGTTGCGTGAACTGTGGCAACAAGCGCTTGCATAATGGCCTTGCCAGCGCGATCACCCTGCACTCCAACCACACGATGCTCTGAATGTGCGGCCTCGCGTGAGGCTGTTAACTTACCTTCAAGATCCCGGTCAAACGGCACTCCATATTCGACCAGATCAAGAATGCGATCTGCCGCTTCACTTGCCATCAAACGAGCAATCTGTTCATCTACGATGCCAGCACCTGCAATCAAAGTATCCTGCACGTGTTTTTCAACCGTATCACCCGGCATGACAGAAGCAGCAATCCCGGCCTGCGCCCATGCAGAAGATGCGCCCGTACCAATAGGAGCTGCCGCCAAAACCGTAACAGGACGCGGCGCCATTTTCAGCGCACAGAATAACCCGGCCAATCCACCACCGATGATGACAATATCGTCTGTATCACGCATCGGAAGAGTGGGAAAAAGTTCGTCCTGGTTTTCGCTCATAGCGTTGACAATTCTAGAATCAGTTAGTCTTCAAATTCACCATGCGTTCAACTGCATGTTTGGCTTTTTCGGCCATAACAGGGTCAACCACAACTTCTTCACGCATGTAGACCAGCGCTTCAAGAATTTTTGGCAGCGTAATACGCTTCATGTGCGGGCAAAGATTACACGGCTTGATGAACTCAACCCCCTTGGCCTGTTCCTGAATATTAGACGCCATCGAACATTCTGTAACCAATAGCACTTTGCTTCCAGGCTTTTGACCAATCGCAAAATCAATCATGCCTGATGTTGAGCCAGAGAAATCTGCCACATCAACCACCTCAGGCGGACATTCAGGATGCGCCACGATCTGGATAGCCGGGTCAGCCTCCTTATAAGCGAGCAATTCTTCCGGTGTGAAGCGCTCATGGACTTCGCAATGGCCTTTCCAGGTTAAAATCTTTTTGCTTGTCTGCTTGGCAACGTTTTGCGCCAGAAATTCATCTGGAATAAGCAGGATGGTATCGCTTTCAAAACTCTCCACAACACGCACGGCATTGGATGACGTACAACAAATGTCACTTTCCGCTTTCACATCAGCAGAAGTATTTACATAAGTCACAATCGGCACGCCTGGATTGGCTTCACGCAACAAACGCACATCTTCGCCAGTCAAGGATTCAGCCAGCGAACACCCCGCTTTCATATCAGGGATAAGCACAGTCTTTTCAGGGCTAAGCAGTTTTGAAGTCTCTGCCATGAAGTGCACGCCACATTGCACAATGATATCCGCATCCACCTTCTCGGCTTCCATTGCCAACTGCAGACTGTCGCCCGCCACATCTGCCACACAATGAAAAATCTCAGGTGTCATATAATTATGCGCAAGGATTACCGCATTGCGCTCTTTCTTGATTTTATTAATCGCATGCACATAGGGCGCATGAATAGGCCACTCAATTTCAGGAATATGATGCTTGACCTTCTCATAAAGATGAGCCGTTTCCTTCGCTACTTCAGGCGTATATTCAAGCCTAGGCATTTCC
>CALDZF010000010.1 GCA_937944165.1 uncultured Rhizobiaceae group bacterium | reverse complement strand
GTGCCAATGGCAGTGGCAATGAGGCGTTCTTCTTTTCCTGCAAAAAGCTTGCCTGTGACGTAGGCAATTTCGTTGGTTTCGCTATCAAGCGTCGCGCGGCAAGTTATTTTTTCACCGATTTTTGGGCGTTCAATATGGTTTGTTGTGAGTTTGATGGTGGCAATGGTTTGCGGGTTTTCAATCTCCCCCAACACACAAGAGCCCATAACCGTATCCAGAAAGAGTGTTGAGAATCCCGTATGCGTATGGATTTTGTCCTGGTCTGCAAAGCTTGTTGGTGCGTCGAGCGTTACGGTAAGGGTGCGGTCGATGACGCCCTCAAATTTCATATTGAGGGCGGCTGTGAGTGGGTGCGCATCCGTAAAGAGGATTTGAGCAGGGTGCTTGTTAGCCAAGTTCTATAATCTCTTTTGAAGCAACACTTGTGTCTGCATTCAATTTGTAAATCATCGGAACACCTGTTGCGATGTTAAGTTTCAAAATGCTTTCAGTGTTCATTTTGTCGAGCACCATTACGAGTGAGCGAAGCGAATTACCGTGTGCTGCGACCAATACCGTATTGCCAGTCATGACCTTTGGCAAAATGTCTGTCATATAGTAAGGCCAAACGCGCGCGCCTGTGTCTTTTAAGCTTTCGCCTTCCTCACCTGGAGGCGGCGTGTCGTAAGAGCGGCGCCAGATGTGGACTTGTTCCTCGCCCCATTTTTTGCGGGCATCGTCCTTGTTCAGGCCAGCAAGGTCACCGTAGTTGCGCTCGTTTAGGGCTTGGTCGTGAATGGTTTCAAGATCAGATTGTCCAACGCCATCAAGAATGTGCTGGCAGGTTTTTTCTGCGCGTTGCAACACGCTTGTATAGGCAATGTCGAATTTCATGCCGCGCTCGCCAAGCAATTTGCCAGCTGCTTTTGCTTCCTGGTGCCCCAGTTCTGTCAGGTCAGGATCGCGCCAGCCTGTGAAAAGGTTTTTCTTGTTCCATTCACTTTGTCCGTGGCGGACGAGAACGAGTGTGCGTTCCATGATTTAATTCTCCAGTTTAATTCTTAAAATCCAAGTACATCGCGCATGGAGTAAAGCCCTGCCGGTTTGCCAAAGCCCCAAAGGGCTGCTTTTACAGCACCTGTGGCAAAGAGTGATCTGTCTTGTGCTGAGTGTGAAAGTTCAATGCGCTCTCCTGCACCCGCTAAGATGACTGAATGATCCCCGATAACAGAGCCACCACGCAGCGTTGCAAATCCGATTGTGCCATCTTCTCTTGCGCCTGTAATGCCATCACGTGAGCGCACAGAATTTTCCGCCAGCTCAATACCGCGTCCCTTGGCTGCTGCCTCGCCAAGCAAGAGCGCGGTGCCAGAGGGGGCGTCGACTTTATGCTTGTGATGCATTTCCAAAACTTCGAGATCAAAATCTGCTGCCTGAAGTGCGCTGGCTGCTTGTTCAACCAAAACTGCAAGCAGGTTAATACCTAAACTCATATTGCCTGACTTGATGATGGTTACATTATTGGCAGAGCTTGCGATTTGCGCATCTTCTTGCTCCGTGCACCCTGTTGTGCCAATGATTTGAATGCAATTATGCGCTGCTACTTTTTTCGAGAGTGCAACGGTGGCTTGTGGTACGGTAAAGTCAATTACGCCATCACACGCATCAAGGCCTGCTTCCAGGTTTGAGGATATTGCAATGCCGTTTTCGCCTATGCCTGAAAGGGTACCAGAGTCTTGTCCTATGGAAGGTGCGCCTTCTTGATCAATTGCAGCTACCAAAACAGCATTGGGTGTTTCATTAATGGCTCTGATCAATGCGCCGCCCATACGTCCACCTGCACCCATGACTGCAAGTTTCATTTCACTTGTTTGGTCACTCATGTTGTTGTCCTTTTGGCAGGTGCTTTCGTTCTTACCATCTTTTTAGCGATTGCTGATTTCTTTGCAATAGGTTCTGCGCCAATGCCGTGAAGTCTTGCATAGGTGCCAGCTTTCTTTTTCATCAGGCTTGCATGCGTTCCTTCTTGAGTGACCTTGCCTGCCTCTATGACATAAATTGTGTCTGCGTTTCGGATGGTAGAAAGACGATGTGCAATGACGATTGTCGTGCGCCCTTTGACGAGTTTATCGAGCGCTTGTTGGACGAGTAGTTCTGACTCATTATCAAGCGCCGAGGTTGCTTCATCAAGTAGCAGGATAGGCGCATCGCGCAAAAACGCTCTGGCAATTGAAATTCGTTGACGTTGCCCGCCAGAAAGATTGCCACCTAATTCGCCAACGGCAGTATCGTAGCCTTGGGGTTGTTCCAAAATAAACTTGTGCGCCTGTGCCTGTCTGGCTGCTTCGTAGATTTCTTCATCTGTTGCATCAGGTCGGCCGTAGCGAATGTTGTCCAGAATTGAACCTTCAAACATTACAGCAGTTTGTGAAACATAGGCGATATTGGCGCGTAGGGATTTGGCGGTATGATCTGATATATCCTGACCATCGATTAGAATTTGACCACTTTGCAAGTCAAAGAAACGTTGTGCCAATAAGATGAGTGTCGATTTGCCGCCACCTGATGGGCCTACCAGTGCAGTGGTTTTTCCTGGTTTGGCGATAAGGGAAATATTATCTAGAATCTTATCTCCGTCCTCATAGGAAAAGCTGACGTTTTTAAATTCGATTTCTGATTTGGAAATCTGGATTTTGCTTGCGTTGGGTTTGTCAGATTGGCGCGGTGGCGTATCGAGTATTTCGTACAACATGCGGGCGTTTACGAGTGACTTTTCAAAAGCAACGCGGAAGCTTGCAAGTTTTCGTGCTGGCTCATAGGCGAGCATGGCTGCAGTTAAAAACGAGAACATACCACCCGCATCATGCCCCAGTTCTGCAACACGGTATCCACCGTAGGCAACAACACCTGCAATTGCGAAACCTGCGAGAATTTCCGTTGGTGGCTTGGTTTTTGCGTTGAGTTTAACGATTCTATTGGATCGGATCTCGGCCTGTTCGGTGAGGTAGCGCATTTTATTGGCTACTTGCTCTTCCATGGTGAAGGCTTTGACGATTTCCATGCCTTGTGAATTTTCAATCAAAGCTGAATTTACGCGTGCGTTAAGGTCTACTTCTTGTTTTGCAACCTTACGAATGCGTCGAACGTATCGAGACATAATAAAAATAATTATTGGCATAACAGATAATGAAATAACGGTCATGTGCCAGTCTTGTATGAGCATGACGATGATAAGTGCTATTAATGAGAATAGATCGCGGGCAAAGACAATTACGATATCATTCATCATGGAGCGCATGGCGATAATGTTCTGATTAATCTGGCCAACAATGTATGCGGATCGATTTGATTTATGAAATTGCACACCCAGTGATAGAAGATGGTCAAAAATACGTCTTTGATAACGAGCTACAATGTTATTGCCTATTTTACCCAAGACATTGAGGTAACCATAAGTTGCAAGACCTCTTATCGTGAAGACTGCAAAGATTGATAGCGCTATGTAAAAAGCAGCATCCAAATCTTGTTTTACAAAAACATCATTGGTTATGTCTTTTACGATGTAGGCCACAAATGCCGTGCTTGCCGCTACTGCGCCAAGCAATATAAAAGCAATAAAATATTGCTTCTTATAGAGTGACCAGTTTTCTGAAAGAACACGTTTTACAATTGCGTTATTTTCTTCAGAAGATAGCTCTTTGAGGGGTGCTTTCGACAATTGGATTTTAGCCAGAATAATTTCTACAAGTTTCACGCTTTCTTACAGGGCGTAAAGCGTTTTTGCAAAGACTATAGCGGGATTATTTCATCTTCAATTTTAATATTACCAGATTGAATGATTTTTGCAGTGATGCCGCCATGTCCTCTGACCGCTGCATATCCGCCCAATCCAAATATTTCTTCCATGCGCGAGCAGGGTGCGCAAAGGCCAGTGCCTTCCAAAATAGCGCTACCAATTTTAAATTGTCGTTTACGCAGGCCAAGCAAATTCAAACCCCTCACCACAATATTTCTGCGCAATTGCAATGGCGATATGCTATCAACGCCCAATAGGGAAGCTATAACAGGTAAATGTTCATCCTGAATTAGTGATATGCTGCGTTTGCCGCCAGAAGCGTAATGATCTCCTTCTAACCCGCCTTGATTTATATGCGCTTTATCCAACTCAATTAAAGGTTCCCGTCTTTTGGGGCGAATGCCAATCCATTTTATGACGCCAGAGTTTGCATTTCTTGAGATTAATGAAGAAATTGTTTCCATGCTTTTAACCTTGTTGTTTAGGCTGAGGATCTATTAATTTGGCAAAAATTGTTAGAACAGGTTCTTGCGGATAATAGGCGTGAGATGCAGTAAGCCTTTTGAATGAGGGATGAACCCTACTCTGCAAGTTTTGCCTGGTATTTCTTGTCATAACAAACGCCATTTCAATCAAATTAATAAGTCCTGAGCTTGCCAATTATACTCATATCACCAATGCGGTGGTTTTTCATTTGGTAAAGGAGCATCAATATTATCTTCCAGCGAAGAAAACCTGCTTTCAAGCATGGCCACCCTACGCTCCAGTTGCTCAATTCTGTTAAAGCAATGAATGAGCTCATTGGATAATTCTTCATTGGCCAATATTACGTGTGCGAGCTCTTCTTCAAGCTTGGTTATGTTGCTTTCTTGGTCACTCATGTTTTCTTTACTTAAACTATTTGTGAAAATAATGTTAATTACGAGCCTTGATTTATGTATCTGAGTCACACTAGACTTCAATCACTTTATGGAGGAATTCTAATATGCTGTCCTGTGCTAAATTATTTAAATCACTGCTTATATCATCATCGGTGTTGTTTTTATCCGCGACTTCAAGCTTTGCCGCTACAGAAGCCAAGCCAATTGAAATTAAAGGCGAGATTATCGATACTTGGTGTTATTTATCTGGCGTAATGGGGGGTGAAGATGCAGTCATTGGTTCTGCTCATCATACATGTGCGCTTTGGTGTGCGGCAGGCGGTATTCCGGTTGGTGTTTTGGATGAAGAGGGTAAGATTTATATGGTTCTTAAACTCGAAGGCGAAGATACGTTAGCTCAATCGGACAATATAATGGAAATTCAGTCAGATACTATAACAGCCAAAGGTCTTCACTATGTGCGTGATGGGGTAAACTACCTTGTTGTTCAAGATGTGGTTGCCAATGATGGTATTACCAACTTCAATCATGAAGATTTTGGCGCTGTTCCGCCCAATTCATTCCCTAAAAACTATTCAGCCAATTAATAAAAGGAGCAATATGTTATGAATATTGTTAAAACACTTGCCCGTACTGCTTCTGTTTCAATTGCATTGGCGCTTACAGCATCTATAGCTTACGCTGAAGATTTTTCAAAAGGCAGTAAAGCCAAGGAATTTGGCTTGAATGAAGCTGTTCAATCTACATTTTCAGCCAAGGTAGTAGATTTACTATGTGAAGTAGCTGGTGATTGCACTGATAATTGCGGTAACGGAACTCGCCAATTGGGATTGGTAAGGGATGCCGATAACAGACTGATTTCCGTTCTCAAAAACGCACAATTCCAATTTAATGGCCCTGCTGAAGACTTGTTATTGTACTGCAACAAAAAAGTCGATGTTGACGGCATCATGATTGGTGACCCTGAAGAACATAATACCCAGTTCTACATGGTACAATTTATCAAAGAAGAGGGTGCCGCTGACTGGAATAAAGCCAATCAATGGACAAAAAAATGGAAAGAGCGCAACCCTGAAGTTGCAGAAGGCAAAGGCCCCTGGTTCAGGCGTGATCCGCGCGTTGTAAAACAGATTGAGGCTAAAGGACATTTTGGTCTTGGCAAGGAAGCCGACATTAAATTCGCTAAAGAGAACCAATAATCATGTCTAACCTGAAAGCCAAGCTGGGACTAATTTTGGCCGCGTCACTTTTTGCGACATCAAGCATAGCGCATGATGGTGTTGTACACAGCGATATTGGCGAAGCTTTGAAGCATCAAGAACAAACCTCACCTAATACTTTGGGGTTTCCTGATGTTAAGGGCGGTGATTTTGATTTGATTGACCACAATGGCAATCAGCGTACTTCAAAAAATCCAAATGGTCAGTTTCAGTTAGTTTTCTTTGGGTATGCCAATTGCAAAGCCATATGTGGTGTGGCTTTGCCAAGCATGGCCGCTGCAGTTGATATCTTGAAAAAAGAAAAAATTGATGTAACACCAATTTTAATCACAGTGGATCCTGAAAGGGATACTGTCGATAATATGAAAGATGCTTTGGCAGTTCACCATAAAGATATGATTGGCCTTACAGGAAGTGAAGAAGCATTAAATGTTGCTTATGAAGCTTTTAATGTAGAAAAGTCGCTCGTATATAATCATCCTGAACATGGGCCGGTTTATGCTCATGGTTCTTTTATCTATCTGATTGGCCCTGATGGCGACTTTAAAACCCTTTTGCCGCCTATTCTTGGTCCGGATCGCATAGCTGACGTTACCAAAGGGTACGTTTCAGGTGCTAAATCCTAATTTTATTTACTAAAAAACCGTTTTTCACCAATACTTTACATAGTGTGAACTCATAATTAACTTTATGTTAAGTATGTTTGCTGCAATATAGATACAAGTTACCTAGCGGAAATTAATCACCTATTGGATAAATTGAGTCGAATTATGCAAACACAAAGAAAATTAGAAGATACGCCCGTTTCTAATACTGTTGAGTTAACACAGGCAGAAGCGATGCAGCAATTAATGTCAAACCCTGCTGATGCAGTTGAAATAGGTAAAAGTTTACCAGAATTACAACGTGCCAGAATCGCGCAATTTTGTTATGGACGTGTGCACATGCGTGAGCTTGGCCTGCGTTTGGCAAGCACTTGTGACCTTATGGCATTGAAAGCTGCGTTTGGTCGCGGCGGCGAGGTTGTTTTTCAACAATCGCGCAATGTAGACGAAACATTGGGTGCGTTGAAAAACTCTCCTAATACCCATACGCCAAGGCCTATTACACTTAAAGGTAGTATTACGGGTTAATCATGATTTGCCCTGAATACAGGGCATTTCCCCAAATCACATTATACAAAAATAG
>CALDZF010000009.1 GCA_937944165.1 uncultured Rhizobiaceae group bacterium | reverse complement strand
GCCCGCCTTGCCCGCAGCAGCTTTGCTGTGAGGACAGGCACTCAAATAAAGTGCATGCGTTTATGAAAGGTTCTTTGTAATGCCTGATTTGCTTTTAGAACTTTTTTCTGAAGAGATACCTTCCTGCCCACCTTGCCCGCAGCAGCTTTGCTGTGAGGACAGGCACTCAAATAAAGTGCATGCGTTTATGAAAGGTTCTTTGTAATGCCTGATTTGCTTTTAGAACTTTTTTCTGAAGAGATACCTTCACGCATGCAGCGCAAAGCTGCGGGTGATTTGCGCTCGCTTGTTACCAATGCATTGGTTGATGCTGGCCTCACTTATGAAGGGGCAAAGGAATATTGGACACCGCGCCGCCTGGCGCTTGATATTCGTGGCCTCACGACAAAATCTGCTGATATTAGGGAAGAGAAAAAAGGCCCGCGCACTGACGCGCCAGAACAAGCAATTGCAGGTTTCTTGCGCGGCGCAGGTTTGGAAAGTGTTGAACAGGCACAAGTGCAAACCGATCCCAAAAAAGGTGACTTTTATATAGCGATTATTGAAAAGCCTGGCCGCGAAGCAACGGATATTATTGCCGAAGTTATGCTGGGTATCATCAAGGGTTTCCCATGGCCAAAATCCATGCGTTGGGGAACAAGTTCCTCTGACAGCGGCTCCCTTAAGTGGGTGCGTCCTCTTCAATCCATCCTTTGTCTTTTTGGGCCTGAAACGGAAGAGATGGAAGTGGTTCCGTTTGAGGTGGATGGTATTAAGTCAGGCCGTTCAACGCGCGGTCACAGGTTTATGGCACCGGATGAATTTGAAGTGCAACGCTTTGATGATTATGCAGCAAAGCTTGAAAAAACTTACGTCATGCTGGATGCAGAAACGCGAAAGCAAACCATTGAAACAGAAGCCAAGAACCTTGCCTTTGCACAAGGGCTGGAACTGGTGGATGATCCGAAACTTCTGGAAGAGGTTGCGGGTCTTGTCGAATGGCCAGTTGTTTTGATGGGTGAATTTGATGAGGCGTTTCTGGATATTCCAGGCGAAGTGATTCAGCTTACAATCCGCGAAAACCAAAAGTGCTTTGTGATTTCCAATCCTGCTGAAAACAAGCTGACAAATAAGTTCTTCCTCGTCTCAAACATCCAGCCATCCGATGGCGGTGCAGAGGTTATTCGCGGCAACGGCAAGGTTGTGAATGCGCGTCTTTCCGACGCGAAGTTTTTTTGGGAAAGTGATCTTCACCAAATTAATTCCGATGAAGGCTTTGACCCATGGATTAAGAAACTCGATAGCGTCACCTTCCATGCGAAGCTGGGCACGCAGGGCGAGCGCGTTGAGCGTATTATAGCACTGGCAGAAGATCTAGCACCTGTGGTTGGCGCAGACGTAACGCATGTAAAACAAGCCGCGCAACTTTGTAAGGCTGATCTAAACTCTGCCATGGTTTATGAATTCCCGGAAGTACAGGGCCTGATGGGGCGCTACTATGCTGAGCGCACAAACAAACACGCATCTGTCGCAACGGCCATTCAGGAACATTACTCACCTTTGGGCCCATCAGACGATGTGCCCAGTGATCCGGTTGCTGTGACTGTGGCACTGGCCGATAAATTGGATACGCTAGTAGGCTTCTGGGCAATTGATGAAAAACCAACGGGGAGCAAAGACCCTTACGCATTAAGACGTGCTGCTTTGGGTGTTATTCGGTTGGTTTTGGAGAATAAAGTTCGCTTCTCACTTTCAAAAATAGCTAATGCTGATCTCCTCTCATTCTTCCACGACCGTCTGAAAGTTTATCTACGCGATAAAGGCATTCGTCATGATTTGATTGATGCGGTGATTACGGCTGAATCTGACGATCTCCTAATCATATCCCGCAAGGCAGAAGCATTGCAAAAATTGGTGGACTCTGAAGATGGTCAGAACCTTCTTGCAGGTTACAAACGCGCGGCTAATATTCTGGCGGCGGAAGAAAAGAAGGGAACTTCTATTGCAAGTGAAGTCTCAACTGATCTGCTTAAAGTTGATGCAGAAAAAGAACTTAATTCAGCGATTAACATAGCATCTGAAAATGCTGCAAAAGCAGTACAGACCGAAGATTTTGTAGGAGCTATGTCAGCTCTTGCTACTTTGCGTGAGCCTGTAGATAAATTCTTTGTTGATCTTCATGTTAACGATGAAGATGAAGCCATTCGCGCAAATCGTTTGGCGCTTCTGGTACGCATTCGTTCTGCAACACAAACCGTTGCGGATTTCTCAAAAATTTCTGGCTAAGGAAAACAACCAAATGAAAACCTGGAACATTTATCTATCAGGCGAAATTCATACTGATTGGCGTGAGCAAATTGAAGCTGGTTGCAAAGCAGCCAAACTTCCTGTTTCTTTTTCTGCACCAGTTACCCACCACGAAGCGTCTGATGATTGCGGTGTTGCGATTTTGGGTGAAGAGCCAAACAAATTTTGGCATGATAGAAAAGGCGCACAAGTAAATGCAATTCGCACGCGCACCTTAATTCAGGAAGCTGATATTGTGATCGTGCGTTTTGGCGATAAATATAAACAATGGAATGCAGCCTTTGATGCAGGTTTTGCTTCAGCACTTGGCAAACCATCAATCATCATGCATCAGCCAGAACATGACCACCCACTTAAGGAAGTGGATGCCTCAGCCCTTGCGGTTGCTAAAACTGCTGAAGAAATTGTTGACATACTTCGCTATGTCATCAAAAGCGAGTTGAAAGGTTATACGAGCTAAACCCTTTTGATAGTAATGCTTTATTAATACTAAAGCCAGAAAATTGGTCTTGCTCAGCTTACGTTCAGAATTTGAAAACCTTTGGTCTTTATCGTCACTTAAAGATATTACTTTGTGGGGGCAAAAGGTATATAATGAATGCTAGACCAGAATTTGTAGGCGATGCAATTGAGCTTGATGAAAATGGGCAGGTATATGGCCGATATAACGGTTATATTCTGAAGCCTGTTTATCAACCAATCTATTCAGTAACGCAAAATGGCACTGCTGAACTGACAGGTTATGAAGGTTTGATACGTTCACATATGGGAAGTGAAACAATCCCGCCTGAAGATTTTTTCAAGATTATAGATAAGAAAGATGCACTATTTATCGAGTGCCTTTGTTTGGCATTGCATATAAGAGGCCGCGTGAAAGCTGGAATTGTGGACTCAGCTCTTTTTGTCAATGTGAATGTAGCAAACTACGATACTATCGTAGATGTCGAACGTGAATTTTATTATACGTTCTCTCAACTTGCAAAACACGGCATGGATCGTGACATGATTGTATTCGAAATTCTGGAGACAGAAGTAAGCAACCCTGAAATTTTGTTCAAGGTTTGCGAGTTGATTAAAAATAATGGTTATTACTTTGCACTGGATGATTTTGGAACAAATCATTCAAATGTTGAGCGTTATATCTCGGTAAGTCCTGACATTATCAAACTTGATAGAAGTCTTTTCCTCACTGCGATGAAAACGCTTGAAACAGGTAAACTGTTAAAGTCGCTTATTGCCGCTTTCCAGGAGAATGGCGTTAAAGTCTTGATGGAAGGCATCGAAACAGTAGAGGAAATGATTTTCTCTTCCAAAATGTCCGTCGATATGTTGCAGGGTTTTTATTTTGGAAAACCTCAATTCGATGTCTTGGGTGCAGAAAAAATTATTGAATTGCCTCAACCATCTTTAAAGTTATCAGCAGTTGGCTAACGTTAGCTATTTTTCGCGAGCGACTGCACGCCAGCCAATATCGCGCCTGCAAAATCCATTTTCCCAGTTGATGCTATCAACTGCCGCATAGGCTTTTTTCTGTGCTTCGCTGACACTTGAAGCGAAGGCTGTAACATTTAAAACCCGCCCACCTGTTGCAAGAAGTTTCTCGCCTTCTTTTGCAGTGCCTGCATGAAAAACGATTGCGCCATCTGTTTGCGCTTTGTCGATATTTTTTATTTCGGTATTCTTCTCGTAAGAACCTGGGTATCCCTTTGCTGCCAAGACAACAGTAAGTGCTTTTTGATCAGACCACTGCGCATCGTGTTCAAGGAGTGAGCCTTCGCTTGCAGCTA
>CALDZF010000008.1 GCA_937944165.1 uncultured Rhizobiaceae group bacterium | reverse complement strand
TGTTCTTGTTGTTTTGGCAAGTTTTTGTTTAAGGGGCGTGCCGTCTGCGGCAATTAATGGGCCGTTATCAGCTGCAAGGTTCTGCGCTTGATTTCCCATGTTGTTGATGGCTGTATCGCTCATCTTTTTCCCCATTTTGGTCTGCTATTCAAGGCGACCGTAAATCTTGTAAATTCTTTTTATTTTTTAAACAGTGCGGAAAATTAATCCCGCACTGTTTAACTCGAAGGCTTATTTAGCCAACCAAGCGTTGAAGCGCTCGTTCAACTGGTCTGCATTATCTGCCCAGAACTCAAAGTTGTTCTGTACAGCGTTTGTCAGGTTAGCCGGGTTAGTTGGCATTTGTGGGCCCATGTCGATGTCTTTGTCATGGAACTTGCCTACTAACGGAGATGAAGACGCACGTGCTGGACCATATGAAATATATGATGCTTGTGCAGCCAACTGCTCAGTAGAAGTAGAGAATTTCAAGAAATCAAGAGCTGTGTCTTTGTTCTTTGCACCTTTTGGAATTACCCAAAGATCCAAATCCCAAACCTGACCGTCCCAAACGATTTCAAATGGCTTGCCTTCGCCTGCAACCGCATTGAAGATACGGCCATTATATGCAGTTGTGTATGTTACTTCGCCATCTGCAAGCATTTGTGGCGGTTGGGCACCAGCTTCCCACCAAACTACATCACTTTTAATAGTGTCCAGTTTAGCAAATGCACGATCAACACCTTCTGGTGTTGCCAATACAGAGTAAACGTCCTTAGCGGGTACACCATCAGCCATCAGAGCGAACTCAAGGTTCACTTTAGCGCCTTTACGTAGACCACGCTTGCCAGGGAATTTTTTTGTATCAAAGAAGTCAGCCATGGTTTTTGGGCCGTCTGGTGTTTTTGATTTGTCATAAGCAAAGATTGTTGACCATACGATGTTTGCTACCGCGCAATCGTAAAGTGTGCCTGGTAGGAAATCTTCCGTAGCCGGCTTGCCGTTAGCGCCGGCAGGCAGTGTTGAATGGTCGATTGTTTCAAGCAAGCCTTCATCACAAGCGCGGATAGCGTCTGACAATTCCACGTCAACGATATCCCAAGTTACATTGCCAGCTTCAACCTGAGCTTTAATCTCAGCGATGCCGCCATTGTAGTCTTCAGACTTAATATTCGTGCCTGTTTTTTCGATAAATGGCTTATGGTATGCTTCAACTTGAGACTTGGTGTAAGCACCGCCCCAAGATACGACTGTTAGGTCTTTGGCAAATGCTGCTGTAGAACCTGATGCTAGTGCAAGGCTAATCGCTGTGCCTGCAAGTAGTTTTGTGAGTTTCATGTTACTCTCTCCCTTTGTTTATGTTCCGGAATCAACCCCGAACATCTCATTACGTATCTGCCAATTGTGGCGAAATACGAATTACCTATAGCTGACCAACATAATCTAATGCTTTGCAATCTTCTGCAAGCCAGCCAATTTTAGCTTCCTGACCTTCTTTCAAAGGTCTTTTGTCAGCTCTGTTGCGGACTTTAACAATAAACTCATCATTGCCTGCAACATGCATTCTTACGCGGATATGATCACCCAAATATATCAATTCTTCAATGCGACCCTTAATCACGTTTTTTGTGCCCTTTACAGGGTCAAGCTCAATACGTTCTGGTCTCAGTGAAATGGTTGTTTTGTCACCAACACCTTCGACATTAACTTTTTCAGCATGAAGTAGTGTTCCATCATCAATTCTAACCTGACAAATGCCTTTGGAAACTTTTTCTACAACGCCGTTAAGCTTGTTGTTCTCTCCGATAAACTGTGCAACGAAGGAGTTTTGCGGATCTTCATAAAGGCTTTCTGGTGATGAAAGCTGTTGAATTACCCCATCTTCAAAAACAGCAACACGGTCTGACATCGTTAAAGCTTCTGTCTGATCGTGGGTTACGTAAACAACCGTTACACCCAAATTTTCATGGATGTGCTTAATCTCGTATTGCATTTGCTCACGCAATTGCTTGTCGAGTGCGCCAAGCGGCTCATCCATCAAAACAAGATCAGGTTCAAATACAAGTGCACGTGCAACCGCAACACGTTGTTGCTGGCCACCTGACAATTGTGCAGGGCGGCGTCCAGCCATTTGCGGTAATTCAACCAAGTCTAATATTTTTCTGACACGGTCTTCCTGGTCAGAACGGCTCATGCCACGCACTTCCAAAGGAAAGGCTAGGTTTTCTGCAACGGTCATGTGTGGAAACAGTGCATAGTTTTGGAATACCATACCAATGCCACGCTTGTGAGGTGGCACCATGTTAATTGGGCGATCATCCAAAAAGATTTCACCGTGAGTTGCTGGTTCAAAACCAGCCAACATCATCAAGCAAGTTGTTTTGCCAGAGCCTGATGGGCCAAGCATAGTAACGAATTCGCCTTTTTTGATGTCAAGATTTAAGTCCTTAACAACAAGAACTTCGCCATCATAACTTTTTTGGACATTTTCGAAGCGAACATAAGATGTGTCCGTGGCGGATTTATTTTCAGCCATATTAGTTTTTACTACTCCCTGTACGCATACCTATATTATTATTTGGTGCTAGCGTATCTTCTCCGAAAACAAACAAGCATTTTTGTTACCTTGGCGTCAATTAAAAAGACTCTACTTTAGACAGGCTTTTTGTGTTTTTTGGTTAATATCATAATGGGTCCTACTTATCTCGGTCATGAAATATGAATCCTATGAAGTTTAATAAAATTTGAGCTGCTAAAAAGGATGTCGAACCTGTGTGATCATAATCTGGGGCAACTTCGACCAGATCCATGCCGATAACATCGCCACGCTTGGCTAGGCCTTGCAATAGTTCAAGCACTTCATAATATAAAAACCCGCCATGACTAGGTGTGCCTGTGCCAGGAGCAATAGATGGGTCAAAACCATCAATATCTATTGTGACGTAATAGCGCTTGCCTTCAGGGATACGTGAAAGCATGCCTTCTACGCCCAGTTTTCTAAACTGGCGGACGGAAACAATATCTGAACCCATGGCGCGTGCATCGACATAGCCTTCTTTTGCTGTTGATGAGACGTTGCGAATGCCGATTTGTGAAAGGCCTGTTACATAGTCTTTTTCTGCAGCGCGGCGCATCGGATTACCATGACCGTGCCTGACGCCGTGGCGTTCATCAACAAAATCCAAATGTGCATCAATTTGTATGAGGTGAAAAGGTTCTTGCTCGTCAAATGCGCGAATGCATGGGATGTTTACAGAGTGATCGCCACCCAATGTAACGGGCAGGGCACCAGCCTTTAGTGCTTTGCGGACACCAAATTCAATATTAGCATGGCTTTTTTCTGTATCTGTATGGACAATATCCGCGTCGCCCATATCGACGATACGTACATCCTCTCCCAAATAGGTTGCATCATCTTCATGGTCATAAGCTCCAGCATGACCGAATGAAAACAAGGTAGAAGCTTCACGGATTGAACGAGGGCCAAATCGAGTACCAGAGCGATACTGCGTGCCGAAATCAAAAGGCGCACCAAGAATTGCAACATCTGCATCGATTGCATCCCAGTCCTCGCAGGTAGGTTTTTTGCCAAACGTTGCAAAGCCTACGAAGGGTAGGTTCAAGCGTCCTTCTTCATATCCGTGATCAGCCATGTTTATGTCCCCTAAATGCAAAAAGGACAGCATGTCTGCCGTCCTTTTAAAAATCAATATGTAATTTATTTAGCTTACAGAATTGAGCTTAATTTCATGGCAACGCCCATGTCACCCTCGACCTTAATCTTGCCTTGCATGAAAGCTGCGGTTGGATCTAAATCGCCAGCGATAAGCGAATCCAATACATCTTTATCACAAACAACAGTGCAATCTGCATCCTGATCTTCTGTAGATACGGTTGGTGGTGTTGCATTGCCATCAATGAAGACAACGCCATCATCACCACAGTTAAATTTAACTGTTGCTCCAATGCCGCTTCCGCCACTTACTTTTTGCGTTATTGCTGCTACTGCTGTTTCCAGGCTCATGAGATATATCCTCGTTTAGTGTGTTTGAATTTAGATATAAACATCAATCTTCAAAAAGCAACACTTACGTTAACGTAAGTTTGGGGTTGTAATTATTATCTTAAACTTTTAGCTCCCGATAGAGTTCAGACCTAGCCTAAAAGTATGTTTTCGTATTCTGATCTAAGCTCTTTCTTTAATATTTTGCCAGTTGCCCCTAGCGGAAGTTGATCCACAAAAACCACCTTGTCGGGAATTTGCCACTTGGCAATTTTGTCATCATAATAAGTCAACAAATCAGTTTCGGATATATTGGAGCCTTCGCTTTTTACAGCTAGCACAATTGGCCGCTCGTCCCACTTCTCGTGTTTTGCAGCAATTACTGCAGCACTTGTAATTTCGGGGTGTCCAACTGCTATGTTTTCAAGTTCAACAGTTGAAATCCACTCGCCACCGGATTTGATGATATCTTTTGAGCGATCTCGAATGGTCATAAAGCCATCGCTATCTAATGTTGCTACGTCGCCTGTATCAAACCAGCCCTGATTAAGGGTGGAGCCTTTCTCCGCCAGGAAGTATTCATCCAGCACCCAAGGCCCACGGCAATGAAGATTGCCTTGTGTCTCACCGTCATTGGGCAATTGATTTAAATCATTATCAAAGATTGCCAGCTCCATGCCAAAAGGTGGGCGGCCTTGATTTAGGCGGATGGTGCGTTTTTCATCTTCTGGTAAATCAAGTTGTTTGTTTTTAAGATTGTTTACAGAGCCGAGCGGAGACATTTCTGTCATGCCCCAGGCATGCAATACTTCAACACCATAATCATCTTTAAACTTATCTATCATGACAGGTGGACAAGCAGAGCCGCCAATGACAGTTCTTTGCATATGAGGAAGTTTTACATTGTTTGCTTCAAGGTATTGAATAAGTCCTGCCCAGATAGTTGGAACCCCTGCAGCTATTGTTACTTTTTCATCATTGAAAAGTGTTGCAAGGCTTTTGCCATCAAGGCCAGGGCCTGGCATTACCATTTTTGCACCGACCAGGGCAGCGGCATAGGGCGAGCCCCAGGCGTTAACATGGAACATGGGAACGACTGGTAAAAGGCAATCTCTTGCAGAAAAATTCATGACATCAGGTGTTGCTGACATCATGGCATGCAACATTGTTGAGCGGTGAGAATATAAAACACCTTTCGGATTGCCAGTCGTTCCTGATGTATAACACAAGGAAGAAGCATCACGCTCCTTTATATCTGCTGGCCAGTTAAATTCACTATCCCCTTCATTTATGAGGTCTTCATAAAACTCTATCCAATCGTGTTGGTTGGCAAGCTCTTCATTTCTTGCTTCCATTAAAACCCAATGCTTTATATCTGGCACATGCGCACGAACGCCATCTACCAATTGAATAAAAGTGGCGTCAAAGAAAACAACTTTGTCTTCTGCATGGCTTAAAATATAGATTAATTGCTCAGGGAATAGGCGAGGGTTGACCGTATGACAAACAAGACCTGCACCAGATATACCATAATATAATTCAAGGTGGCGATAATTGTTCCATGCGATGGTTGCAATCCGGTCTGAACGCTGCATGCCTCGCTTTAAAAGTGCCGAACCCAATCTTTTTGCTCGCGCTTGAACTTTTGCATAATTTGTCCGTGTTTTGGTTCCGTCTGTATTCACGGATACAATTTCTGTATCACCATGATATCTTGCAGAATGGTCTATGATGTTTGAAATCAGTAACTCCTGATCCATCATTTGTCCAAGCATGGGGTTCTCCTCATAGAATTTTTCCCTATGTTATACCCAGATAACCTATTGCTGTGAACATAGAAAAATAATCATGAACGAAAAGATTGACCCAGTTAGAAAAACCGATGCTGAAGCCTTGGAATTAACGCGAAAACTTTTGGATGAGGCGAAATACGCTTCGCTTGCTGTAAATGATACGGGGTCTGAATTTCCGTTGGTAAGCCGTGTTGCTGCCTGTCATTCCATAAAAACAGGATTGTTTTTTGCAGCTTCTGATTTGTCAATTCATTCCAAGTGTCTGGTTAAAGACAATAAGTGTTCTTTGATGTTGGGAGAACCTGGCAAAGGGGACGGACTTGCTTATGCGCGTATTACATTTGTTGGTGAAACTTCGCGAATGAAAAATAATAATAAGCAAAGAGCTTTATACAGGCAGGTTTTTCTCCAAACGCATCCAAAGGCTGAGCTTTACATTGATTTTGGTGACTTTGGATTTTATCCAATCACACTTCTAAGAGGTCTGCTAAATGGTGGTTTTGGCAAGGCATATCATTTGGATGAAAGCGATTTAGAAAATTTATTTGGTTGAACTCTTTGTAAGATTCGCCAATAGTCTTGCGATGGAAAAAGAAAATAAACCCTCAAAGCAGGGGCCTTTAACCGGTTATAAAATTATAGACCTTACTTCTGTTGTTCTTGGCCCTTATTGCACGCAACTCTTGGGTGATTTGGGTGCGGACGTTATCAAGATTGAAACACCAGACGGTGATATCATGCGTCATGCTGGGCCGCATGTTAACAAAGGTATGGGGCCAATTTACCTCACAATAAACCGTAACAAGCGTGCCATGACGCTTGATCTTCGCAAAAAAGGCGCCAAGCAGGTTTTACAAGAATTAATTAAATCTGCTGATGGAATTATTCATAATATACGCGCTGGCGGCATAGGGCGTTTGGGGTTTGATTATGAAAGTGTCAAAGAGATTAATCGTGACATTGTTTACTGCCATGCGGTAGGGTTTGGCTCTAATGGACATTACGCAGAACGTCAGGCTTATGATGATTTGGTACAGGCCGTATCAGGTGCTTCTTTCATGATACCGATGCAGGACGGAACAACGGAGCCAAGATATTTTCCAGGGCTGGTTGCTGATAAAACAACCGGACTTCATGCAGCTTATGCAATGCTTGCAGCTTTTTTGCATAAAGAGCGTACTGGCCGGGGGCAGTTTGTAGAAGTGCCAATGATGGAATGTATGGTCTCTTTTACGATGGCAGAAAATCTATATGGCCATACGTTTGTACTGCCAAGGCCGCCAATTGCTTATGCACGGTCGATTAATCCAATGCGGAAGCCTTATAAAACCAAAGATGGGTATATAGCATTAATGCCATACTCTGATGATAATTGGTTTCAGTTTTTTAAACTAGGTGGGCGTGAAGTGCTTATGGAAGATGAGCGTTATGCAACTTATGCCGCCAGAACAAACCATATCACCGATCTATATCAGGAAGCGGAGATTATAGCGCTTCAACGCACGACGGATGAGTGGATGAAAGTATTGGCTGAAAAGAATGTCCCTTGTATGCGAGTGCATACACTGGATAGTGTTTTGCAAGATCCACAATTGCGCGATACTGGCTTTTTGGAAGAACGTGTTCACCCAAGTGAAGGCGCATATTTGGCGATTAATAATCCGATTTCATTTTCTGATAGCCCTGCCAATATCAGTCAGGAGCCTCCCTTATTAGGGCAACATAATCGTGAAATTTTAGATGAACTTGGTTTTTCAAAAGAGGAAATTGGTAAGTTTGAGAAGGATGAAATTTTTGGGTAAGCATGTTTTTGAAAGCTTTAAGAGAGTGAAGCCAATCCCTGAAGGGTTGGCTTCACTCACGAAACAAAAAATCTGTTTCCAAAAGGAGACTTCATTTTTAAATCAGGGCTTGATAGGCTGGGGCACCCTGAATATTCCGCAAGGTTAAATTACATATGGGCTATTAAAAAGCAACTAAAGAGTTACCAAATTTGCAGAAAATTTGTAAGATACAATCAGTTTTTTCGAAAGATTATCAAAAATGCAATCGGCTGGCCATCTTTTAGTAAAATGTTTGAAAAACCAAGCAGTTGAGCGCGTTTTTTGTGTGCCAGGCGAAAGCTATTTGGCAGTGCTTGATGGTCTATACGAATCCGGTATGGAAACTATCGTTGCTCGTCATGAGGGGGGCGCCTCCATGATGGCAGAAGCGGATGGTAAAATGACTGGTAGGCCTGGTGTTTGCATGGTAACCAGAGGACCAGGTGCCACCAATGCTTCTTCGGGTGTTCATATTGCTGCTCAAGATTCTACGCCGATGATTTTGTTTATTGGGCAGATAGGTCGCCAGATGCGTGGGCGCGAAGCTTTTCAGGAAATGGATTATCGTGCTGTCTTTGGATCCGTCGCAAAGTGGGTTGAAGAAATTGATGATGCAACGCGTATTCCTGAGATTATTAATCATGCTTGGCATGTTGCGATGTCTGGTAGGCCAGGGCCAGTTGTGATTGCGCTTCCTGAAGACATGTTGCGTGATATGGTAAAAGTTCAGTCAGGGCCACGTGTTGAAGTTGCTTCACCTGCGCCGACACTGGGGGATTTGAAACGCTTTGTTACGTTGTTAGAAAATTCTTCTAGTCCCATGATTGTTGCAGGTGGGTCACGTTGGAGTGAGGAAGACGCTGATATGCTGCGTCAGTTCAGTGAGAAATGGGGTATCCCAGTCGGGTTATCTTTTAGACGGCAACATTTGCTGGATGCTAATCACGCCAATTATGCAGGTGATGTGGGGCTTGGTATTAATCCCGCTTTAAAGGAGCGCGTTGCAAATTCTGATTGTCTCCTTTTGCTTGGGTGCAGGTTTAGTGAAAACCCCAGTCAGGGGTTTTCACTCCTGGATATGCCGGGTAGTGGCAAGGGGCTTGTTCATGTCCATCCTGGTGCAGAGGAGTTGGGGCGCATTTATGCAACGGAAGTCTCTATTAATGCAACGCCTGGTACGTTTTTAAGTTCGCTTTTAGAATGGGATGCGAGAGCCAATTGGCAAGATCGGGCAGATGAAGCGCATCAAAGCTATTTGGATTGGATCAATGAACCACCTGCTGGCGTTGGTGATGTTACCATGAGCAATGCGATTGCTGTTCTTCGTGATAAATTGCCCGATGATGCCATTCTTTGTAATGGCGCTGGTAATTATGCGATTTGGTTGCACCGGTTTTATCGGTATAAATGGGGCACACAACTAGCCCCCACTTCAGGCACGATGGGCTATGGAATGCCAGCTGCAATTGCTGCTGCAAAACGCAATCCTAATAAAACAATTGTAGTTCTTGCAGGTGATGGGTGTTTTCAGATGCATGGTATGGAGTTTGGAGTAGCGTGTGAGCATAATCTTAATATCAAAGTTATTGTTTGTGATAATGAAGTCTACGGTACAATTAAAATGCATCAGGATCGGGATTATCCAGGACGTGTCTCTGGCACGCGTATGAAAAACCCTGATTTTAAAGCTTGGGCAAAATCCTATGGAGCGAATGCTTATACGGTCATTAAAGACGAAGAGTTTGAGATTTGTCTGGATAAAGCACTTAATGAGGATGGCCCAGTGTTGCTTCATCTAAAGTTGGATTCGCGCGATATTGCACCTGGCAAGGTGATTGAGGCTTGAATGTATATAATAAGACGGGTGCATCAGAGTTTAATGCGCCCACCTGATTTTTTATATAACCTCGAACAAGCCAGCAGCACCCATGCCGCCGCCAATGCACATACTGACGACAACATATTTTACACCGCGACGTTTGCCTTCAATCAGTGCATGTCCAGTCATTCTTGCACCTGACATACCGTATGGATGACCGATTGAAATCGCACCACCGTTGACGTTATAGATTTCAGGGTCAATGCCCAGCGTGTCACGACAATAGAGACATTGACTGGCAAAAGCTTCATTGAGTTCCCACAGGCCGATGTCTTCGACTTTTAAGCCATGTGTTTTTAACAGCTTTGGAATGGCGAAAACCGGACCAATGCCCATTTCATCCGGATCACAGCCAGCAACTGTCATGCCGCGATAAATACCAAGCGGATTAAGGCCACGTTTTTCTGCTTCCTTTTCTTCCATTAATACAGAAGCTGATGCGCCATCTGAAAGTTGCGATGCATTA
>CALDZF010000007.1 GCA_937944165.1 uncultured Rhizobiaceae group bacterium | reverse complement strand
TTTTGCTCAATAGAAATAGCAGGCGAAAGGCCGTCGATTTGGTCTACATCGGGCTTTTGCATCATCTCCAGAAATTGACGTGCATAGGCTGAAAGACTTTCTACATAGCGGCGCTGACCTTCGGCATAGATGGTATCAAAGGCGAGTGAGGATTTGCCTGAACCTGAAAGACCTGTGATTACGATAAGCTTGTCGCGGGGGAGGTCTATATCGATGTTTTTCAGGTTATGTTCGCGCGCGCCACGCACAGAAATATTTTTAAGGTCTACCATATGATTATCCACAAGAGAGAAGGCTTTTTTGATTCTTACTTGTAATATAATATAAAAAAGAACATAATAAGAACAAATAGTTTTGACTGTTATATGTGGATAGATAAAGCTGGCGGTCGAGTTTGCAAGCCAAATAGGGCAAAGTACACGGAAAGTTTTTATATTATAGCGCTTAAATGCGTTTGTTATTGGAGAGTATCATGGCAGGCAGTGTCAATAAGGTCATTTTGATTGGTAATTTGGGAGCAGATCCTGATATTAAACGCACGCAAGATGGGCGGCCAATTGCTAACCTTAGTATTGCAACCTCTGATAGCTGGAAAGATAAAAATACAGGTGAGCGCCGTGAGAAAACCGAATGGCACCGTGTTGTGGTGTTTAACGAAGGTTTGTGCCGTGTCATTGAGAACTATGTTAAAAAGGGATCGAAGGTTTATATCGAAGGTCAACTTCAAACCCGCAAGTGGCAAGACAATGAAGGTAAAGACCGTTGGTCAACCGAAGTTGTGTTACAAAATTATAATGGTGTTCTAACCATGCTTGATGGTCGCAATGATAATCAGGGCGGCGGCGGAGGCTATGACCAAGGTGGCGGAAACTTTGGTCAATCTGGTTCATCAGGTGGCGGTCAAGGTCAAATGGGCGGCGGAAACCAAGGTGGAGGCTTTGGCGGCCCGTCAGGTGGTGATATTGACGACGAGATACCGTTTTAGGCTTTCGGCCTTGTAACGCTATAATTTAACGCCTTTTTGCGATTGTAGCGAAAATTGGTGTTAAATCTGCTTCCTGTCGCATTCCTTGTAGCGTTTGCTTTAATCGTCCGCGTTCGTCGAACAGCAATAATGTTATGTGCGGCACTTGATATTTATTCGCAAACTCCCGACCTCTTTTGGTTTTTATGTCGGCAACCAAATAACCTAGTTTATTTTTATCAAACTGCGACAATGCACTTCTTGTTTGTTTTTGTAAGGCAGTGCAAACGGGGCAGTTTGGATCATGAATTTGCACAACATAAGGAGTGCCTTTGCCAATCTTGGTTAGATCTTTTTCTTCTAAATCTTTTTGATAAGCGCTATAAAAATAAAAGCCTATGCCGCCTGCAATGACTAAACCAATTGAAGCATTTCTTATCTTTGATAAAAAGTTTCGCTTTTTTATGTCAGGGGAGTTTTTGGCAGCCGTTGATACTTTGGCTTTTGTTTTAGAATTAGCTTTTTTGCCCTTGTTACTTTTGCGCATTATATTCGCCATACTGAATAATGAATCTTATTTGGTTATGGTATTTGCTATTTCAGTAAAATTATAGCCAGTTCAACAAAATTTTATATAAGGTAATACAAGTTTGGCTTGTAATGGCGAAATAAGCAAAAACAAACATCACTGATAGAAATGTTGTTTTAAGTTTTATTCATTTACAAAATAACTTTTTTAATCACATTTTTTCCATTTGAGTTGATTGGATAAATATTACTTCAAAGTCTAGGATATTATTATAATTATCAAGGATGAGAAGATGAAAAAAATACACAAAAATATGTTTATGGCAATAGCTCTAACAACCAGCTTTTCTTTATCCACTCCAACTCTAACATTTGCAGCAAAAGAAGAGCGTAAACAATGTGCCCTTGATGAACGTTGGGACAAAAAGGAAAAAAAGTGTGTAGAAAAAAGTAGCTATTAATTTTGCACAAGTACAAAGATTTAAACCTGACTTAAAACTCACAAAACTGCCTTAACAAATAAACTTTTCTCTCCCTGGTTTATATAATCGATTAGCTTTAAGTTGAACGAAATGCGGTTTGTGGGTTTTTGTCGTAAATTGAAAAGCCAGTCACCAACTTCTTATTTCATGTTACTTGTTAAAGGTTATACAGTATTAGATTATGACTATATAACTTGGACATCGATACAATTAAAAGATCAATCATGATTTTCATATATAATAAAACATTTCAGTTTCTATTGTTCGCCAGCCTGTCATTGGTGCTTTTATTGGCATTATCTGCGCAAGCGTTTGCTAACAATGCTGGATCAACTAGGCAAAGTTGCAAAAAAGGTTTTTACTGGGATTACCAATTGGAAAAATGTAATCCAAAGTCAGAAAAGCCAAAGAAGAAAAACAGAATCATTTATACAGAATAAGATCTAAACAATTATTCATTCTCTGTTTTGCGTGCTTGTTCTGCGCGTATTAGTTCATCTTTGTGATCTTTTGCACTTTGCACTTCCAGGAAAAGCCGTTTCACAACGGGATATTTCTCTTTAATAACAATTTCCAACAACGTGTTTGTACGCTCTACTTCGCCGGCTAAAACATCATCACGATAGTCTACTGATAGCGCAAGAAGCACGTCATTTGGCCCACGGTGCAAGGTTCTTATTTCATTTAATGCTATGATTGTTTCATATTCATTTACAATTTTTTTAATGTCTTCAACAATCTCAGGTGCTGCTGATTCACCAATTAATAGCCCTTTGGTCTCTAATGCTAATAATAATGCAGTACCTGCAAGAATTATTCCGATTATGATAGAAGCCACACCGTCCATTACTGGTAGGTTGAAGGTAACTGATATCCATATACCTACTAGCGCTACAAAAAGGCCTAGCATTGCAGCAGTATCTTCAAAAAGAACTGTGAAAACAGTTGGGTCTTTTGAATCTCTCACAGCTTCAAAAAAGCCTTTCTTGCCTCTCAATGTATTAAATTCTTTATAGGCAATCCACCAAGCAACGCCTTCGAAAAGCATTGCCAGTATTAAAATGATATAATTGATTGTCGGATCGCCAATAGGATGCGGGTGCAATACTTTTTCGACACCGTGATAAATGGAAATACCTGAGCCAATTGAAAATATTAAAATGGCTACAATAAAAGCCCAAAAGTAAATCTCGGAAGCATAGCCAAATGGGTGTTTTTCATCTGCTGGTCGCTTAGATCGTGCAATACCATAAAGCAACAAACCCTGATTGCCTGTATCAACAACCGAGTGAATGCCTTCTGAAAGCATTGCTGCGGAACCTGTGATACTTGCGCCAATAAATTTGGCAATGGCAATTAATCCATTTCCAATCATTGCTGCATAGATGACTTTCTTCGAGCCTGATGCCATAATTCGAATCCATTTGTTACAAGAATTGACTTGTAATGTTTTTTGCATAAGGCTTTGGTTTTACGCAAGGGTATTTGATTATTTTGGAGAAAACTATGCGAAAGCTGCTAGCTGTTCTTTTTTTATCCACACTTTCAACCTCAGCATTTGCGGGTGAAGCTGATGTTGTTGATGTTAAGGTAACAGGTAGTGGTGAGAAGTTTAATTTCTCGGTTGCTGTCAAACATGCAGATACAGGTTGGGAACATTTTGCGAATAGATGGGAAGTAGTGGGTGAAGATGGCACTGTCTATGGAACACGCATTTTAGCGCATCCTCATGTTAATGAGCAGCCTTTTACACGTTCTGGTAACGCAACTATACCGATAGGCATCAAAACTGTTATTGTGCGCGCTAATGATCTGGTGCATGGACTTGGTGGTAAGGAAATTAAAGTTTCGCTTCCTGGTCGGTGAATTTCATATCTGAACGGATTATTTATTGAAGTTTTTAACTTTAGAAAAGACCTTCAAGGCTGAGTTGGAAGAGAAAAAATCTCGTTTCATTGCGCATTTGGTTCCAATTTATTTATTTGACGATTTGCTTGTAGAATTAAGACAGGAGCATAAAAAAGCATCTCATCATGTGACTGCTTTTCGTAAAATTTCCGAAACTAACCAGATTAATGAAAGTGCCAAAGATGATGGTGAACCAGCTGGCACGTCTGGTATGCCAGTTTTAAAAACGCTTATTGGCGCTAATCTTATTAATACAGGTGTTATTGTAACGCGTTATTTTGGTGGTACAAAGCTCGGCACAGGTGGCTTGGCAAGAGCTTATGCAGGTGCGGCTAGCCTTGCGATTGAGCAAGCTAACCTTGTTGAATGGCAACGTATTATCCAGTATGAGTTTAAAGCAAGTTTTGCACAGTCATCAGAAATTGAACGCCAAATAAAGCTTTACCATCTGTCTGTCCTGGATCGCCAATTTGTTGAAGAGGGTGTGGTCTTTATGCTGGAAGGTGCTGAAGATAACATAGAGCTGTTTAAAGAGGTTTATAACTAGGCTCAAGACCTATTAATTTGATTGAAATGGCGTTTTTTATGGCAAGAAATATAAGACAAATCTTGCAGAGTGGGGTTTATCCCCAGTCAAAGGCTTTAACGCTGTAGTTCGCAGTCGTAACAAACGTCCTCCAGATCGGTTAGGTGGATTGGGCAGGTTTTCACGGGCTAATGCGTTGTCTCGCCTTGCAAACCAAGATGTTTACTGCATCTCACGCCTATTATCCGCAAAAACTTGTCCCAACCATTTTAACCAAATTAATAGGTCCTGAGCCTAGCTATATCACTGGACAAAACCTAAGAGTTGATGGTGGTTAGACAGCTTCTGTTTAATCAAAATTGAAATATCATGCACGTCCGAGTAAATCACGTGTAATTTGTTCAAAAATTGATACACCCACTGGTATCAAATCATCTGGAAAATCATAATTGGGCGTGTGAAGTGCTGGATAATTTTCGCCAGGTCCCATACAAAGCATTGCAGCTTTTGCATCCCAGCCAAATACACCGAAATCCTCTGATGCGCGCATGGGTAAGCCAAAATCATCATTTTTAATTCCAAGTGTATCCATAGCGGTTATTGCTATGCAAGTTGCTTCGCCATTGTTAATGGACGCAGCAAAATTATCAAACACACCAAATTCAATCTTTAACCCTGCTTCTTGAGCTACTTTTGTAGCAAGTCTGCGTGCGTCTTCTGCTATTCCTGCCATGGCTTCGTCATGAGCAGTGCGCAGCGTGGCATAAATCATTCCTTCGCCTGGTGCTATGCCAAAAGTCGGTTCCCCAACCTTAAAATGCGTAACTGTTACAAGACGAAAATCATCATCAAGTTGACCGCCATTGCCCAAAGCCTCAAGTGCTGGAACTATCTTGGTTACTGCTTGTGCTGGCGAAATACCGTCTTCAGGATCTGCTGCGTGAGCAGTCTTTCCGGTCAGTTTAATTTGCAGTCCTTGCGAGGCGCAATTTACTAACCCTGTGCGCGTTGAAACATATCCCCATGGACGCCCCGGCTCGATATGAATAGCAAATGCCCAATCAGCTTTTATTTGCTGATATGCAGGATCTGCGACTACCGCACGTGCGCCACTTCCATCTTCCTCTGCAGGTTGAAACATCAAAACTACACGGCCTATTTCAACAGGGTTGCGTGATAATATTCTACCCAATCCCATTAAAAACATCATATGTCCATCATGGCCACACAGATGCCCTTTGTTTGGGATTTCGGAAGCCCAAGAATTATCAGACTGTTCTTGGATAGGCAGTGCGTCCAATTCTGCACGAAACAGGACTGTTGAACCCTCGTTGTCACTATCAAATATTGCAGCTACACCATGTCCTCCAAGGCCAGTTAAAATCTTTGTTGGGGATAGTAACTCTAGTGCTTTGACAATAGTCCTGGCGGTTTCAACCTCTTCACCAGATAGTTCAGGACTGCGATGTAATTTTCGGCGAAGTTCAGTTAATTCCACAAGATCGGAATTACTCAACATTTGACAAAACCCCCGCTAGTTTTCTTATGGTTGATAAATTTTACATTCTTACAAGTATCATAACAGGCAATATTTGTCTTCAATTATAAAAAACAAACTATTGCTAATTATGTGTCGGTAGATTTAATTCATCGACACCTAATGGACAAGTTGATAAAGTTGCTTAAGGGGTAGTTTAGCTCATCTTTTTTGTTATATTTAGCGGCCTTGTTGCAGAATTGCGCGTGCCGTTGATTGACGAATTTTATGATCTTATTTCATATTCAATTTCTCGAGCTATTTGATTTTTGAAAGTATTTATAAATACCGTAAGCGCTAATCATTACCCAGAAAAACTCAATTAAAAATGCTGACAGATTGAATTTGAAATAAAGTGAAAACAAGATTAATCCAGCACCAATTGCATTAAGTACCGAGTAACTTAAGCCGTCACTTTTGATCTTGCCTAGCTGTAAAAGCATGTATGTTGTAACAATAATTGCAGCTCCAGTTGCTCCTATTAAATCATACCAAGCCAAATCAACCATTCTTACTGAACCTCTGTTTTTCTATCTTCTGATTTTCGACAACCGTGGATCAATTAGTAGCAAGAATATTATCGTGTTGTATTAGATAGATTTTAAGTCCACATCATTAGAATACGATGTTTATACCTTTGCGCTGTTAAACTTCAGATAGAATAGACAGTAGCTCCATCATTGCTCTGGTTTGTTGTTTGTCTTTGCGTTTAACGATCATGAACTGACCTGTTCGTTCTGATCCTGGAGCGTTTATACGAACAAGCTTTCCTCTCTCTACCCATGGAGCCGCTGTGTGGTCGGGTAAGTAGCCAAAGTATTTTCCTGTTAAAAGTAACAGAATTAAACCCTCCATATGTCTGGCAATGGCTGTAAAGATAAACTGTTCTGGCGGTATTAAGCCTTCGATCTCATCAACATATTCACGGTTAATGTAATTATATTTCGTAAGTTCTTCCAAGTTGGTGGTTTCATTTTTGGAAAGAGCAAGTGGATGTTTTTTTGCGCAA
>CALDZF010000006.1 GCA_937944165.1 uncultured Rhizobiaceae group bacterium | reverse complement strand
AAATGGATAATGGATTGAATGTGTATCCTAAAATACGTGGATTGCACCATAACAAAATTCTAGCGGGCGAGAGCATATCACCATCATGTAATAATTTGTCGATGTGAACGCGCAAACTAGAGCCATCTCTTGTTCCATGGTCTTTTTCATGGAAAGAAACTAGCCCAGTCTTATTAACTGAAAAGAAACGGCTTTGTTTAGCTGCTTCTTCGTAGCGGTCAATATCTATTACGAGGGAAAATATACGGAAGTTAAATCTATGCAGTTTGGGTTTTAAACGTGCATGCATGACTTTGCCAAAATATAAACTTACGGCAGGAGAAATCGTATTATCCGTATTGGCTATGGTAGGCGTCATAGTATTACTCTGCTGCCTGCATTTTTATAGTTTTGTTATTTACGTTTGCGCTATCAGGATAAGCTGGTTCTGACCATGGTACAATGCCGTTTAATGCCCGGGCAACTGCGAGGCCTGATTTAAGGCCGTCTTCGTGGAACCCAAACCCGGTCCATGCACCACAAAACCATACACTGTTGACGCCTTGAATCGTACCCAGTTTTGATTGTGCTTCAATGGCCGCTGTATCAAACAGCGGGTGTGAATAATCATAGCGGGAAAATGTTAATTCTGGTTTGGGTTCTTTTATTGGATTTAGAGTTACGAATAATGGGTATGCTTCGTCTATATTTTGTAGCTTGTTCATCCAATAGGTAACAGAAACATCACGGTCATCCATGACGTTTTTATTTCCTAAGTAATTCCATGCAGCCCAAGCTTTTTTACGCTTTGGCATAAGGCCGCTATCTCTATGTAGCCAAACGTCATTTTTTACATATTGAACGGCTGAAAGGATTTTGTATTCTTCTTCGGATGCATCTTTTAATATTTTTAAGGATTGATCAGAGTGTGAAGCCATAATGACTTGGTCATACAGTTCTTCATGTCCCGTTATGTCTTTAATTAAAACGCCTTCATTGGTTCGTGTGACCGATGTTACTTCTGTGTTTTTACGAAAATTAGCGTTTGTATCTTGCGTAAGCTTCTTTACATATTCGCGACTGCCACCTGAAACCGTGCGCCATTTTGGGCGTGTTTTTTGAATAAGTGAGTGATTTTTCATGAATTGAATTAAGCTTTCAGCCGGGAAGTCCAACATTTTTGTTGAAGGAGTCGACCAAATTGCTGAAGTCATGGGGATAAGGTAGTCGTTTTTCAATTTGTTAGAAAAACCTGATTTTTTTAAATAATCATCAAGGGTCAAACCGCATAGCGCGCCACTTTGTAAGTCGTTTCTTGCACGTTCATTAAAACGAAAGATGTCTCGTAGCATTTTTAAAAAACTGGGAGAGAAAATATTAGTCGGCTGAGCAAATACACCAGATAGTTTTTTACCACCTTTCCATTCAATTTTACCATTATCCAATGAAACAGAAAATTCCATATCAGAAGCTTCTGTTTTTACATCAAGATGGTCAAATAAATTAATAAGATTAGGGTAGTTGTTCTCGTTATAAACTATAAAACCAGTATCTACAGGAATTGTTTTATTCCCGTATTCCACATCCATTGTGGCTGAATGTCCTCCCAAGCGGTCTCGTTTTTCATATACGGTTACATTATGATTTTTTGATAATGCCCATGCTGCCGAGTTGCCTGAAATGCCAGACCCAATTACCGCGATTTTCATTATATTATTGGATACCTTATGACTTTTATATCTTTATGCGCATAACTTATTTTAGTTTCAATAGCTTACAACAATAAGTGCAAACATTTTCTGTGTTTTTCAAGTTACGCTTGCATGTAGGGAATTGTTTCAAATTAGAATTATAATTTTATAATATCACCTTCTCTTGCAATCGCATTTAATGGTTCTTGTTGTTTTAATTGTTTTTCAATTGCGTCAAGTTCATCATCGTTTCTAAAAGGCATATGATGTGAAGCTCTCATTGAGCCTGCATTGGCTAGTTTTGCCAAACGTGCTCCTTCTTCAAATGTTGAGTGTCCATAACCTTGAAAATCTGGAAGTTCGTTGTCGGTTAGACTGCAGTCATATGAAAACACATCGACATTATCAATTAATCGCAATATGTTTTCATCGTGAGTGCCTGGGGTATGTTCCGTATCTGTTATGCAAGCAAATGATTTTCCCGCAAAGTCTATTCTGTAGCCCGTTGAATTTCCAGGGTGGTTCATTGGCACTGTACTAACTTTTATATCATCTGAAATTTTAAAAACGCAATTGTCTTCCAAAGTATTATAATTGATTTGAGCCGAAAAGACTTCAGGGCCAACCGGAAAGAACGGACGCGTCATGAATGTTTGCATTAATTCTGAGGTCGATCGACATCCTTCTAGTACGCCACAATTAATATTAATTTGGCTGTTTTCATTAAAAAACGGAGCAAAAAATGGTATTCCTTCTACATGATCATAATGGGCATGGGTAAGCATTAAGTGAATTTTCTGGTTAGGTTTAGCTGCTACTAACTTGCTTCCAAGTTCTCTGATGCCAGTGCCGCCATCAATAATAATTGTATGATCATCGCATGTAATCTCGATGCAATTTGTATTGCCTCCAGTACGCACAAATGGTGCACCAGAAACAGGTAATGTTCCTCTGGTACCCCAAAAAGTAACTTCAAATTTATGTTTCATGCTATCGGCCATGTGTTATTTTTGCTTTGGAATTAAACTGATTTTGCTGAACTTAATTCCTTACGCGCTTCACCTAGTTCACCTGTTGTTTTTTGCAGACGTGAAGCTAATTCACGCATTATTTCAATTCCAAGTTCTGGCACTTGAGACACCAAACCAAGGAAATGTTCTTTCTTTATTTTTAGCACTTCAAGGTCTTCTTTAGCCCTTACGGTTGCAGTACGAGGAATTTCACACAAGATGGAAATTTCACCAATAATTTCATTTTCGCTGATTGTTGCAACGATAACTTCTTTAGTATCAGTGTGAACAATAATATCTGCTTTTCCTGTTATGACAACAAAGGCAGAATCTCCTGCATCTCCTTGCTTGAATAAATCTTGGTCTTTGTTGTAAATTTTTCTGTTTGAAGCGAAGGCAAGCAATTTTAGTTTGCCCGGATCAATAGCGGAGAAAAGAGGTATTTTGCGAAGTAATTCCACTTCTTCATTTAATGTCGACATTGTGTTCTCCTTACCCCTGAGCGCAGATTATAGCTCATGCAGTTAGTGTTTTGTAGGTTTCGTTGTTTGCTATAATTTCTTTTGCGCTGTCGTCTGCAACTAATTCACCGCTATCAAATATTAATACACGATCGAAATGTTCAGCAAAAGAGGGGCTCATTGGAACCCAGATTAGACCTGAATTATTTTCCTCAGCCCATTGTTTAACAACGTTTATAATATTGGATTGTTCTTTAAGACTTAGTGTGTTCATGCCTTGGTTGATAATTAAAATGTCAGGCTTTTTAAGCATTGCGCGTGCAAGATGAAGCTTTTGACGTTGGATGTCTGATAAACGTTTTCCGCCAGAGCCTATGTTGAATGTAAGTCCGATATTAAATATATCGTCGGTCAATTCCATTTCTTCAAGCAAATCACGGATGGCTTCTGTTACCCGTTCATTACCTTCTGGCACGGTTGAAGATATGCGTCCCAACAGGACATTGTCCTGTATTGATGCCGCAGAATTATAGGTATTGGTTTCATAAAAACCGATAGGCATTTCAGGAAGCGTTTCAAGCTTTTTGCGTAATTTCACTCTTGCATTCAGAACTTTGGTTTTCAGTGCCTCTGTCAAAAGTCCTAATCGATTTTGTTCTTCTATATAAGCAAGGGGTAAGCGCATAATCATAAGGCGGTCTTTTGCACTTATATCACCTTGGCTTTTATCCCCAATACGAGTCAAAATTTCTTTGTATTCGGGTAACTCATCTGCCTGCATATAGGTTAGTTGGTCAAAGAAAGGATCTTCTATGTCTAGATCGCCAAAAAGTTCTAATGTGGTCTCAGCAACGTTTTTACCCAACTCATAGAATGCATCTTCAAGGCCTTCTTCTCTTAGAACAGATAATACCAAATTGTTTTCTGGTAGGTTTTCTAACTTGTATTCTTTGTCAATAGCAGTGCCGAATAATAGGTTTTCGCCTATTGATGATTGATTGTTATATTTGGCAGGGTCAAATGGTTCCACGAAATCAGAAAAACCCAGTTTGTCTAAACGATTTCTGAATTGTTCCCTAGCTTCAAGAATTGATTGTGTAAGTTCAGGATACAGATTTGAATCTAAAGTGCCGCGTAATCCAAACGAACGAATGTCGTTTTCCATTTTTATTTTAATCAGTATTTCACGTATGTGCTCAATCATTTGGTCTTCATTGTCAAAACCTATGCGTTTGTAATCGAGCCAGTTTTTGTTGAAATCGTGTTTGAAATTTCCTGAGCGCTGCGTTTCAAATTCTTCCAAAGCACTTGTTTTGTTTTCTTTTCTGTCAGAAACGGGTTGGTTTTTTAATACATATGTCATAACATCCAAAATGCTTCCTTGCGGAAAGTAAGTGCTGCCATCTATATAGCCAATTCGTCGCCCTAAAAGATATTCAGGTTGTTCTTCAATAGGGCTGCCATCCAGTATAATACGCCCACTATTTGATGAGGTTATACCTGCTAATACTTCTGCAAAATTAGATGCGCCACTGCTAAAATCTCCAATAATTGCAATCTTTTCTTTTGCCCCTATTTCTGCATTAGTTGATTCTATTAGTGGAGTGCCCATATCATCCAACACGGTAAGACGGTTAATTTCATAACCTTTTGTGATGTGAGGGATTTCCCCTTCAGGCAATGTTTGCAACTGCGGGTTACGTAGCGTGCCGGTAGAAAATTGCTCGATAATTTGTGCGTACCGCACTTCTACAGTTAAACGCTTTTGGTCTTGATCGATTAGTCCGCGAACTGGCGCTGGTAAATCTTTGTAAGCAACGATCACACCAATCAACTGACCAATATCAAGTGTTCCTTTAATCGCAAGATAACCACCAACAGCATAGAAAAAGAAGGCCAGAAACTGGATTAGGAAATTGTTGATGAACTTTACCATGAATTTTCTTTGAAAAAGCTCAAAGCGTATGAAAAATAAATCACTTAGTATTTTCGTGATTTCAGCACGGTGGTAATTCGTAGTGTCGTTGGTGTGCATGTCTTGGACACCTTCAACAATTTCACCCAATCTTCCCGCAAATTTGCGCGCTTCAATTTGGCGTTGTCTTTGTAATTCAATAAGGCGTTTTCTGAGTAATGGGATTAGCCATGCCTGGAATGCTACGACGACGAATGTTGCAACGCCAAGCCAAAAGTTTTGTAAGAATATGAATAATAGTGCAACAAGTGCCTGGCCACCAAGAAAGAGTGGTTGTGTAAAAGCGTCCCCAATGTATTCACCCATTGGTTCGACTTCATCCTTAATCATGGTTGCAACTTCGGAGGCTTTTGTTCTTCTAAAGCGTGATAAAGGATAGCGCATTACGCGATCAAAAAGTTCATAACGCATTCGGCGCAAAATACGTTCGCCCATACGGCCTTTGTATGTATTGATATAGAGTTTAAAAAGACCATTTGCGACTACGAGCAGAAGGAATGTTATTGATAGAGCGAATAAAAAGCTTATACGCTCCAATTCAAAACCTGAGAATAATAAAACAGGTTCGCCAAATATGGTTTCACCAAAGGGCAGATGGGTTTCTAAAAATCTGCTTGTGGCGCCAGGCGTTTCAAAACCAACACCTTGAATTGGGTTGTTTACAATTCTCTTTGGTAATTCCAGACTGAGGAAGTAGGTTGGCATTGAAGCAAGAATAATGACCAGCATCCATAACTGATCACTTCGTGAATGCATCCATATGTATTTTAAGAGATTTCTCTCCATGTATGTCTTCTTAAATTAGCTTAGGATATAAAAGCGAAAGCATATTGATTATTGAATTAATGATAGCATGAAATTTTAGCGTGAAAAGGTTTTAGCTAAAACTCTTTGTGAATATTATTTTTATCGCGACTCATAGTATGTGTAATATTACACATTGCATTAGGAAATAATTTATGAGCCACCAAGCATTAATTTCTCCAATTCGCGAATGGCTTATTGATCAGGCTTTGGGCAATCCGGATATAACCGAATTATTCGAAACATTATGCCTGAGAATGTCCGCAGTTGGTATTCCTGTAACAAGAGCTCGTTTGTTTTGGCCGACACTTCATCCATTGTTTCAGGCTGAGACTGTATTATGGTCTGAAGGTAATAAAGCTGTACTTGAGCAATTTGAACATCAAGACAAAGCCTCTTTAGATTGGACTGAAAGTCCACTCAAGCATGTTGTTGATAATAATTTGGATACGTTACGGCGTGAGATGACTGGCCCAAATAAATTATTGGATTTTCCTATTATTTCTGAATTGGCCAAACAGGGGTATACAGACTTCATAGTCATGTCGACTAAACTGGATGGCACTTCATTCAGAATACGCGATGGGGAAAATGATCGTGGTATTTTAGTAACATGGTCTACTGACAATGAAGCCCGTTTTTCTGATGAAGATTTAGTTGCAATGCAAAAACTGCAAAGAAGATTTGCGGTTGCCTGTAAGGTCATAATCCAATCTAGAATATCCAACAATATAGCGCTAACATATTTAGGTCAGAGAGCCGGTAGTAGTGTTATGGATGGTCAAATTAGAAGGGGGGATGGACAGAATACACAAGCCGTCATTTGGTATTCCGATTTACGTAATTCTACACATCTTGCTGAAATAATGCCAGCAAAGGATTATTTTGATCTTCTGAATTCATATTTCACCGCAACTGCACAACCTATTATTGATAATGGTGGGGAAATACTCGACTTTATTGGGGATGCTGTGCTTGGTATTTTTCCGTATGAAACTGAACAAGATTTAAAAGTTGCCGCTGATACTGCGCAAACTGCGTTACTTGCATCTTGTAAATTGGCTGATGAGATTAATAAAAAACGTGAAAAACTGGGATTAGATGTCTTTAAATATGGAATAGGTATCAATGTAGGTGAAGTTATGTTCGGTAATATTGGTATTCCTTCAAGACTTGCATTTTCTGTTATTGGGCCAGCAGTAAACGAAGCAGCAAGAATAGAAAACCTTACCAAAAAGCTTGATCCTATTATTTTGGCAGCAGAGTCATTTGCACAAATTAATCCGGATCAATGGAAATCCCTTGGTGAGCATAATCTGCAAGGTGTATCAAAACAAATCGAGATATTTGAAATGAACATTAATAAGTCTTGAACCTACAGTTTAATTCGAAAATAAGACAAATTTTGACGAAAAGCGACTTGCGCCTTCGCCCTTGTATGTTAAATGAGATTTATCGGACAGAGTTCCCGACTAAGAAATGCAGATAGCAACTATGCTGTCGCCTGTGCACGAAGTAAGCCGCGGGCAGGTGCTTTCCAAAAGAGATATTTTTGGCTTTATTTTCAGTAAAAAATGTTTACTGTTATGAATAAAGTATAGTTGCTAACTAAATTGTAGACTTGGTTGTCTGAATTGGAGGATAAAATGAGTGTTAAGAGTGATATTGAAATTGCCCGTGAGGCGAATAAGAAACCTATTCAGGAGATTGGTGCTAAGTTGGACATTCCTTCTGCTGATCTTTTACCGTTTGGCCATGACAAAGCAAAGGTTTCTGAGGATTTTATTAAATCCGTGCAGGAAAACAAAGACGGCAAATTAATTCTTGTAACTGCTATTAACCCAACACCTGCTGGTGAGGGTAAGACAACAACAACCGTTGGTCTTGGCGATGGTTTGAACGCAATTGGCAAAAAGGCAGCGATTTGTATTCGCGAGGCTTCACTTGGTCCGTGCTTTGGCATGAAGGGCGGTGCTGCTGGCGGTGGTTATGCTCAAGTCGTTCCAATGGAAGAGATGAACCTACACTTCACAGGTGACTTCCACGCAATTACATCTGCTCATAATCTTTTATCTGCAATGATTGATAATCATATCTACTGGGGCAATGAGCTTGAGATCGATACACGCCGCGTTGTATGGCGTCGTGTGATTGATATGAACGATAGGGCGCTTCGTCAAATTACAGCTTCGCTAGGTGGTATTGCAAACGGTTTCCCGCGTGAAGCAGGTTTTGACATTACAGTTGCTTCAGAAGTTATGGCTATTCTTTGCTTGGCAACAGACCTTGACGACCTTAAAGAACGTCTGGGCAATATTATTGTTGCTTATAGAAGAGACCGCTCGGCAGTTTACGCACGCGATATTAAAGCAGATGGTGCAATGACTGTATTGCTACAACAGGCAATGCAGCCAAACATTGTGCAAACATTAGAAAATAATCCTGCATTCGTGCATGGTGGGCCATTTGCCAATATTGCGCATGGGTGTAACTCGGTTGTTGCTACAAAAACAGCGCTCAAAGTGGCTGACTATGTTGTAACGGAAGCTGGTTTTGGTGCTGATCTCGGTGCTGAAAAATTCATGAATATCAAATGCCGTAAAGCAGGCATTGCACCTGAAGCTGTTGTTATTGTTGCCACGGTTCGTGCGATGAAGATGAACGGTGGCGTTGCCAAGGCTGATCTTAACAGTGAAAACGTTCAAGCAGTGAATGATGGTTGTTCAAACCTTGGACGCCACATCGCCAATATGAAAAAGTTTGGTGTGCCAGCTGTTGTTGCTATCAATCACTTTGTGACAGATACAGATGCTGAAGTGCAAGCAGTTAAAGACTATGTAGCAACACAAGGTACAGAAGCTATTCTTTGCAAGCATTGGGCGCATGGTTCAAAAGGTACAGAAGAACTTGCTCACAAGATTGTTGAGATTATTGATGGTGGGCAAGCACAATATGCACCGCTATATCCAGACGATATGAGCCTTTTTAATAAAATTGAAACTGTTGCAAAAGAAATTTATCGTGCTGATGAGGTTCTTGCGGATAAGAAGATTCGTGATCAACTGAAGCAATGGGAAGATGCTGGTTATGGTAATCTTCCGGTGTGTATGGCGAAGACACAATATTCATTCTCAACAGATCCAAATCTTAGAGGTGCACCAACTGGCCATTCACTTCCTGTAAGAGAAGTACGCTTATCAGCAGGGGCAGGCTTTATTGTTGCTATCTGTGGTGAGATCATGACTATGCCAGGCTTGCCAAGAACACCATCTGCAGAAGCTATTATGCTTGATGAAAATGGTGATGTACAAGGCTTGTTCTAGTATTCGATTAAAAGTTACATAAAAGGTCTGCTTGTAGAAACGCTAGCAGGCCTTTTTGTTTAAATAATATCGCTTATTGATTTATTTTGAAAATAAACGCTTAAAATTGAAAATTGTGCTTGGCAAATCAGTATTTGCCTTGTTATATGCCCGCACGTTCCCCGGTAGCTCAGTGGTAGAGCAGTTGACTGTTAATCAATTGGTCGCTGGTTCGAATCCGGCCCGGGGAGCCACTTCTCTTATATTGCTATAAAAAGTTTAGTATTAAGCGCGTGGGCTGCAAGTGCGTGATCTAATGCGATCTACGCCATCTATCGTTTGATCGATGTTTTTTATGTATTTAAGGCATTCATCTTGAGTGGCAAAACAGGATGTGATTCTAAATCTATAATCTACACCACCTTTGCCACCATCTAACAGTGAGCCTCTTATACGAGCAGTCCAGCTAGGCGTATTTAATGCATCCAATGACTGGCATTGTAATAGACCATTAGAGCTTGCTCTGACGACTTGTCCTCTTTCTGCATAAACCTGATGTGAAAATGTTAAAGCCAATAATGATGTTATTATTATTGATGTCGTTTTTAATTTTAATAAATTGCGCAAGGTTTTTCCTAAAAGGTATCTGAAGAAAATTTTAATTATAACCACTTCGCAAGTATATTAATGTTGCACAAGTAAATTTAAAGAGAGGATAGACCAAATTTAAAATCTTTTTTTGTATGAAAATTTCTATAACACAGGTTCTGAGCGTAGAAAATACATGAATGATTCTACCAAATGCTCATTGGATCAAATAAATTTACTGGCTTGTACAAATTATCCCGTTTTTCATCTTGACAGTTGCTCATAAAGCCTTGATGAAGGCCTCGGTTGGCATCGTGGCGGAGTGGTGACGCAGCGGATTGCAAATCCGTCAACCCCGGTTCGATTCCGGGCGATGCCTCCAGTTTTGGATATCCACATATCCTTGCGTATTTTAGTGTGATAAATGACCGTAATAGGGAAATCGCTACGATGATAGATTTTGAACATGCACGTGAAAATATGGTTGATTGTCAGGTTCGTACCTGTGATGTAACTGAGCATGAACTTATATCTGCCATGCTTCGTGTGGAACGCGAAGAATTTGTCCCTGAAGATAAAAGATTGCTTGCTTATATCGATGAAGATTTAGCACTTAATCCAATTACAAAAAATAATCGATATCTAATGCAGCCTGCGTCTTTTGCAAAGCTTGCTCAACTGGCTGGTGTTGAAAATAACGATGTAGTATTAATCGTTGGAGCAGGGACGGGATATTCTTCTGCAGTTTTTTCTTTGTTGTGTCTGTCTGTAGTTGCTATTGAAGAAGATGACCAACTTTGTAAGTTTGCCACTGAAAAACTAACTGAACTGGGTTATATGAATGTTGCTGTTCTTAATGATGCATTATCAAACGGATATTCAAAAGAAGCACCATATGATGTAATTTTCTTTGATGGGGCAATAGAAGTACTTCCAGAAATATATCTTGAGCAAATGGGTGAAGGCGGGCGTTTGGTTTGTGTTGAAGGTATTGGTAATGCAGCGGTTGCGAAATTATATTCAAAAAATGATGGCATAATCAGTCAACGTAAGGTTATGAATTGCGCAATAAAGCCATTATCTGGTTTTGAAAAAGCTAAAAGTTTTTCCTTTTAGACTTCCGTAATTATTTTATGAAATAAATATTTCAAATATTAACTAAAGTTGATTTGACCCTTCAATAGTTTTGAGTATGTTGCTCGTATGGCGTCCGCCATGCGTGTCTGTGAGGGAGTAATGGGTACAATGTCTGTTTTGCGTAGTATGGGTGCTAAACGCAGCCGAGTTCTCCCATTTTCTGTCGGTATAGCGATAATTTTTGCTAATACTGGCTTGTCTTTTGCTGAAACAATCAACAGTGCACTTGCCGCTGCATATAATAATAATCCAACTCTAAACGCTCAACGCGCCGCAACGCGTGCAGTTGATGAAAGTGTGCCCATTGCAAAGTCAGGGTTGAGACCAACAATCACAGCCAATGCTAATATTGGTTTATCCAGAACAACAACAAATGCAGCTGGCGCTGGTGCCGCTATTGTAGGCGGTGTTGGTGGTTCAAGTGGTACTGAAACCAATCTTGCACCTGGTGGGTTTGGCGTTGTAATAAATCAAACGCTGTGGGACAGTTATTTAACCAAAAATAACGTAAACGCAGCACAAGCTGCTGTCAGTGCATCTCAACAAGCCTTAGTAAATGCAGAGCAGAATATATTATTCAATGCTGCATCTGCTTATCTTGATGTTTTAAGAGATCGCTCTATTCTTGCTTTTCAACGTAAAAGTCTTGCGTTTCTGGACGAACAAGTGCGCTCAGAGCAAACTCGTTTTGATGTGGGAGAGGCGACCAGAACTGATGTTGCGCAAGCACGTGCAAGTCGCGCTGCTGCACAAGCTTCTGCAAGTCTTGCGGAGGCTAATCTAAGATCAAGCGAAGCAGTATATGTCCAGATTATAGGTAGAAAACCTGCTAAATTGTCTCCTGTCAAAGGCGTTAAAGGCAAGTTCCCAACTTCAATAGTTGCAGGCAAAGACATTGCACGACGCGAGCATCCTGCTATTAGATCTACAGAGTTTTTGGTTGATCAAGCCATATTTAATGTGAAATCTGCTGAAAGCGGTTTGTTGCCACGCGTAGATTTGCAAGCATCGGCAACTCGCAACTTTGAACAAAGCACTTTTGCCTCTGTTTCTGAAAATCAATCTGTGACGGCAACTTTGACAGTTCCAATTTATCAAGGTGGCGCGCAACGGGGTCAAATTCGCCAAAATAAGGAAAGTCTTGGTCAGGCACGTATTCAGGTTGATGAAAGTGTTGCAAGTGTAACAGCTGCTGTGGTTTCTTCTTACAGTCAATATCAAGGCGCTAAAGCGGCCGTTTCTGCAAATCAGCAACAACTAAAAGCAGCACAATTGGCGCTTGAAGGGGCTGTAGAGGAACGTAAAGTTGGTCAGCGTACTACGCTTGATGTTTTAGATACACAAACACAGGTTATTAATGCGCAAATCGCACTGGCAAATTCCAGTCGTGACGTCAAAGTTGCAGGCTATGCCATTATGTCAGCAATTGGGCGTTTAAACGCAAGTCGTCTTGGTTTGAAAGTCAACGTATATAAGCCAGAAGTCCACCAAAAGGCAGTAGAAGATAAATGGTTCGGTTTGCGCGTTCCAAGTGGAAACTAAAATTTTTTCTTTCTGCTAAATACTTTATCTGGTGATAAGTTCTTATTTTTGCTGAATTAATTTTCATTAACAGTTATTTTCTTCTTGTGGGGAAATGTTGTATATTGATTCGATGTATTGAGTCTTTATTAAGACTTCTACGGGGATAATTTAGGTATGGAGAAGTTTAATGGGTGAAGCTGCGGTAAAAGAACCCTCAATGGAAGATATTCTGTCTTCTATTCGCAAAATAATTTCAGAAGAAGGTGCTGATGCGGTACCTGAAATGGCAAAAACCGATAGTCAGGAAAATGTTGCTGTGAATGGTTCAACTCATAGTGAAGCTGAAACCAGTGATGCTGATGCAGCACTTAAAATGTCTGACATGCTGGATAAAGTTCGCACAGCTGAGCCAGAAGCGCTGGTAGAAAACGTTACTGTTGATAATACACCATCAGGTGAGGAAGCAGCTGCAATGGCTGCTTCGCTTGCTAAACTTAATGATGCCGATGAGCAAGATGAAGCACAATCAACTGATGATAACGCATCAGCGGATGTTGCAGAAGCAAAAATCGAAACAACGGCGGAGGCTGTTGAAGCAGATACCATGATTGAGCCACAAGCAGAAGCACAATCATTCGGTGATATTGCAAGTTCAGTATCGGAAGAGCATGCAACACAAGATGCGGAAACAACAATGATAGAATCTCAAGAAAAAGTTGAAGAGCAAGTAATGGCTGAACCAGATATGGAAGACGCTGTAGCTGTAGCAAAGCCAGAAGTGCGTCATGTTGAAATGGCTGAAGCCATGCCTGCACCAGAGCCTGTGGTTGAAGCTGAAACATCTGCCGAAATTTCTCCTTCCACGGTAGAAACAATGGTGCAAGAAGAGGTTGCTTTCAAAGGTGCTTTAATGTCTCCAACTGCTAATGGCGAAGTTTCTGGTGCATTTGATCGTCTAAAGCGTAGTGCTATGGACGACATTGATGCAAAGACAGAGGCAATCCTTCGTCCGATGTTGCGCGAATGGTTGGATGATAACCTTCCAAATATGGTTGAACGTCTGGTACGTGAAGAAATTGAACGTGTAGCACGCGGCTAATTTCTGAAACTATATTAAACAGTTTTATTGGCTGCGCTTGTCGTGGCCATTTTTGTTTTTAAGCGCTGCTATGTTGACTTACGTGCTTGTTTTGGGTTTACACGATGCACGCTAGACTTATTGAGAGAGCACACAATTTTCCATGCTTGATAAAAATTATGATGCAGCTTCTGTTGAAGCTAAAATTGCAGATAAGTGGGACAAGGCAGATGCTTTTGCGGCTGGTAGCGGCAAAAAAGAGGGCGAAGACGCGTTTACCATCGTCATTCCACCGCCCAATGTCACTGGCTCTCTTCACATGGGACATGCGCTGAACAATACACTGCAAGACATCATGGTGCGTTTTGAACGGATGCGCGGCAAGGATGTGCTTTGGCAACCGGGTATGGACCACGCAGGTATTGCCACGCAAATGGTGGTTGAGCGCCAACTAGCGGAGCAGGGCATCAAACGTACCGACATGAAGCGCGAAGACTTCATCGATAAAATCTGGGAATGGAAAGAAAAGTCTGGCGGTACAATTCTCAATCAGCTCAAACGTTTGGGTGCATCGTGTGACTGGTCACGTGAACGTTTCACCATGGATGAAGGGTTGTCGAAGGCTGTCACCAAAGTATTCATCGAACTTTATAATGAAGGTCTTATCTATCGCGGCAAGCGATTGGTGAATTGGGATCCAAAGTTTGAAACTGCGATTTCTGATCTCGAAGTGGAGAACGAAGAAGTCGACGGCCATATGTGGCACTTCAAGTATCCTTTGGCCGATGGGGTTACTTATACTTATGTCGAGAAGGATGAAGATGGGAATGTAACGCTGACAGAAGAGCGCGATTATATCTCGATTGCCACCACGCGCCCTGAAACCATGTTGGGTGATGGCGCGGTTGCGGTTCATCCCAAGGACGAACGCTATGCACCGATCGTCGGCAAGCTTTGTGAAATTCCGGTTGGGCCAAAAGAACATCGTCGTAAAATTCCGATTATTACGGATGAATATCCTGATCCCGAGTTTGGTTCAGGTGCGGTAAAGATTACCGGCGCGCATGACTTCAACGACTATATGGTCGCCAAGCGTAACAATATTCCGCTTTATCGCCTTATGGATGTCAAAGCCGCCCTGCGCGATGATGGTGCGTCTTATGCGGATTGTGCAGAGCAGGCGGAAGAAATTACCCAAAGGTTAGTTGACGAAATGAAGCCAACTGGAGCTTCAATCTCAAGCCCATTTAATCTAAGGCTTAGTATGGGAATAATTGATTCCATCAACCTTGTACCGGATGACTATCGCGGCCTTGATCGCTTTGATGCGCGTAAGAAGATCATTGAGGAAATCAATGCCGAAGGCCTTGCGGTGATGACGACTGTCACGACCAAAGACGAAGACGGTAATGAGATTTCCGAACAAGTGCCATTCGTAGAAAACAAAAAGATCATGCAGCCGTTTGGTGATCGCTCCAAGGTTGTGATTGAGCCGATGCTGACGGATCAATGGTTCTGTGACGCGGAAACGCTGGCCAAGCCAGCCCTTTCATCAGTCAAGGAAGGGCGCACAAACTTCGTGCCAAAGACCTGGGAGAATACCTATTATCACTGGATGGAAAACA
>CALDZF010000005.1 GCA_937944165.1 uncultured Rhizobiaceae group bacterium | reverse complement strand
ATTTCGGTTTTACCAACTCCCGCCTCACCTTCCAAAAACAGCGGTTTGCCCATTTTAAGTGCGAGATACAAAACCGTGGCCAGAGAGCGATCTGCCACATAGCCCTCGCCACTTAGAAGTGTTTCTGTTTCATCAATGCTTTTTGGCAATTGCGCCATGCTCATCTCCAACAATGTTGAACTATAAGCTAGCGCGTTGTTAGGCATAAAAAAAGAGGCATAGACCAAAGTCCATGCCTCTTATGCAAAAATTATATTTAAAGCGTATCAGCCAAGGCCAAGGGCTGCAAATGCAGCGCCTTCTGCTGCTTCCAATGTCAGGAATACGCCCATGCCTGCAACCAATGCGCCTGTAAGACGCGCATTTATTGCGGTTGCTTCAGTTGCTTTGAAGATGTTTTTCACAACCCAACCAGCGCCCAATGCGATTGCATATTGAATGACACCCAATCCCAGAAGGTAGCCAATCAGCACAGAACCGCCAATTGCCGCTTCTTGTGTCGCGAGTGTATCGCCGAATGCTGAACCGTGGAAGAGACCGAATATTGCGAAAATTGGCAGTGCAGCAGCCATTGAAAGCGCACGACCAGAAAGAATGATATAACCCACAGCTAGAAGTGAGAAACCAATCACTGCTTCTTTCATAGGAAGGCCAATGCCGTTTGCCATCATCAGGCAACCCACAAGCATGGCTACAATGTAAGCGGCTGGTGCTATACGAGAAAAGCCAGTGTAAAGTGCTGCAACGCCCATAGCTATTACGAAGAACAGGTGGTCAAAGCCTAGTAGCGGGTGACCAATGCCTGAAAGCAAACCTTGTGAGAAAGTTTCCATCGGCTGACCAGCCAGTGGATGGTGAGCCAATGCTGGCGCTGTAGTTGCGAGTAGTGCCAATGCACCAAAAAGAGTTTTTTTCATTTTATTCCCCTTCAGAGTTATATAGATCGCATTTTCTTATCCTTTTCAAAATTGAAAAGGGAAAAAGCTGTATTTTGAAGGAGGGATTTCGTTAGAAGGGTCGAGTAATCGCTCTAATCTTCCACGGAACACCCCGTCCGTTTTAAGTTTGACTTTACTCACGCAAAGCCTGCAGGCTGGTCTCCTGGCTCACGGGTCCAAGTGATTTATCTCCTTCCCAGCTTACGCCAGTGGACTTGATACTTCACTCACCGCTTACAGTCGCGGGGGCGGCTGCAGATTAAGGCCCCTATTTGGGTCATCCCCTTCTGCATTCCCATTTGATCTCCTGATGTCTCATACACCGTTCAGAGAACCTTACATGATGCTATGTGAAGCCAATCACACAAAAACGTCAAGCAATTTTCGACATCTACAGAAGTTTTTGCGACTAAAGCGATTATAAATGATTTAAATTGCTTCCATTTATTGATTAAGCGTTTTAAAAATCAAAGTGATATGAATATTAAACGACTCACAGCATGCTTCCGAAACGCTTTGATATCAACAATCATGGCAGCTATCTTGCTTACATTCTCGAATGTTAAGACTAAGGCAGAAATTATTGCTCTTTCTGTTCCTTTAAGCGGTGACTTTGCTGATATTGGACGTAATTTTTCCACTGGCGCCAAACTGGCAATGGAAAAACTTGGTAGCGGGCATGAACTTTTTATCGTTGATGATGGTTGCGAAAGTGGGCTGGCAAAATTTGCTGCTCAGGACCTACAAAACAGACCTGTTGCAATTGTTACAGGTATGCTTTGCAATGACGTTGCGCAAACGTTTGCTAATGAACTGCGCGATGCTAACATTCCTCTGCTCATAAACGGTGCACGTTCCTCAAGGTTGATTAAAGATAGAGAACGCGAAGATTGGAACCTATGGCGTATGTCGCCAGGGGACGATGCCCCCGCAGAAATATTTTCAAAAATAATCGTTGATGAGCTAAGAGATAAACCATTTGCAATTGTAGATGATGGCACGGTCTATGGCCGCAGCATGACTGATGCAATTCGCTTACGATTAAATGAAGCTGATGTGCGACCACAATTTGCTGATACATTCAGAGCTGCTCAATCCACACAAGCTGGCCTATTGCGTCGATTAGAACGTTCTGGCGTAGCAGTTGCAATTATTGCTTCTTCTTCTGTAGAAGATTTAGTGACGATAACGCGCAATCTGCAAGAGCTGGATATCAAAATTGAACTGATTACGACTGAACAACTTGCTGTTTTACCATTCTTGGAAAACCCGCAACAGTTCGCTAAAGGCACAAAAGTTATCATGCAATCGCCTTCAAGCACATTGGAAGCCACACAAAGCCTAACCACGCTTTTGGTTCAAAGTGAGATAAGACCAGACGAAGCAATTTATCAAGGATATGCAGCCATTGAGACGGCTTTGGCTGCTTTGGGCGATACGTCCGAGCAAACAATTAAAAACCTTGAAAACAATAGTTTTCAAACGATCGTTGGCATTGTTAAATTTAATCCAGACGGTAGTAATATGAACAACCCTTATAAACCCCATATCTGGCTGGATGATAAACTCACGCCCGTTTCTCAAACCAATGATGCGACACAATAAACAAGAAGTTTTTAAATGAATATATGTGGCTCTACAAATTCAATTACAGACATCAAAGGGCTTAAGGTTGGCAATGCGCAGGATGATAAATTCAAAAGTGGTGTAACCGTTGTTTTATGCGACGAACCAATGGTTGCCTCTGTAGCGGTTCATGGTGGTGGGCCAGGAACACGTGACACTGAACTTTTATCACCGGAAAATACAGTTGAAGCGATAGATGCATTGGTACTTTCAGGCGGCTCTGCTTTTGGATTGGATGCAGCTTCTGGTGTTCAAGCTTATTTACGCGAAATGGGAAGAGGCTTTGCTGTTGGACCAGTGCATGTTCCCATTGTTCCTCAAGCTATTTTATTTGATCTGGTTAATGGTGGTGATAAAGATTGGGGCAAATATCCGCCATACCGTGAGTTGGGGTATGAAGCCGCAACAAACGCCTCAAAAGAATTTAAAATTGGCAGCAAAGGTGCTGGCACAGGCGCTTTGGTTGCAGGATTAAAAGGTGGACTTGGCACAGCATCTGCCAAACTGGATAGTGGGATTACGATTGGTGCATTGTTTGCGGTAAATGCCTTGGGCAGTCCGTTAATTGGCGACACGCATCATTTTCATGCAGCAATATTTGAACAGGAGAATGAATTTGGTGGCCATGGTCTGCCCTCAAAAATGCCAAACAATCCTGACACAATAAACATCAAATTTAGAGAAAATGCTGCCAGTGTTTCCAATACAACCATTGGAATAATTGCAACTGATGCTGTACTGAGCAAATCTCAAGCTAAACGATTAGCGATTGCAGCACACGACGGTATTGCGCGCGCACTCTATCCAGCGCATACCCCTTTTGATGGTGATCTTGTTTTTGCGGTTGCAAGTGGTAGGTCTGGCATTGTTCCACAAAAGAACGATTGGACAGACATGGCAGCACATGCGGCTAATATAACATCACGCGCAATTGCAAACGGTGTGTATTCAGCACAATTTGAAGAAAGCGACTTATTTCCCGCATATTGCGAAAAATTTCAGAAATAAGCTATAAATACCAATACTTTAAATAGGTTTTTTGAAAGGAAAATGAGATGAAACAATTTCCAGCATTTATAACTTCAATTTTAATGCTCTTATCAGCATGCTTTATTGCCAACGCAGGTGACTTTGCCAAACGTGAAATTCATGGGTTTTCCCTTGACGGCGGTCTTTTTGCTTTTGAGGAATACGGTGTTCATGACGGATCAGGTTTTCCTTACTCAAATCTCTATATAATCGACACCGCGACCGATCAATGGACGGCTGGTTCCCCGTTTCAAGCTCGTTTGGATGATGAAACCAAGACGATCTTTGATGCGCGAGAAGAAGTCCGAATACTAGCTGGCCCCGTTATGAAAAGTTTTGAACATCGCGGTAATATTGTTGCGACACATCGCGCTACTCAACTGGGCATAGATACCAAACGCATCAGCGCAAATCCAAGGCTAGTCATTCCGCCGATTGATAATGCGATTGAATTCAGGTTAGAAGAAATTACATTGCCTTCAAGTGAGAATTGTAATGCTTTTGGTTCTGTAAAAGGGTTTCGCTTATTAAAAATTGGCACAAGCGATGGTGATGGAACAATTACATTACACGAAGACAAATCTATACCAGAAACCAGAAACTGCCCGCTGCAATATGACTTTGCAGATGTCGTTACATATTATCCAAAAGGTCAAAGCCCTGTATTTGCTATTTTAATAAGAATGCAAACTGTGGGCTTTGAAGGATCAAACGGCAGGTTTTTAGCGATTACTGGCAGATTTTAACTAGTCGTTTTTTTACCTGACTTTTTGATTTTCACATGCTTCATTATGTCTTGGAGAATCATTTTCTGAACAGTTTTGTTTTCGTCTATACCTATGTGATCGGTGCCATATTTGGAGACATCAATTGTTTTAATTTCACCATTAAAACCTGTTCCTTTGCGAAAATTTTGACCTGAAGGAATCTTATAATTTACAACTTGTTCCGCACCTTTTCTCAAAGGCGGGGGCACTGGAAAGCCTGGATCAAGGCCGATAAGCAATGCCGTAGGAACACCAGCTTTGCCCAACTTGTTGGCAAAACTCACGGCCTGAACACCGCCAAGCGAATGCCCCGCTATGATTATCGGATAAGATACTTTTTTGTGTTTCGAACGCTTAATAATATCATCTGCTACCGTTCCCCAATTACCATTTTGAATGGTTTTAGCACGAACCCCTTTTTTCTTAAGGTTTTGCGTCATTTCATTCATTCCATCTGAAAAGACATTCATGAACCCACGAATCATGTAAACTTCTTCTGATAAAGCTGGCGATGACAACAAGGTAGTTACACCAAATACTGTAATTACAGTAGCATTATATATTTTTTTAATCATAAGTTTTCCCATACGCATTACTTCAAAACTTGTAACAAGTGTGCAGGCAGATAGTAAACAATATATTGATACACTCTATACAACTTTATGTATTTTGCGTTAAGGTTAACACACTACTAATTCAAAAAGATGTTGGAGAAAACTTATACCAGCAATTGAAACATGCCTGTTGTGGTGTTAAACCCCATTATAATTTCATCATAAACAGGCTTAAAATATGATACCTCGCTACTCCCGCAAGGAAATGACCGATATTTGGTCTCCCCAATCAAAATTTAAAATCTGGTTTGAAATTGAAGCTCACGCTTGTGATGCTTTGGCAAAACTAGGTGTTATCCCGGAAAGTGCCGCTAAAACAATCTGGGACAAAGCAGGTAATGTGGAGTTTGATGTCGCGCGCATAGATGAAATTGAAGCCGTTACCAAACACGATGTGATTGCGTTTTTAACGCATCTGGCAGAAATTGTTGGCGATGATGCCCGCTTTGTACATCAGGGCATGACCTCATCTGATGTGCTGGATACCTGTTTTAATGTTCAGCTAGTGAAGGCAACTGACCTTCTACTGGGTGATATGGATAAGCTTCTTGAGGCACTTAAAAAACGTGCACATGAACATAAAGACACTATTACTATTGGCCGCTCACATGGTATCCATGCAGAGCCTACTACATTTGGTGTTAAACTGGCGCAGGCTTATGCCGAATTTGAACGCTGTAAAAATCGTCTGATTGCTGCGCGTGAAGAAATTGCAACTTGTGCAATTTCCGGTGCCGTGGGCACTTTCGCTAATATTGATCCTGCAGTTGAAGAACATGTCGCAAAAGCTATGGGGCTTACAGCGGAACCCGTTTCAACGCAGGTTATCCCGCGCGATCGCCATGCCATGTATTTTGCAACACTCGGTGTGATTGCTTCTTCCATTGAACGTTTGGCCACAGAAATTCGCCATCTTCAACGTACGGAGGTTCTCGAAGCAGAAGAATATTTCTCGCCAGGGCAAAAAGGTTCATCAGCTATGCCTCACAAGCGCAATCCGATTTTGACCGAAAACCTGACAGGCCTTGCGCGTATTGTTCGTATGGCTTGTGTTCCTGCCATGGAAAATGTTGCCCTTTGGCATGAGCGCGATATTTCACATTCATCGGTGGAGCGCATGATTGGCCCAGATAGCACGGTAACGCTGGACTTTGCCTTAAACCGCCTGACAGGTGTTATTGACAAACTTCTGGTCTATCCGGACAACATGATAAACAATATGAACAAGTTCCGTGGGCTTGTGCATTCGCAACGTGTTTTACTTGCGCTTACCCAAGCAGGCGCATCGCGTGAAGACAGCTACCGCCTGGTTCAACGCAATGCCATGAAGGTCTGGGAAGAAGGCAAAGACTTCCTTACAGAACTTTTGGCAGATAATGAAGTTACTGCCCTTCTCTCAGAAGATATGATCCGCGAGAAGTTTGACCTGGGTTATCATACCAAACACGTTGATACGATTTTCAAGCGCGTATTCGGTTAAGTAAGTTAAGGCTTTTATGCGCTTTTAATAAGAACAGGCGGCAATTCAAACTGCCGCCTGTTTTGTTTTACCCTAGCAAAACCCTCAACAATATTAACCATTTACATTAACCAAAACCGCAATTGGTTAACGCGATATTAAGATTTACCATTCCTTAACCTTTCAAAATGTGATAGTTAAAATTTAGTTCAAAATGTATGGAGTATGTAACTTGGGCAATATGTCTGCGGCGGACATGTTTGCGCTCATGAAGCGTGGACACGAGTCTTTTTCATCAGAAAACAAATCTACAAATAACAAAAATGTAATATCCAAGATGCTTGGGAAAGCAGCAATTGCAACATCTGTAATGCTTGCTACTCAATTAGATTCAAAGGCAGACGAAGAAGATCAGCAACCTATAGATAATATCAATACAGGTAGCCTAGCCACTAATATCTCTAGTATAGAAGCTACTCCAGCTGGCAATGTTGAAGCAATATCACAAACGGTACCAACGCAAACCGCTTCTTTGGCAACACAATCAATAACAACAAGTTCAATTCCGGCTAGCAATTTAGCAGGAACACAAAATTTAATAACAGAAACAGGCCTACCACGTAACTTTGTAACAGAGTCAGTAGGCGTTTCTGATCCTTCTCAACAAACCAGCGAAGCCCCTCTTGAAATCTCTTCTTTTGAGCGTGGTATAAGCAATATTCCAAATGGCAGTTCAAGTAGTGGCACCACGCAAGGTCTAAATGGGATTGACGGTGCGGACGGACGTGATGGCGTAGATGGCATTAACGGTACTGATGGACGTGATGGTGCTGATGGTATTAACGGTACAGATGGTCGCGACGGCACTGATGGCATCAACGGTGCGGACGGACGTGATGGCGCTGATGGTATTAACGGCACTGATGGACGTGATGGCGTAGATGGCATTAACGGTACGGATGGTCGAGATGGCGTAGATGGCATTAACGGTATAGACGGACGTGATGGTGCTGATGGTATTAACGGCACAGATGGTCGTGATGGTGCTGATGGGCAAACTGTTTTATTTTTAGACAGTGAATTACTTCAAGAATATGATATTATTGATGCGCTTATTGCTCAAGGAGTAAGCGTTTCAGAGGGGCCTCTTGGTACAGTTGCCATTTCAATTAATTCAAGCCAACTTGAAGAAATTACTAATTTCATTAATAGCGTCATACCTGAGCAACCTGATGAAGATAATTTTGTCCATGGCGCCTCACCTGTCTCTGGCACAGACCAAGAAGATCTTCTGGTTGGGACTTCAGATGATGATATTCTTTCAAGCCTGGGGGCTAATGATATACTTATAGGAGGTGAAGGATCTGATACTCTTTTGGGGGGAGATGGCAATGACACAGCAAGTTATTTTTCATCCAATGAAGGTGTAAACATTGACCTTGCTACCAATGTAAATACTGGTGGTGATGCGCTTGGTGACATGCTGAGTTCTATTGAAAATCTTATTGGTTCCGCTTTTGTTGATAACCTTTCAGGCGACAATGCAAACAATGAAATTACTGGTGATCTTGGTGCGGATTTGCTATTTGGCGGCGGTGGCACAGACTTGCTACATGGCGGTGCTGATGGTGATTTACTCGATGGCGGCACTTCCAATGATGATGTTGCAACTTATTTTGACTCTGACGATGCTATTTCAATCAGCCTAGCAAATGACACAGCATCAGGTGGGCACGCAGAAGGTGATGAGCTTGATAACATAGAGTTTGTAGATGGCTCACTTTTTGACGACTTTATCCAGGGCGATAATCAAGGCAATAGACTTGGTGGGCTATTCGGTGAGGACATTCTTCTTGGTGAAGGTGGTAATGATGTTTTATTAGGTGGGAATTCAGCTGATATTATCAATGGTGGTTCTGGCATTGATACAAGTGATTATACTGCATCCCTGGAAGGCGTACAGGTTAACCTCGAAACAGGCTTATCAAGGTTTGGCGAAGCTGAAGGTGATACCATCATCTCAATCGAAAACCTTGCTGGCAGTGCCTTCGATGATGTGCTTACAGGTGATGAAGGGGTAAATCGTCTTACAGGTCGCGATGGCGATGATATGCTCTTTGGTGGTGCAGGCAATGACCGTCTTGTGGGTGGCTTGGGTGCTGACCATTTTGATGGTGGTGAAGGTACACGTGACGCAGCAGATTATAGTGCAGCAACACAGGCTGTTGGTGTTGATTTAATTGCTGGTGGCTTTGCTGGTGAGGCAACAGGCGACACATTTACCGGTATTGAATTTATTGTTGGGTCAGATGACCACGACACACTTTTGGCGGATGATGGCATTAACCGCATTAATGGTGGTGATGGTTGTGATGTAATCTTTGGGCGTGGCGGCAATGACATTCTATTGGGCGAAGCAGGCGATGATATTCTCAATGGCGGCGAAGGAAATGACGTTTTCATCTTCGGTGCTGATGATGGCAATGACATCATTGAAGATTTTGAGGCAGGTTTTGGCCGTACAGACCGTATCCAGCTTCAAGATGGTTTCTTTGATAGTTTTGAAGATGTTCAATCAGCAATTACGGATACAGATAACGGTGCGCTTTTGACACTAGAGAGCGGCAGTATCTTGTTCCAAAACCTCAATTCTGCAGAATTTACAGCAGATGACTTCATTCTTGGATGATAAACTTTCTGAAAATCAAACAGGCCTGAACTACCTGTTTGATTGTTAAGAGTACAGAAAGTTATAAAATATCATCCAAGCATAAAAGGCGGGAGGCCCATACACCTTCCGTCTTTTTCTTTTTAAATTACCTTATAAAAATCTCTCTTGTTTATTAAAGCCTTCCGACCTAAATAGCAGGCATGAAAACATCACAAGCAGATATTCTTATCGTTCCTGGTTATAAAGGCGCTAATGAAGACCATTGGCAAAGCCGCTGGGAAAACAATATTACCAGCGCACGCCGTGTGGATATGGGCGATTGGCACAAACCTGTCTTTGAAGATTGGAAGGCTAACCTGATTGCAGCGGTTGGAAAAACAACAAAACCCGTTATTCTGGTTGGCCACTCAATTGGCTCACAGGTGATTGTGCAAGCTGCAAAAGAGTTTAGCAAACCGATTGCGGGTGCCATGCTAGTCGCACCTCCTGATGTTGAAAACCCTGAAATTCGACCAAAGCACCTTTTGACTTTTGGCCCTGCCTCAACAGACCCACTGCCCTTTCCCTCTGTTACCATTGCAAGTCGTAACGATCATTTTTGTTCATTTGAAACAGCAGAAGATATGGCAGCTTCTTGGGGTTCGCTATTTATGGATGCTGGCGAAAGCGGGCATATCAATCACGAAAGCGGCCATGGCCCTTGGCCTGAAGGCTTAATGGTTTTTTCCAGATTTTTAAAACAAATTAAAATTTAAACTTCAGGTGTCTTCTTTTGTGTTAGCGTTGAACCAATCGCTGCGATGCTCACCAGTGCAAGTACTATCACGCTCTCTAAGCCTAAAATATCGCCTAGTATAATTATGCCAATTATGGCTGCCGCAGCAGGTTCCAACGTTATCAATACGCCATAGGCTTGCGTCTATCACAAATGCAAAACAACAAATACCAAGCTAAACAAGCAATTATTTCTTGATACCTTCAAAACTCTTTGCAGCACCAGCAGCTATTATTGAGCCATCCATCGTAATTGAGATTAGCTTGTAACCACATTCAGCACACAGGTTAGCATGTTCAGGTGTAAGCGTAAAACATGTCGCTACCTTACCTGCCGCAATAGTGCGTTTGGCAACATCTTTGACAAGATCAATGGTGGCTGGCCCATAAGCATCAGGCTCCAGTGTTTTACCAACAGAAATTGAAAAGTCGGATGGCCCCATTAAAATGCCGTCGATACCTTCAACAGATAAAATATCATCCAGATTGTCATAGGCTTCTTGCGTTTCTATTTGAGCAAGAGCGAATGTGTCGGTTAGTGTTGCACGTTGATATGCTCCTGTATCAAGGCCATACATCGTAGCAGCGTAACGCGGCGCATAAGAGCGTTGCCCTACTCCCGGGTAATTTGCCGACTTGGCAAAAGCCAGTGCATCAGCTTTGGTATTTATCATAGGTGCTGCAACCCCTAATGCACCGTAATCAAGAACTTTTTCACACAAATCCCAGCGATTAAGTGGCAGACGCACAATGGGCGACTTACCTGCCACTACAATTTCATTGATACACGCCAACAGGCTTCCATCATCATGAAAGCCGTGCTGCGCATCAAGAACAACGGCATCAAAAGGTTGACGCGCAAGTGCTGATGCTACTTGTGGATCACGAAATCCAGACCAGCAGGCGTAAGCCGTTTTATTTGATTGAAAAAGGTCTTTTAATCGTGAGATCATAATATTATTCGCTCTCGATTTGCTCAACAGCAGTTGCCAGAAGCTCGCTCATTTTACTTCTTATGTCATCATCTGATTGTTTTACATTCCCAGCATCGAAATCTGCCCTGATCTTGCGAAACACATCCTCATCACCAGGTTCATCAAAATCTGAACGAACCACTTCTTTTGCATATTCGCCAACTTCGTTACCAGATTTACCCAATAATTCAGCCGCCCAGTGGCCCAAAAGTTTATTGCGTCGTGCTTCAGCCTTGAATTTAAGCTCTGCATCATGTGCAAATTTGTTTTCCATAGCGTCGCCACGTTTATCAAGTCCGCTCATTTTATTCTCCTGATTTAAAAACTCTTACATTACATATAATTATCGATTCGACATATTTGAAGATGATGCGACAAATAATTATGACAATATCTGTCCGTTAGCTGTGAGTTTTTCAAGGGGGTTTATTGTGTATGGTTTGCGCATGGCTTATGTAAGTTAAAAGAAGTGAAGGCAGCCATTGATTCTATTACGCATCATGCTGCCATTAACGGTATAATATCGGGAACATTAGCATGAAAAAACGCCGCCGAATTTATGAAGGCAAGGCCAAGATTTTATATGAAGGCCCAGAACCCGGCACTTTGGTGCAATTCTTCAAAGATGATGCCACTGCATTTAACAAGAAAAAGCATGACGTTATTGATGGCAAAGGTGTTCTCAATAACCGTATATCAGAGCATATCTTTAATCATATGACGCGTATTGGTATTCCAAACCACCTGATCAAACGTATGAACATGCGCGAGCAGTTAATCAAGGAAGTTGAGATTATTCCTGTCGAAGTTGTTGTACGCAATGTGGCGGCAGGCACAATATGCGAGCGCTTGGGCTTAACCGAAGGTGAAGTACTGCCGCGCTCAATTATTGAGTTTTTCTACAAAAAAGACGAATTAAACGACCCATTAATTTCTGAAGAACATATCACAGCTTTTGGGTGGGCATCCCCCCAAGAGATCGACGATATGATGGCTTTGGCCATTCGTGTGAACGACTTTTTATCAGGTTTGTTCCTAGGTATTGGCATTCAACTGATTGATTTTAAAATCGAGCTGGGTCGCCACTGGGAAAATGATGCAATGCGCATTATTGTTGCAGATGAAATCTCACCTGACTCTTGCCGATTATGGGATATGAAAACCAATAAAAAACTAGACAAAGACCGCTTTCGCCAAGGGCTTGGTGGATTGGTTGATGCCTATTCAGAAGTTGCTACACGACTTGGCATTATTCAAGAGAGCGAACCACCACGCGGCAAAGGACCTGTACTGGTAAGTGATAACGATAAGGCCAAGGAATAAGAAACCATGATTAAAGCACGTGTAACGGTAACACTGAAAAATGGCGTATTAGATCCACAAGGCAAGGCAATCGAAGGTGGCCTCGGCGCTCTTGGTTTTGAGGGCGTTGAAAGTGTTCGCCAAGGCAAAGTCTTTGACATGAATGTTGCAACCGATGACAAAAAAGCCGTAGAAAAATCAATTGCAGATATGTGCGAAAAACTTTTGGCAAATACAGTAATTGAAGATTACGCGGTGGAGATATTGTAAGATGTCTGCACGTTTGAAGTTTAAAGCTCTATTGGCAATAGCATTTGTAATACCATTTTCCACTCAAGCATCTGCCAACATGCTCGTAACAGATATTTCAGGCCTGAAAGTACCTGCCTCTTTTTCCGGGAAAAAATGGGAACTTGATAATAGCGAAACTGAAAGCATGAAGATAAATTGTATTGATTGCAAAGAAAACGTCATTGTAAATATCCAACTTTCAAAACGCGAAAACTTTGGCACACTGGGAATAGAAAAAGGCCAAAAGGCAAAAGCTGATTGTCTGGAATCCAAACTCGACAATCTATTATGTGATACCATAATAGGAACGCAAGAAGGTGATGTATCTGGCCTTCAATCAACCGTGAAAATTTTGGATAGTATATACATAGCCTCTTATATTTTGGGGGATGAGAAAACTCTCATTCAAATCAGAACAAAAGCAGACACAAAAGATTTAGCTACCAAAGTAAACAATGACTTTTTTCAAGCGCTAAAATCGGAAATCATCAAACCATGAAATCAACTGTCATACAATTCCCTGGTTCAAACCGTGATCGTGATATGATTGCTGCCTTGACCAAAATAAATGGTGAAGCGCCCAATTTGGTTTGGCATACGGATACTGACATTCCACATACCGATCTGATTGTTGTGCCGGGTGGGTTTTCCTATGGTGATTACCTTCGCTCAGGTGCGATTGCGGCACGTTCGCCTGTTATGCAGGAAATCGCCAAACGCGCTAAACAAGGCGTGCGTATTCTAGGCGTTTGCAATGGTTTTCAAATTTTGACAGAAGCTGGTCTATTACCAGGTGCTTTGATGCGTAATGCGGGGCTTCGCTTTGTTTGTACAACCGTTAAGCTGAGTGTTGAGAATGCCGATACGGTTTTCACCAATCAATATGAAAAAAGTCAGGTTATTCCCTGTCCTGTAGCTCATCACGACGGTAATTATTTTGCTGATAATGAAACTATAAAGCAGATAGAAAATAACGGGCAGGTTGCATTCAGATATGCTGAAGGCACTAATCCAAATGGTTCTATCAACGATATCGCAGGTATTATCAACGACAAGGGTAATGTACTTGGCATGATGCCCCACCCTGAAAACCTGATAGAAGCAGATCATGGTGGCAACGAAGGGCGCGCGCTCTTTGAAAGTGCATTAAATGTGGTTGCTGGTGAGGCTGCATAATGTTTGCCAGCGCAAGTAAATTAGTCTTCTTTTTCAGTCTGATTGTGCTTGCAGCTTGTCAAAGCAAACAAAAAGCAACTGAGACAATAGCATCAACCTCTATAAATACCTCAAAGAAACCAGCGGTTGCCGTTGCTGTAATAGCCAAGAAAGCACAGACTTGTTGGTTTAAATCTGGGGACAAAGCATTCACAGGCTTTAGACTGGCTAATGAAGTTAATTCATTTGCTGGTAAGCCAAGGTTTTTACTTGTGCCCCGAAAAAATCCAGGCGGACTTCCTGTCCTGGTCGTTCAGGCAGAAGAAAAGGGTAAAACTGCTAGTGGCAAATTTACCAATATCCAAACCTTTGGCCCGCTACTGCAAACCGCACAAGGTAGACGCATATTAATTGATGTTAATCGCTGGACTAAAGGGGAAACAACATGCACTTAACCCCTCTTTCAAAAACTTTGGCGTTGCTTGGTCTTTTATTGGGTGCGCTTGCTATTGCCAGTAGCTTCTATACAAATACATTTGCACAAATGGCAGATGGACGAAGCTTATTAGCCTCCATGTTCCATTTTTTTTCGTTTTATACGAATTGGGTGAATATTTTGCTGGTGCTGATTTATGTCGACCTTTTCAAAGGCTTTTCCAGTTTAAGTTCACCGACAACGGGTATAACGGGACTATCTTCAATCATTATGGTTATGATCGTCTACCATTTTCTGCTTTCTGCAACACACCATCCAGAGGGCGTCGATAAAATTACAAACATCATCAAGCACTATATAACACCTGTAATTTTCACATTGTTTTGGATTACCAATAAACATATTGGTGACTTAAAATGGCGAGATATTTACAAAGCCATTTTCTTTCCAATGGCCTTTTTGGTTTTCACCTATGTGAAAGCTGCCATAACTGGTGAATACCCTTATGATTTTTTAAATTACAGCTTAAACGGATTTAGCGGTGTAGCGCCAATCATAACGGCAATAGTCTTGCTAATTCTATTTTTAAGCAGCCTTGCAATTATTTATGATAATAAAGTTTCGGACAAACCATGACCGTTGAAAATAACTATCCTATCACTGAAGATCTAATTTCTGAACATGGCATTACGCCTGATGAATATCAGAAAATTCTGGAACTCACTGAACGCGAACCAAGCTATACAGAACTTGGCATCTGGTCTGCCATGTGGAACGAACATTGCTCTTATAAATCTTCCAAGAAATGGCTCAAGACACTGCCAACCGAAGGCCCACGCGTGATTTGCGGTCCTGGTGAAAATGCTGGCGTTGTTGATATTGGCAATGGCGAAGCGGTTATCTTCAAAATGGAAAGCCACAACCACCCTTCTTTTATAGAGCCTTACCAAGGCGCAGCGACTGGCGTTGGCGGTATTTTGCGCGATGTCTTTACCATGGGTGCGCGTCCTGTCGCTGCAATGAACGCATTGCGCTTTGGCTCTCCGGACCATCCAAAAACACGCCATCTGGTTTCAGGCGTTGTGGCTGGTGTCGGTGGCTATGGCAACTCATTTGGTGTCCCAACTGTGGGCGGCGAAGTGAATTTCCACTCACGTTATAACGGCAACATCCTTGTGAACGCATTTGCTGCTGGTATAGCCAAGACAGATGCTATTTTTTATTCAGAAGCCAAAGGTGTTGGCCTTCCGATAGTTTATCTGGGCGCAAAAACAGGCCGTGACGGCGTGGGCGGCGCAACAATGGCTTCTGCTGAATTTGGTGAAGATATTGAAGAGAAACGCCCTACTGTTCAAGTTGGAGATCCATTCACCGAAAAATGTCTGCTGGAAGCCTGTCTTGAACTGATGAAAACAGGTGCGATTATCTCCATTCAGGACATGGGTGCTGCTGGTCTTACTTGTTCTGCTGTTGAGATGGGCGCGAAAGGCAATCTGGGCGTTGAGCTTAATCTTGATCTCGTTCCTGTGCGTGAAGAAAACATGACCGCCTATGAGATGATGCTTTCTGAAAGTCAGGAACGCATGTTGATGGTGCTCGAGCCATCAAAAGAAGAAGAAGCTAAGGCAATCTTTGTCAAATGGGGGCTGGACTTTGCCATTGTTGGCAAGACGACGGACGACTTACGTTTCAGCGTTCTTCACCAAGGCAAAGAAGTTGCTAACCTTCCGATCAAAGAACTGGGTGATGAAGCGCCAGAATATGACCGTCCTTATATTGAACCTGGCGTTCATTCAGGATTGGATGCCAGTGAGGTTGAAGAAGTTGAAGATTATAATACGGCCATGCTCACAATTTTGGGTTCGCCAGACATGTGTTCGCGCCGTTGGGTCTGGGAGCAATATGACACGCTCATTCAATCCAATTCCCTGCAAATTCCTGGAGGTGACTCCGGTGTCATTCGGCTGGTTGATGATGAAGGAAACCCAACCGGGCGAGGCCTTGCTTTTACCAGTGATGTAACACCGCGTTACGTGGAGGCTGACCCATTTGAAGGCGGCAAACAAGCTGTGGCGGAGTGTTTCCGTAACTTGTCAGCCGTAGGTGCAGAACCACTCGCCACAACTGACAACCTCAACTTTGGCAATCCAGAAAAGCCGGAGATCATGGGGCAGTTTGTGTTCTCTATCAAAGGCATTGGGGAAGCCGTCTCTGAACTTTCCATGCCTATCGTTTCCGGCAATGTATCGCTTTACAATGAAACCAATGGTGAAGCAATTTTGCCAACACCAACCATAGGCGCCGTGGGTCTCATTGAAGATGTCAGCACCATGGCACGTGTTGGCGGTGCACAAGAAGGTGATGCAGTCTTCTTAATCGGTACAGAAGCAGAACATCTTGGACAATCCATATACATGCGTGAGATATTAGGTCTTGAAGATGGCCCTGCTCCACAGGTTGATCTAATGACCGAGCGCATGCGTGGCGAGTTTGTCCGTGCGGCTATAGGATCAGGTGAAATCACATCCTGTCATGACGTCTCAGATGGCGGCCTTGCAATTTGCTTGGCGGAAATGTGCATGGCCGGCAATAAGGGTATGAAGATTGACATGAATAGCAGTCAACCTCATGCAGCGCTATTTGGCGAAGACCAATCACGTTATGTGCTTACCATGAACGAAAACTATGCAAACATGTTTGCCGCCAATGCAGAAGGTTCTGGTGTATTCTTCCAGCGTCTTGGAACAGTTGAAGGCGAACGATTGACGATTGGCAAATACGTGTCATTATCAGTTCAAGAAATGAAGCAAACGCATGAAGCTTGGTTCCCGAATTATATGGAAGGCAAGTTAGCTGCGGAAGCTACGCAATAAAGCCGAGGGAGAATTTAAATGCCAATGGATGCAAGTGAAATTGAACGCATGATTAAAGAAGCGCTGCCAGATGCTCAAATTAACATTAAAGATTTGGCCGGTGATGGAGATCATTATTCAGCAGAGGTGGTTTCTGAAAGTTTTCGAGGTATATCGCGGGTAAAACAACACCAAATGGTTTATAATGCCCTGAAAGGCAACATGGGTGGTGTACTCCACGCCCTCGCCCTGCAAACCAGCGCACCGCCAGAGGGCTCATGAAAAAAACATCTGGCATAGAAAACTTACCCCGATTTTTAAAGAAACCGTTTTATACGGATCGATTTTTCTGGATCGGAGTTGGAACAGCTATTTTTTGGATAGCCATCACAAGTTGGCTTGTTTTATAAATTACTTGAAACCTTTAAAATTCAATATATCTATAATGAAAAGAAATTCATGGCTAAAGGAGCCTTAACCCATGTCAGCAATTAAAGAATATATTCAAGGTGAAGTGGATTCAAACAATATTGTTCTCTTCATGAAAGGCACACCAGACTTTCCCCAATGTGGATTTTCGGGTCAAGTCGTTCAAATTATGAATTATCTTGGTGTTGAATATAAAGGCGTTAATGTACTTGCCGACGATGACATTCGTCAAGGCATTAAGGACTTCTCTGATTGGCCAACGGTTCCTCAGCTTTATGTCAAAGGTGAGTTTGTTGGCGGATGTGACATTGTTCGTGAAATGTTTCAGGCAAGTGAGTTGCAAAATCTCATGATTGAAAAAGGTGTGCCAATGAATGGCAAGGCAGAAGCTTAAACGCTAAACTGTGCCAAATTCCCAAGCATCCATTGCAAGGAATTCATAATTATAAGAGGCGTGGATTTTCCGCGCCTTTACTTTTTCCGGCGCTACACCGTTCGCAGCGCCCAAGGCCACAAATATTGGCAGTAGATGCTCATCCGTCGGGTGGTTTTCTTCCGCAAAAGGCGCTTTGTTTCTGTAGTTTAGCAGATTTTCCAGATGATTTGATTCAAGCTGGGTGTCGAACCATGCAAGGAAGTCTTCGACATAACGTTTGATATTATTATCCAGTTCAGAATCCTTATCTTTGCTAAATATCGCAGGAAGGTTGTGAGTGATATTGCCCGTACTAATAATCGCAATGTTGTTTTGTGGAAAATTCGAAAGCGCTTTGCCTATTTTATAATGACATTCAGGGGTTTCACTGGGGTCGATGGAGACTTGCACAATTGGAATATCAGCTTTCGGATAGCAAAGGGATAAAGGCACCCAAGTACCGTGATCATAGCCACGCTTTTCAAGCTCGTTGGCTTTAATTCCGGCAGATCGCAAGCTTGTCAAAACTTCCATTGCCAATTCAGGATGCCCGGGCGCTGGGTATAGAACTTCCTGCAACTCTGGCTCAAAACCTCTGAAGTCATAAATCATTTCAGGATTAGGATCGCTCACGACTGCCGTACCGCTGGTTTCAAAATGCGCAGAAACCGAAACAATTGCGTCCGGCTTTGGATATTTTCCTGCCAAAGTTCTCATAAAACCACGAACAGGCGCATCATGAAGTGCCATGTTGGGCGCACCGTGGGAGAGGAATAAGGGCGGGAAATAAGGTTTCATTTACACGTCCCGATACCTATTCGTAATCGGATATCTTCTATCCCTTCCAAACTGCTTCGCCGTTATCTTTACACCAGGCGCTGATTGTCGGCGTTTGTATTCTGCTATGTAGAGCAAATGTTGAATACGCGTTACCGTTTCATGCTCATGACCTTTAGCGACGATTTCTTCCACGGCCATTTCCTTTTCGACCAGACATTCAAGAATATCATCCAGCACCGGATATGGCGGTAGTGAGTCTTGATCCGTTTGATCAGGGCGCAATTCTGCTGATGGCGCTTTATCGATGATGTTTTTCGGTATCACTTCACCTGATGGGCCTAAACAATCCGATGGTACGTTTTCATTACGCCAAGCGGAAAGTTTGTAGACTTCCATTTTATAGAGGTCTTTAATCGGATTATAGCCGCCGTTCATATCGCCATAGAGTGTTGCGTAACCCACGGACATTTCGGATTTATTGCCTGTGGTCACGACCATGGAGCCGAACTTGTTTGAAACGGCCATTAAAATCACACCACGCGCTCGCGATTGAAGGTTTTCTTCTGTGACACCTTCATCAGTGCCATCAAAGAGTTCTGATAGTGCCTCGTTAAAGCCGCTTACCGGCGCCTTGATTGGGACTGTCTCGTAACGCACACCCAGCGCTTTTGCGCAGTCGGCTGCGTCTTTCAGGCTTTCTTTTGAGGTATAATCAAACGGCATCATGATGCAGCGCACGCGTTCTTCGCCTAGCGCATCAACGGCCATGGCGGCGCAAATGGCTGAATCAATACCACCCGATAGGCCAAGCACAACATTTGCAAAGCCGTTTTTGTTTACGTAATCACGCAAGCCCATAACACAGGCGCGCCAATTGGCTTCTTGCCTGTCAGGAAGATTAGCCTTAACCCCATCATCACAAGACCAAGTGCCATCCTCGCCCTTACGCCAAGTGGATAAAACAATATTATCCTCAAACTGGTTCATCTGAATTGCGAGGTGATGGTTGGCGTTCAAAACAAAAGAGCCGCCATCAAACACCAGCTCATCCTGTCCACCCAATTGGTTGAGATAACAGATTGGCAGACCACTTTCGATGATTTGACGAATGACGACCTGATGACGAACGTCCATCTTTTCGCTCACATAAGGTGAACCATTTGGCACAAGAAGCAGTTCCGCACCGCTTTCAGCCAGTGTTTCACACACCCCCATACCGCCCCAGATGTCTTCACATATTGGAACACCAATGCGGACACCACGAAAATTGACCGGCCCTGGCATTGGCCCTTGGTCAAAGACGCGTTTTTCATCGAATACACCATAATTGGGCAAATCGACTTTCAATCGCCAGGTTTGAATTTCACCCTCATCCAGGAGCGCAACCGCATTATAAAGGCCATCTTCATTGCAGTAAGGAGAGCCAATCAACACCCCTGGCCCGCCATCGTTTGTATCTTTAGCAAGTTTTGCTACCGCGTTCATACAGTCTTCT
>CALDZF010000004.1 GCA_937944165.1 uncultured Rhizobiaceae group bacterium | reverse complement strand
CTAGGATGACGGACATAGGTGTGTATTCACTCGCCCGAAGTTCGAACGGTGGTACATAAGAATTCTTTTTACCTTTTTCGCCAAGGCATCCGCCTTGCCGCCCGCTCACAGGCTGGCGTTTTGGCTTCTCAACGTCGCTGCGCTTGTTTGCCAGCCAACGGCTTATCGCCAAAGCCTTGCCCTGCCACGGAGGGGGTATTAATATCAGCGAAGCAAATCCTTTTGATTTGTTCGCCAAAAATAGAACGCACAACTGTGAGGGCTGAATAAGTAACGCCCGTATGTGCTGGGCTTTCAGCCCTCACGCGGAGAGTAAAGAGCGGTTTTTGCATGCAAAAAGAAAACAGTAAAACTGTTTTCAGTGATGAACGCTGTGAGCGGCGGCGCGAGCAGCAGATGTCAAGCACAGCTTTCGCACCGAAGGCGCTCAAGCGTTCATCATTGAAATTGCTATTCGCAATTTCTGGCCGTAGGCCACCATTCTTCACTCCCGACAAAGCCTCTTAGATGATTTCTCATCCGTAAGCCGCCCACTGATCTCTCTAATTTGCTGCTATCAACAAATCGCCGATTGATATCAGCGAAGCAATGCCTTTGCATTGTTCGCCAATAAATAACGAAGCAAACCTTTTTGGTTTGTTCGCCAAAAACTATGGCCACCGCCGCTCCGCATTCAGCAAGACATTAAACAATAGACGCGTTCTATGGTTGTGTATCTCGCTGATAAAAGAATTATGCTGGAGGTTTGGAAAGCGGAGAAAAATTTTTTGTTCTTTCCCTCTCCCCTTGTGGGGTTCGTAGAACGGGGAGCGACACGCGGCGCGAGCTTTGGTGGCGCACTTGAGCGAAGCGATAGGCGTCGAGCGAGGGGTAATACTGGCAACAATGTATATGTTTCAACATTACCCCTCATCCGTCAGCTACGCTGCCACCTTCTCCCACACAGAACGTTTTGTGGGAGAAGGAAAGTATAATGTTTCCCCTTTCGTCATGTGAACCGGGATTACAAAGAAGGCGGGTTTGAGCGTTACAGCAATTTAATTGAGTGGAATTAAATTAGGGAAAGAGTAAAGCGACTTGGGTTTACAGGAGCAGCATCCCCAATAACACCCAGAAGTTCATATTGCCATTGAGCAAGTTGAAAACCAGTCATTCTACCAACACCCCATTGAGTTTTAATTCTGCATTTTGAGGTGTAGTCGATAATTGAGTTAGTAATTTATCCAATACCTCAAATGCAACTGTAATTTTATCAAAACCCTCAGTATCTTATCACAACCAATAATACGATTTGAATTATCACATTGAACGGTCCTATCAAATAAGTATGTAATTCCACCAATGTGTAGCAATGGCCCAAGACCTGACTTTTCATCTTTAAAATCAAACGTAAGCCACTTGCATTCAGTAGTGTGACAATCTCCCAGTACATGCCGACCTGTTAATAACGGTCTCTTTGAAACCAAAGTGTGCGTTCCATCTACCAACCAGAAATTTTTACTGAATGACTTTAAACCATTATCTTTTAAGCTTTTAAATGTTTGATATTTCTCATCTTCAAGCTCTCCTAGCCAATTACTCGGAGTCTTTTGGATATACCCTAAAGTATCCAGTTTATTGCTTTTGGAGATAAAAGATCTAAATTTAGCATGAGAAAAATTATTTGGCCACAATTCAGATAAATTAAAAAATTTCAAAAATTTTTTGCAACAATGGTCTGAGAAAAAATACTTATCAACAAAAACTACCCGTCTTCGCATTCTTGCTATATTTCCCGTCGTTATAAATTCTTCATACTTCTCTCCCTTGCCTAAAATTCTAAAAGGATGACCATAATTTCGGGGGAGATTATTGTAAGGCCTTAGTGGAAAATAATAATGATGACCATCTAATATAGCAGTATGATAGCCTGTCGGATATTGCTCGCAATTAGTTATTTCACATAACTCATTCCATGCTTTCGCTGGGTTTGTATTGTTCTTACTTTTACAACCTAAAAGGGTACCTAACATCACAAATACACAAATTTTATACCAATTCTGAAAGTTCATATATCTTAATAATCCTATTAATTTTAACAGTATTTCCAAAACCCAATATACAATCCGTATCACATAAATTCACGCGCGCAACAAAAACGGAAAGAGTAAGCTGTCACTATAAAGCTGACGCAAGTCATGTAAAATTAAAAGCTTAAATTAGGGAAAGAGTAAAGCGTCACCGTAAAGCCACTGAATACGCCATTATCGACTTCACCTGCAGTTTGTCTACAATCAGTCTCGGCTACTTCACGAGTAACAGTGCTATTTCTAGGGTTTTCACCAAAAATATCTCCAGAAAAAAATAATGTATTGTCCCGTCCAAGAGAACTAAAGTCTATATCACCAATAAGTTCATTAAACCGTAATTCAGCAACATTTGGGAACTACTGCACAAATTTAGTAACAACTTCTGCAATTGAAACAGCCATATTTATTCGCCCCCTAAACTTTTTAAATTTTTAGCTAAACTAGAAATTCTTGCACGCCCTTTACATCGTTTCCCACCCATTGATCCAACAGCAATTTCTACAACTTCAACTGGCCAGAAAAATTTATATGATTCTAATTTATTATCGTGACTATCCCACGATCTATCAGGTTGAATTAATTTTTCTCTAGTTCCTGTCCACATAAGAAACGCATTAGGGTCTAAACACATAGGTATTATTGTGATTCAATAGCTTATTTATTTGATTCGAGGATTGTAAGCTGTGTCTCACCTTTTTTATCTTTCTGACGCTCAATGGGCGGCCATTCAACCCCATCTACCACCAGACCGCGGCCGCAAGCCACGCGTTGATGACAGGCGTGTAATTAGCGGTATCATTCATATCTTGCAGTCAGGCTGTAGATGGATAGATGCTCCAAAGGAATATGGCTATCATACCACGCTTTATAATCGCTATAATCGATGGTCAAAGCGTGGCATTTGGCAATACCTGTTTCGCGAGATTGTGGCTCGACTGTCGGATGAAGATGAAATGGTAGCTCTGGACAGTACCCATATCAA
>CALDZF010000003.1 GCA_937944165.1 uncultured Rhizobiaceae group bacterium | reverse complement strand
ATAAATAGATACGCTCTTTGGTCATGATATCCCCAATTCCCTCATCACTTCTTCAATACAACCTGCGAGAGTTTCATCAACCTCTCCAGTATTGAAACGAAGTACTTTAAACCCTTCAGATTTTAGCCAATTTTCACGTTGTATATCATGTTCTATTTGCTTCTGCTCTTGGTGATGTGAGCCGTCAACTGCTATTATCAAGCGTTCTTTCATGATCGCAAAATCTGCAATATAAATACCGATTGGAACTTGCTTTCGCACATGAAAACCAATCTCTTTTAACTTCCTCAATTCTGCCCAAAACCTCTGTTCACCCTTAGTCATATCCTTACGCATTTTTTGCGCATTTGAAATGGTCAGTTTGGAGATTGACGAAGGTGCCATGAATAAATTCATCCATTTACAAGTGAAGGCGTTACCCCCACCAGCTCACTTCGTGTCGCCTGCCTCCCCACAAGGAGGAGGCTGTTTGTGGCGCAATCTTGCCCGAATACCCGCCTCTTCCTTGTGGGGAGGCACACGATTGGCGCGTTAGCGACAGAGTGGGTGGGGGTAAAACAACTCACCGCTTAACCTCCCAAGTCGTCACGCGTTCACCCGTCTCAGGGTCTTTGCCATCCTTAAGTTGAATACCCTGTTCCAGCAATTCATCGCGAATACGATCTGCTTCGGCGAAGTTTTTATCTGTGAGATATTGTAGGCGTTTAGTGATTTTATTTTCTATTTGAGCCTTTTGATGATTTGATACTTGGCCTGTTGCCGTTGCATATTTATCAATCCAAACTTGAGGATCATCTTGAAGCAACCCTAGAAATTTAGCAGCGGATATCATTATAGCTGCAGCTGCCATACCAACTGGGGGTGAATTATACCCTGCCAGTTCGTCTTCAACACCAGAAACTCCCAAAGCATTTTTAGATAATCTAACTAACTCTGAAATTGCTTTCGAAGAAGAACAATCATCTAAAATTTCTTTAACCATTCGATCTTTACCTTCAAGGTTTTCGGCATGCTTGTAAGTTCCAAAAACAATATAGATTCGTTGAAGCAATTTTTCAGCCTCTTCCAACCGCTTAACGCTAAAATCAATCGGTTCGCGGTAATGCGTCATGAGCATTGCAAGGCGCAGGACTTCGCCTGGCCATTTGCGGCCTCCGAATTTTTCTGTGTGTAGAAGGTCATGGATGGTCACAAAATTCCCGTCCGACTTACTCATCTTCTTACCTTCGACCTGCACATAACCATTGTGCATCCAGACGGAGGCCATTTTGTCTGTTCCGTGGGCGCAGCAGGATTGAGCTATTTCGTTTTCGTGGTGAGGGAAGATTAAATCAAGCCCACCGCCGTGAATATCGAACGTTTTGCCCAAAAAGGCTTCCGACATAGCAGAACATTCAATATGCCAGCCGGGACGACCATGGATTTTTTCACCATTGAACGCGCCACTCCATCCAGGCTCATCATCCTTGGATTGTTTCCAAAGTACAAAATCGCCAGCATTTTCCTTGTGGCTTTCTACGGCCACCCGCGCTCCCTCTTGCTGCTCATTGAGCTTACCCAGACGATTGGAGAGCGCACCATATTGCTCCATTGAGCTAACACGGAACAAGACCTCTTTACCCTGCCCGCCATCAGCTACATAAGCATGATCTTTATCGAGCAGGGTTTGAATAATATCCACCATCCCATCAATATGCTCAGTCGCACGTGGCTCGTGCGTTGGCTCCAAACAACCCAACGCCTTAACATCTGCATGAAATTGCGTGGCAGTCTTTTCCGTGACATTTCTGATTGCCTCATTAAGCGGTAGATCAGGATAATCGCGAAGCGCGCGGGCATTAATTTTATCGTCAACATCCGTGATATTACGAACGTAAGTAACATGCTTCTCACCATATTTATGGCGCAGCAAACGATACAGCACATCAAACACAATCACAGGACGCGCATTACCAATGTGGGCGAAATCATAGACGGTTGGCCCACAAACATACATGCGAACGTTCTTCTCGTCTTCGGGAACGAAGACTTCTTTTTTGCGTGTGAGCGTGTTGTAGAATTTAACTTCACTCATGCTGGCCAACCTTTCATCTTTGGGTTGCACAGCTGATCTGAGAAGCGGAAGTCGCTTCTCAGGCGGTGCAGACACGGCCCACAAACATACATGCGAACGTTCTTCTCGTCTTCGGGAACGAAGACTTCTTTTTTACGTGTGAGCGTGTTGTATAATTTTAATTCAGACATAGGTCCTCAAAATTCAAACAGGGTTATCCCTGGTCCGGGACGTTTCAAATTTTGAAGAAAGCATGAACGACCAGACCAGCGGTGAGCTAGTTAATAATACACTTAATAATGCAGGTCTTGCGTGAAGACAGGGTTATGATGGTGTTCATGGATTAAGTTAATAAACGAAACTCAAGATGCGTCAACCCAGAAGTGGGTAAACCAATCCAAAGGCAATCAGAAGCATGACAATACCAATCATGGTATCCAGCACTTGCCAGGCCTTTGGGTTTTTGAAAACAGGCTCCAAAAGCCTTGCGCCATATCCAAGGGCAAAGAACCAGATAAATGAGGCAAGCATGGCACCTGCTCCATATGCCAGTCGTGCCTCACCTTCATGCGGTGCAGAAGCCCCCACCAGTAAAACCGTATCCACATAAACATGAGGGTTTAAGAAAGTAAAAGCCAAACAGGTAAGCAATGCAACGCGTAAACTGCCCTCACCTTGCCCAGCTTCATTCATAACATTTGGCTTTAATGCCCTACGAAAAGCGACCCATGCATACCAAAGCAAAAATATGGCGCCACCAATTCTGATTGAAAACAATAAACTTGGGGAAGACTGCATAATTGCACCCACACCAGCAACGCCAACAGCAATTAGCAATGAATCAGCAATAGCACAAATCAGGCATAAAATAAAAACATGTTGTCGCAGAATACCCTGCCTGAGAATAAACGCATTTTGCGCACCAATCGCTATGATAAGTGACGCACCTAACCCAAAACCTGTTAAAAAACCAATCAGCATTAGAACAGATCCATTTGATTATCATCAAGCTTTGGTCTTTTAGTGGAGGTTTTAGCGACAATAGGCTCAGCCAAACCTGGCTCTTGAACTTCCGGGCCAACATTTGCAACTTTGTTTACTCGGTCACTAACGGCAATCGCTTCAAAAAAACCATCCTCAACGCCTTGCAACAAATTATCTACATCGCGAGGCTCTTGCGTTTTACAATCCAACCATTGTTCAAAATCATTCGGTTGAATGATAACGGGCATACGGTGATGAATATTACCAATTTGAGTGTTGGATTGCGTAGTCAAAATACAACCACTGTCGATTTCGCTACCATCTTTGCCCATCCAGGTTTCAACCAAGCCCGCAAAACAAACCACGCCTTGGTCAGCCGGTCTTATCCAATAGGCCTGCTTGGGTTGTTTTTTATCTTCTGGCCTGTGCCATTCGTAAAATCCTGTTGCAGGGATAAGCACACGACGATGGCGCATAGCAGTTTTAAATGAAGCTTTGGTATTCGCTGTTTCAGAACGCGCATTGATAATAAGCGTGAAATCATTGGGGTCTTTCACCCAATGGGGGATAAGTCCCCAGCGCACCAGCCGTGCATCGCGCTCATCAGTGGGGCCAATACCAATAGTTAATATTGGTTGTGTCGGGGCAATATTATAGCGTGGTGGAAAAACACCAAGCTCTTGCATTTCAAATAGTTTGCAAAGCTCTTCAGGACTTGCCAATAATGAAAAACGACCACACATATAAAACTCAAATACTATTAATGCCTTTTACTAACTCAAACCAACACACAATGGCAGTGTTATTTTCAATTACTGCCAAGGATTTTGCTAATGTCGATTAAGCCAAGAACAGGGGCAAGTGTGCTTGTTTATGATCGTGACAGATATTTATTGATTAAACGCGGCAAAGCCCCTTACAAGGGACATTGGTCTTTGCCAGGCGGCTCACAAGAAGCAGGTGAAACCCTCGAAGAGGCCGCAAGACGTGAATTAAAGGAAGAAACAAACCTAAATGCACCTGCTTTAACTTTTGCAAAGATAAGAGATCGTATTAACAAGGATGAAAACGATGTTTTGCAATATCATTTTGTTCTGGCAACTTTTATTGCGCATGAATATACGGGAACACCCAAAGCGTTGGATGATGCTGATGATATTGGCTGGTTCACATTAGAAGATATGAAAAGTTTACAAACAACACCAGAAACCCCTGAGTTCATTGTTGAAATCATGAAAGAATTTAAGGCTAAACAAAACGCTCGATAACCATATAATAAACATGTAATTGCAATATTACCTTCAATTAGCCATATATATGATCTTGAAAAGCATACGATAAAAATAACTGGCCATAAACATGCGACTTTTGAAAACAACTTTATTTCTTATTTTTATAGCAATGCCTCACTCTTTGCTTGCCCAAACTGCACAAGAAGAAACACTAACAGATAAAACGGTTGAAGCTCCCAAGATTACAACACTGCCACCTGCTTATGAAAACCAAATGTTACGACTGTCTGAGGTCTTAGGGGCTCTGCATTATATTCGAGAACTTTGTGGTGCCAATGAAGGCCAAAAATGGCGTGATGAAATGCAAAAAATGTTAAAGCACGAACAACCTTCTGAAGAACGCAGAGCCTTGTTAATTGCTAATTTCAATCACGGGTTTCGCGGCTTTCAGGAAACTTATCGCGAATGCACAAACTCGGCAATTGAAGCAAACGATCGTTATATCATAGAAGGTATAAAACTTTCGGGAGAAATTCCAAGCCGCTACGGCCGTTAACCATTTGTTAAATCATTTTTCTACAACCACCTGCTTTTATCCAGAAAATGTCTTAAAGAACTACAGGGACAAACACAGCAGGATACGGGATTGTGAAGACTTCAACAAACATACCAGAAAATCTGGATGATTTAATCGAAAAAGAAAAAAAAGCTCTGGCAAGAGAGTATTTTTGCGATATTTGGGCAGACATTCAGGCAGAAGATCTGGGTACGGATTTAATCGTTGAAGTTTTTGTTCAAGAAGCTATTGAGCGACTTGTAACAGAAAGAGGCTCTGAAGAGGCTTCAAGACTTATCACTCACTTCAAAAACCTAGATGAACTGGGCATCTTGTCTTTACCACGCACGCTACAATAAACTTATATGGCAAACTTCTCTCGACAAATTGAATTTTCAAGGCTTCACCAAACGTCTTATTCGTAATATTGTAAATTAAGGTGTAGGGTGTTTAGTGATGAAGAATATTTTTAGAAAACTTGGATTATCCTTATGTGCAATAACAATGATTTTGCATGGAACAAATATTTCCTTTTCACAAACTGGCTCACCCTCCCCTGATACGTTCATACAAGAAGAAAAAATTGATGATAATCAGGAAGAAACTCCAGAAGATATTACAAATCAACCAAAACCTGCATCAGAAAAATCAGACAGTGAATTGCAAGGCCCTCAACCTGAAATAGAAATTGAAGACGAGGTTGAAGATGAAGTCAATCTTGAGCAGGATCAAGAAGAGCAAGAAATACCGCAAGTCTCTTATGATCTGGAAGCCCTTCCCTTCCCAACAAGACGAATGCACCAATTAATATTAGAAGCTACAAAAACTGGTGACATAGAAAAATTACGCGCTTTTATAGGCACAGGTGACTCCATGACAATGTTATCACTTGGTGGGGTTGAAGGAGACCCAATAGAGTTTTTGAAGAATGAAACGGGTGATGAAAAAGGCCATGAGATTCTAGCTATTCTGGAAGAAATTTTACAAGCTGGTTATGTACATTTGGATAAAGGTACTGATCGTGAAGTTTACGTCTGGCCATACTTCTTCGCATACCCAATAGATAAACTCACTGACCCACAAATGGTTGAATTATTCCGTATTGTGACTTATGGCGATTTTCAGGATATGAGGGACTTTGGTGGTTACATTTTTTACCGCGCTGGTATAACACCATCTGGACGCTGGACGTTTTTTGTCGCTGGAGATTAATTTTGAAATTCGCACACCTGGCAGATCGCTCTCTCATTGAAATATCGGGTGAAGATGCTGAGGGTTTTCTTGATAATATTATCACCTGCAATATTCTTAATTTAGATGAAGAGCAAGCCTCTTTTGGCGCACTACTAACCCCTCAAGGTAAAATTCTATTTGACTTTTTTGTCATAAAGACACCAGCAGGCTTCTTGATTGATATTGCCGAACAATTAACGACTGATTTTATAAAACGCCTTACATTTTATCGTTTAAGAGCCAAGGTGGACATTAAAAAAATCGAAAACATGCAAGTCTACGCGCTTTGGGATAGTGAAATAGTAACAAACGATTTAACCATCCAAGACCCTCGCCTTCCATCAATGGGGTATAGACTTTACGCAAATCAAGCACCAACGTCTGATGCATCTGATTATGAAACGCACCGTATCACCAACGGCATTCCCGAAGGCGCTAAGGATTTTGACTATGGTGACGCATATCCGCATGAAGTTTTAATGGATCAAAATGGCGGTGTTGATTTCAAAAAAGGCTGTTATGTCGGTCAAGAAGTTGTCTCACGAATGCAACACCGTGGCACAGCTAAAAAACGTATCATAAACGTATTCAGTGATGCACCCCTTCCAACCCAAGGCACAGCTATAACAGCAGACGGCAAACCTGCTGGACAATTAGGATCTACAGTAAATACAACCGGCTTGGCCTTATTGCGACTTGACCGCATTGCAAAAACAGAAAATCTAATGGCAGGAGAAATTAATATTAAACCAGCTGTTCAAAATTGGGTAACATTTGAAATACCGAAAGCAGAATAATGCCAAGTAGTAAAAAAGAACCGCGTGCATGGCAGCGTATGTTATCTGGCAGAAGATTGGATTTGCTTGAACCTTCCTCACTGGATGTTGAAATTGATGATATTGCCCACGGCTTGGCTAGGGTGGCCCGCTGGAATGGGCAAACTGATGGCGAACACGCCTTTAGCGTTGCTCAACATTCAGTAATAGTATGGCAAATCTTCCGCAAACTGGAGGCTAAATGTACACCTGACGAGGAACTGATAGCACTGTTGCACGACGCCCCAGAATACGTTGTTGGGGATATGATCTCACCATTTAAAGCGGTACTTGGTGGGGATTACAAACTTGTGGAAGCAAGACTGCAAGAAGCAATTCATATCCGTTATTCGCTTATTCCAATAACACCTGAAAAATTGAAAAAATCAATTAAACGCGCAGACTCCATATCCGCATATTTTGAAGCTACTGAACTAGCTGGCTTTGAACGAAACGAAGCACAAGATTTTTTTGGAATGCCTAGAGGTTTTTCATCTGACATGTTCAATTTTATTCCACAAGCCGCCCAAGACGCACAAAAAGACTTTCTAAATGCGTTTGAACAAATAGAGCGCAAACGTAAGAACCATGTCTAAGCAACAAATTGAGATAGGCCTAAACGCTGTTATTGTTTCAATGAAAGATAACACACCGGCTATTCTTCAAACAGTTGCAGATGGTGACGCACTTCCCTATGGCAAATTTAATCCTGGTCAGCACCGCACAATGGAAGAAGGCCTGCGAGAACTGGCGCAAGCACAAACCGGTGTCAGGCCTGGTTATATTGAACAGCTTTATACATTTGGTGATAGAGGAAGAATGCCAGTTGCAGGCGATCAAAGCCCGCATATCGTCTCTGTAGGGTATTTGGCTCTTTCACGGCTAAACGAAGAACAATCAACAGATGTAAAATCTTCAAACGCCAAATGGCAAAGCTGGTATAGTTTTTTTCCATGGGAGGATTGGCGGTCTGGCAAGCCGGAGATATTAAACACAGTCATTATTCCACATTTATTAAAATGGGCGGAGCATCCTGCGCGTGTTAATCGCATTATTAGAGGGCTTACCCCCTCATCACGCATCCGTATCTCATTTGGGTTAGAAGAGTCATCCTGGAGTGATGAGTTGGTTTTGGAGCGATACGAACTTATGTATGCCGCAGGATTATTATCTGAATCTGTTATAGACGGACGCATAGAAAAAAAGAATGCTACGATCATACCAAGTCTAGAAATGGTGCATGATCATAGACGGATTTTGGCAACAGCTATTGCACGACTACGCGGGAAACTTAAATATCGCCCGGTTATCTTTGAGCTTATGCCAGAGGTATTCACCCTATTTGATTTACAGCGAACCGTTGAAAGCATATTCGGCAGGGAAATACACAAACAAAACTTCAGACGTTTGGTTGAAAATGCAGAATTGGTGGAGCCTACTGGCGGCAGTCAAAGATCAACTGGCGGGCGCCCTGCGTCACTTTTTAAATTTAGAAGCGAAATATTAAAAGAACGCCCCGCACCAGGATTAAAGATAGGTCGCAGCTAAATAAAAAACACCCATTAATAGCAAACCAAGGGTGACGGAAGTGCTATTAATGGGTGCCCCAGCCTGTCCAGGAATTTTACCTATACAAAAAAAAATAATTTACTTCTCTACTAAAATACTAGAATATCATTTCCACAAAACGGGATAATAAATCTTAATAAAAGATAATTTTTGCAAATATGGATAAACTTACAGCAGCGCGAATATTCATCAAAGTAGCAGACACAGGTAGCTTCTCAAAAACTGCCGACATTTTAAGGCTGCCTATTTCAACCGTTTCAAGAAGAGTAAAAGATTTAGAGCAATATTTGGGGATTGAACTTTTAAAACGTTCAACACGATTTTTGTCTGTCACAGATGCTGGTAAGATATATTATACTCAAGTCGAAGATGCTGTTCGTTCTTTTGATTATGCAGAAGAAGTTCTCCAACAAACATCGTCTCAACCTTCAGGCATAATAAAAATCTCAGCCTTGCCAAGCTACGCCAATAAACATTTATACAATATCTTGGAAAAATTCCGCAAGACGTATCCTGAAATTATCATTGAACTAACAACAACCAATAATATGCACGATCTTGTAAAAGACGATATTGATTTTGCAATCAGGCCAACCTCTACACCACCCCTTAATCTAGTTTCTAAGGTGATAGACCAGCACCGAATGGCTATTGTTGCTTCACCTGAATATATTCATGACAATAAAAAAATAGAGAGCTCCGACGATATAATATCACACAAAGCAATTTGTTATGGTAGCACTGGAAGCCTTATGCCTTGGTACGCTCACTGTAAAAATAAATGGCATATAATAGAAAAGATGCCTTATTTTATCTGCAATGACACATGCAAGATCTTGGAAGCTGTCGAAAATGGTGAAGGCATAGCATTACTTCCTGAATGGACTTATCTTGAAAGTCTAAAAAAAGGTTTAGTTGAAGTTATCAATAAAACTTGGCAGGTTTCTTTTCGCGATGACCACAACCATAAACTATGTTTGCTGTATGATAAGAAAACATCTGAGTTAAAACGCAACCAAACTTTTTTAAAATACTTTCTTGAACAAACCAAAGCTTTGGCGCGTTAAACTTATAAAATTACGGATAAATTGAATGTACAAACTAAACAACAAACAAATTGAAGAGTTTAAGAATAACGGAGCCGTCCTCTTAAAAGGCATTTTTAAAGATTACGTAGAGAGTACGCGACAAGCAATTGAAGAAAACAAGGCCAATCCATCCTGGCGCGAACGCACTTATAAGCCCGATGACGGCGGCGCACCCTTCTTTCAGGACTATGTAGTCTGGAACCAGTTTGATGGCTACCGTTCACTCGTTAAAGAGTCGCCAATGGCAGAAGTTGCCGCAACCTTGATGCAATCAAAAACTGCCAGAATTTTCCATGACCATATTTTGGTAAAAGAGCCTGGCAATTCCATTCAAACGCCATGGCATCAAGACCAACCTTATTATCTGGTTGAAGGCGCACAAACCGTATCCTTCTGGGTGCCATTAGACCCCATTCCACGTGAACGCACGATTGAATATATTGCTGGCTCAAACAGATGGAACAAGGATTTCAGACCAGACCGCTTTGACGGCACACCTCTTTTTGATGATGATACTTCAGAAGCAGTACCCGACATAGAAGCCAATCGCGATTCACTCGATGTCATCGGTTGGGCAGTAGAACCTGGAGACGCAGTTGCTTTCTCTTTCAAAACCCTCCACGGCGCGCCAGCAAACTCATCAGACATCCGCCGCCGCGTTGTCTCAATCAGGTGGGTAGGAGACGACGCAAAATTCGCAGAACGCCCCGGCACAACATCACCAGCCTTTCCAGATTTGGAATATATGGCTGGTGAGAAATTTCAGGGTAAAGAGTTTCCAGTTATTTTTGAGCGAAGGTAAATTATAAGATTATTCGTTATTGTTAATCATATTTATTCAGCAAATATTAAGGCGTTTTTTGTTACCTTACGTCAGCTCTTTATTTTAGAGAGTTACATAACGTTTCAATATCAAGGATACATTCATGAAGACGAAGTCATTCTTTAGCGGTGTAATTACCGCTCTTGCCCTTTCATTTACACTTTCTATACCTTCCAATGCTGCAGAAACGAAAGAAAGCCTTAAGTTGCAAATTCAGCAAGAACGAACTGCAATGAAACAAGAAATCAAGGCTGGAAGACAAGCCATGAATGAACGTTTGAAAGCTCAAGGAAAGGCGCTACGTGAGCAAGGCAAAACAAATGGTAAGTTATCAAAAGAAGAGCGCATCGCAAAAAAACAAGCCTTGGAAAACTTCAGAAAATCAGCAAACGCAGAACGAGAAGCTTATCGCGCAAAAGCTCAAGCAACACGCGAACAATTTCGTCAAACAGCTCGCTTAAAGCGTCAAAAACTGAAACAAAACTAAGTTTTATTCTCCAGGTTACAAATCGAATTAAAGCGTCTCAAGAGACGCTTTTTTTTGATTGGACTTTTAGTAAACCAACGCTCGCACCGCAACATACCAAGCCTGAACCCCTTCATTGATCATATAATCCTGCTTGGTCATTTCCAGAACCTCCCACTCCCCAGTCTTGGAATATCGCTCAATCGCAGCTTCAAATTCTCCGCTTTCCCACACTCCTTCATTCACCGTAAAGCAGATTAGTCCATCGGGCTTTGTGACGCGAATAAGTTCAGGAAATCCTTCTGGCCCCAAATGGCCATGGGTAAAAACCCCAACACACAAGGTTGCATCGTAGGAACTGTCTTTAGCTGGTAGGGGTTCTCCAGGGATGAGCTTGAGTAAATTTTCATAGCTGCGTTTTTTAGCGTGCTCCAACATCTCTAGCGACGGATCAGTGCCATCAAAATGCACAAAGCCATTGGCAAGCAGATGCTCCCCTACAATACCCGTGCCACACCCTACATCAAAAATCTGAATGTCTCTTGCACTGCAATGGCGCATTAACATCGCTACCGTATTGGGCTGAGAAACGGTTTTCAGCTTATTGTTGTTATCATCGTCATAACTGTCAGCCCAGTTTGAATAAACTTCGTTTAACTGCTCGCTAACATCAGCTTTCAAATCGAGATCGTGATATTTTCCAATGCCATGGTCTTTTGAATTTTTATCGCCAGCCATGCCGAAATCCTATTTGATCGCAATATCCAAACCAACATCAAGCGTTGGTGCTGCCATCGTAATCTTGGAAGTGGAGATATAATCAACACCCGTTTCGGCAATCGCTTTAATCGTCTTGATGTTCACATTGCCCGAAGCTTCAAGCTTAACAACACCTGCATTATCTTTGGCATTTATAGTAACCGCTTCGCTTAATTGCGCATTGCTCATATTATC
>CALDZF010000002.1 GCA_937944165.1 uncultured Rhizobiaceae group bacterium | reverse complement strand
ATTCCGCAAGGACGGTATTATCAATATTTCAGGGTATTCAGGTTCTGGTGTCCACATGGCAACCATGGCTGGAAAAATAGTAGCTGAAGCGGTAAATGGGCAAATGACAAAGTTTGATATTATCAGCAAACTCCCTACCCCAAAATTTCCTGGTGGCGCGGCACTTAGGTGGCCACTTTTGCCACTGGCTCTAACTTGGTATGCAATGCGGGACAGGTTCTGAGTAGAAGTGAGTAGCCATTTGCTATGCCATTTAAATAGATTCAGTTTTAAATTTATTCCAAATAGAAATTGCTATAATAACTAAAAAAACAAGGATAATAAATATATATAAGATTGGAATATCTGGTAGTGGATATCTATGATCATCACATCCTGGCTTTGAAGGATTGATGCTGTGTGACGCAAAGAAATATAGCCCCAGCAAAGATATAATAATGAAAGTAAACTTGTTAGTCAGAAATTTAGTAACTGCAAGCAAGGCAGTCATAAAGCCGAGAATTAAAACAAAAGTATTTCCTACACCATAAGGGTAATTAATTTCTACTATTTCAGAATTTCTTCTTTGGTAGTGTTCCCAATTCAATGCAGGTTCGGACAAACAGTTCAGAATTACATCTGGCTCTTCAATAAAGTAAAAAACAATGTAACTGAATATCGAATAAAAACTGCATAATTAGGCAAAAGTTCAGTTGCGAAAACATTTTTATTCTTTGATCTTTCATACAAAAGCAAGCGCAAAAACATAAATAAAAATATGAGGTCTAATATTATACAGTGGTTGGTATAAGCAGGGGGATACCAACCACTGTATATATTCAGGTTGCCCCTCCTGATATTAATAATATCATAAATTACGTACGTGAGGTCAAGTTAATTATGCTAATCATGGTTTCGAAATTTTAATGCTGAAAGTTCCCAAAAGATAGAGTTGTGAAACTTTTTAATGTTAATTTCCAACTATGCCTTATCGTACACTAGACCCTGATAAAATAATAAAGACGGCGGATATTCTTAAGTTGCGCGTTCAGGAGCGTTTTCCAAATGTTTCTCTTGTGGGCGTGGCGACAGAAGTAAAAGCCATTGCAATTGATGCAAAAGCGCGCGCAGAAAAACTTTCTAAACCTATTCAATGGTTGCGTGTAGTAACTTTTGTGAGTGTATTTCTTGGTGCCATCGTATTTTTCTTTATCGGCACATTTTTAAATTTTGACCGTATAGCCACAGGCGCGTTTGATTTTGTTCAAGGGGTGGAGGCAACAATTAATGCGGTAGTGCTTGCAGGTTTGGGTTTTTTAACAATTGCAAAGTCTGAAGAGCGCATCAAACGCCGTAAAGTGCTGGATGGTTTGCATGGTCTTCGTTCGGTAATCCACATCATTGATATGCATCAGTTGACCAAAGATCCAGTTTCATTGCAGGCAGGATTTAGGCCAACTGCATCTTCTCCTGAACGTCAATTAAAACCCAATGAGCTGGTGCGTTATCTGGATTATTGCAGTGAAATGCTGTCACTCACAGGCAAGGTTTCTGCACTTTATGCACAAGCCGTTCCTGATATGGAGGTTGTAAATGCTGTAAATGATATTGAGGCCTTGGGCGGCAATCTATCGCGTAAGATTTGGCAAAAGATTATGTTGATTGAACCAGAAAAAACAAAGCGTGTGGTTCGTCCAGCGCGCAGAAAAGCTAAAACATAAGGCTTCAAACCGAGGCTTAAATCATTTAAGGGGTTAGCCATGACACAAAACCTATCACGATCTGCTGAAATTTTACGAGAGCTTATTCGCTGCCCATCTATCACACCTGAAGAAGGCGGTGCGCTTACATATTTGGAAGGCGAACTGACAAAATTGGGATTCTGCGTTAAGCGTGTAACCTTCTCGGATGAAAACACCCCAGACGTGGAAAACCTCTACGCGCGTATTGGCAATGATGCCCCCCATATAATGTTTGCTGGTCATACAGATGTTGTTCCTATCGGAAATGCAGATGATTGGTCTAGTGATGCGTTTTCAGGGGATGTAAGAGATGGCGTTATGTTTGGTCGTGGTGCGGTTGATATGAAGGGTGGCATTGCCTGCTTTTTAGGTGCGGTAGAAGCTTATCTTGCAAACAATAAACTCAAGGGTTCAATTTCGTTTTTAATAACAGGCGATGAAGAAGGGCCATCAGTGAATGGCACAGACAAGCTTTTAAGATGGGCGCAAGACAAAGGTGAAACCTGGGATGCATGTATTGTTGGTGAGCCTTCAAATCCAAATGTGATAGGTGATGTGATTAAAAACGGGCGACGTGGCTCGCTTTCAGGTCGTTTTACCGTGAATGGTGTGCAGGGGCATGCAGCTTATCCTCATCTAGCTGATAATCCTGTGTGCGGCATGACAGATTTACTAAACGCACTTTTGGAAACGCCTTTTGATGAAGGAACTGCAATGTTTCAACCAACCAATCTGGAAGTGACTTCAGTCGATGTTGGCAATGCTACAACCAACGTTATTCCAGCAAAGGCAATGGCGAGTTTTAACGTCAGGTTCAATGATTTATGGACAGGTGATACCGTTAAACAGGAAATAAAGAGCCGCTTTGAAAAAGGCGCTACACGTTCAATTATTCGCAAGGGAAAAGATACTCCAGTGCGTTTTGAAATAGAATGGATTGGCCGTGTCAGCCATGTTTTTTTGACTAAAGATGATATGCTTATCGACACACTGACGAATGCAATCAAAGCTGTTACAGGAAAAACTCCTGAGCTTTCTACAGGTGGCGGCACGTCTGATGCAAGGTTTATTAAAGACTACTGCCCAGTGGTGGAGTTTGGCCTTGTAGGCCAGACAATGCACCAGGTAGATGAGCGAACACCGCTATCAGATATTGATAAATTAACAAAGGTATATAGTGAATTTCTTGAAGGTTATTTTAAAACCTAGCGAAGTCCTGCAAGTACACTTGCGTCACGATTATAGACGTCTTTTAAAACTTCAACTTTGCCGCCATTGCCAACCCATGTTGTAAAATAGGCTAGGTGAATAGGCATAGGGTTTTTAAGATTAACTTGCTTGCGATCGCCTTTATTCACAACACCGTCAATCTTATTTGGGGCGATACCGCCGTCCAATTCGAAGATTTTGCGGGCAAAATCAAGTGGATTATGAACACGGATACAGCCATGTGAAAAGGCGCGGTCTTTTGAATTGAAAAGTTTTTTCGCAGGCGTGTCGTGCAAGTAAATTGCATGTTCGTTTGGAAACAGGAATTTTACCTGGCCAAGAGCATTATCAGGGCCTTCGCCTTGAACAATGCGATAAGGAAATTTCTTGGGTTCATCAGGGTCAATTTTTGACCATTTGATTTTGCGCCCATCTAACTCTTTTGCACCCTGATTCCAATTTTCATAAAGGGTGTAGCCTACTTTTTTTAGGTAGCCTGGGTTTTTCAAAAGTTTAGGTAGATATTCATTGACTGCGATAGATTGCGGTACATTCCATTGGGGGTTAAATTCCACATAAGTCATTTTATCACTAAATTGAGGTGAGGCATGTTCGGTTTTGCCAATGATAACTTTCCGATTATCAACTATGCGACCTTTATTATAAATATAAACTTCATATGCAGGTTGGTTTACCAGAATATGTTTTTCGCCAAGATCATGCGGCAACCATCTCCAGCGTTCCAGATTTGCTGAAATCAATGCACGCCTAGATGGGTCCTTGGTTTTTGCCATGGCTTTGCGCAGTGCGTTATATTGAGGGTGCTGTGGGCGCAACGAATCCAGAGTATGATTTATGCCTTTTTTCTGAACCAACTTCATTGTTTTTACAGGATCAAAAGTCTTCTTTGCCTTGATAATATCTGCAGGCAATTGATTGCTATCAGTAATGCCAATATGAATATCACGAGCAAATTTTAAGAACTGCGCACTAAGGTAAAGTTCCAATTGGCTCAGTTTTTTGCCTTTCATCTGTTCTTTGCTGATGTTAGCGCTTTTTAAATAACGTGTAGGATTTAACCCTTCATTGCCTGCATTGGACAGTGTCTTCAGTAGTAGTTTGCCGTCTTTGGTAAGTCCGCGCTTTAAACCCAGAAAACCTTTTTTGGATGTCCAAATGCCTTTGTATTTATTAGCTTTATAAAGTGTATTCAGAGGCTTTGGATTAATGCGTTGCCCTTGATACTCAAAAACGCCTTTTTCAATTTGCTTTTTTAAAGTGAAGGCAACAGAAGGGGACACGCTCAATGAAAGTAAAACGACAGCAAGCAATATATGAATTAAACGAGGCATTTTGATCCTGATATCTTCTAGAGTGAAGTTTGCAAAAAAAATAAATCTATTGGTATGGCCTAGCAAAACTTTACCATAAGTCAACTTGTTGTTGGTAACGTTTTTATGAGTCCTTCTGAAAAGACTGCGGATGTGGTATTTTTGCACCAAATTACAAGTTGTAATTGCAACTTATCATATATCCAAACTATTTAAAAACTGATTCGCACTATCAAGATATGAGGAGCGCTTTTTCTCGTCCATCTTGTTCCAAGTTCGGTAAACCTGTCCCAATCTTGGGTTACCCTTTAGCTTATCTTCGTTGCGAATAAGGAAGTGCCAATAAAGAGCGTTAAACGGGCAGGCATCTTCACCTATCTTTTGCTTCACGTCATAACGACAATCTTTGCAATAATCAGACATCTTGTTGATATAATTGCCGCTTGCCGCATAGGGTTTCGAACCTAGAATACCGCCATCGCCAAATTGGCTCATGCCAAGTGTATTAGGAAGTTCCACCCATTCATAGGCATCGGCGTAAACGGCTAAATACCATTCATGAACCTCATGTGGATCAACACCTGCTAACATGGCAAAATTACCGGTTACCATAAGGCGTTGAATGTGATGCGCGTAGGCTTCTTCCTTGGTTTGGGTAATTGCTTCACGCAAGCAGGTCATATCTGTTTTGCCTGTCCAATAGAAATCGGGAAGTTTGCGATCGGCTTCAAGGAAATTACGTTTTACATATTCAGGCATTTTGAGCCAGTAAATCCCGCGCACATATTCACGCCATCCGATAATCTGACGAATAAACCCTTCAGCCGCATTAAGTGGTACGCGACCTTTTTTATATTCTATCTCAACCCGTTTGCAGACCTCTAATGGATTAAGCAGGCCGCAATTAATGTAGGCAGAAAGCAGCGAATGATAGAGGAATTTTTGCCCTGTAAGCATGGCGTCTTGGTAATCCCCAAAAGAAGGAAGCGCTGCTTCAAGAAAATTGTCAAGAACTTCGTTGGCCTGTTCATGGGTGACTGCAAACCAAAAGGGCTCAAGATCTCCAAAATGATCATCAAATTTAGTGGCGACGAGTTTTAGAACTTCTTGTGTAATTTTATCTGGCTCAAATCGGACAGGTTTTGGCATAAACATATCGTCTTTGGCAGGTTTGCGGTTTTCGCTATCGTAGTTCCACTTCCCCCCTTCAGGTTCATCGCCATCCATTAGCAAATTGGTCTTGCGGCGCATGTCGCGGTAAAAATACTCCATTCGCAATTGCTTGCGACCTTCAGCCCAGCTTTCAAATTCATGATGCGTAGCGATGAACCGGTTATCGGGCAAAACCTCAACGCTCTTGTCAAATTGCTTTGACCAGCTTTTAACATCCTGCATCACACGATATTCAGCTGGTTCAGTAATCACTATATTTTCTATTGTTTGTCTGGATAGCGCGCGCTCAACTTCTCCCTTGAAAGAGCCTGAATTGTTCTTGTCATCCAACTTGATATAATCAACTTTCCAACCATCGCTACTGAGTTCCTTTGCAAAGTGGCGCATAGCAGAAAACAAAAGCGCAATCTTTTTCTTATGATGTTTTACATAAGTTGCTTCATCGTGGACTTCGCACATTAAAATGCGGTCTTGAGATTTATTGGCAAACTTGAGGGAAGAAAGACCATGTGAAAGCTGGTCACCCAGTATAAGTATAAGATTTGACATGATGCTTACATAACGCGAACAGTCACATCTCCAAGGCCTTCAATACGATAAATGATTTCATCCCCTGATTTTGGGAATTGCGTTTTTAATGCGCTACCCGTCATAATTACGTCGCCAGCTTTTAATTTTGTGCCATGTTGCGCTAAATGATTGGCAACAAAAGCCACGGAGTTAAGTGGATGTCCAAGCGCATCTCGCGTATTGCCCTCGTCATTAATATGGCCGTTAACAAGCACCTGAGAGGTAAGATTGCCAATATCAAATGCCTGCCAGTTTTCAATTTGTTCGCCTAGAACAATCCCGTTGCACCAGCATCTGTCGGTTAAAATTGAAGCCGCATCCAAATGAGCGTAATCCGCGTCGCGATCATCAATAAGTTCAAATGCGGGCATCGCACTGGCTATATAAGGTGCAATGGTTTCTTTTGTATAAGGCGTTTCAGCCAAGGGAGCATCACTCGCCATTTTGATACAAACTTCAAATTCAATGCCGAAACGAATATAATCATCCATGTTAACTTCATGATGATTTGTATAAATGAATTCCTTGAACACTGCGCCGTAAGCAGGTTCACTAACACCACACATTGCCTGAATAGCAGGGGAAGTAAGGGCAACCTTGTGACCGCCAAATTCAGTAAATCGATCTTGTTCACGCATAATATTGTATAGCTCAGATTGAATGGCGTAGGCCTCATTCATATCGGCAGGTTTACCTTCGCCAAGTAGTTGCGTAAACCGATCACGGTTTTTCCAACCCTTGAAACGTTCATTTGCAATACGATGTATAGTGTCTTGATCCATAATATCATCCCAAAGGTTTAAAATGCTCTCGATGCAATCTTTACCAAAAGACTACCGCGCTGTGGTTGCTGGTTCAAGCGGGGGTATAGGTTCAGCCTTTGTTGAGCTTTTAAAACAAGATGAAAACTGCTCTGAAGTGGTTGAGTTTTCCAGATCAACCTGGCCAGCAATTAACTTTGATGATGAAGCAACCATAAAATCTGCTGCTGAAACAATCGAAGGAGAAGTACATCTGTTTATTGATGCGACCGGATTTTTATCTGATGAAATTATTAAACCGGAAAAGTCGCTTAAAGCACTAGATGCAAACAATATGACGCGGTTGTTTGAATTAAACGCCATGGGGCCAGCTTTATTGATGAAACATTTCACGCCTTTGATGCCAAGAAAGGAGCGTGCAATCTTCGCCACGCTCTCTGCTCGTGTTGGTAGTATTAGTGACAATAATCTGGGTGGTTGGTACTCCTATCGCGCGGCAAAATCAGCATTAAACATGTATTTAAAATGCACCGCGATAGAAGTGGCCAGAAACAAACCGCAAAGCATATGTGTAGCGCTCCATCCAGGAACGGTTGAAACATCCCTGTCTGATCCTTTTGCAGGTGAACGAGAGCGCTTCACGCCAGAAAATTCTGCTAAACAAATGTTACAAGTATTGGATGGCTTGAGTTCTGACCAAACAGGAACGTTTTGGGATTATAAGGGTGATGCAGTTGAGTGGTGAAAGATTAATTAAACAATCGTTCATTTAATCTTGCCAAATGCATTTTTTCGTGATTATCTTTTGGAATGGCGAGAACTATAGGCTCAAATGGTAAGGAAACAGAAAAACGTGTCTTGAAAGAGGCGTTGAATTTGTTTGCGCATTATGGTTATGCAGCTGTTTCCATGCGTCAGATTGCTTCCCAGTGTAACATACAAGCAGGTGCACTATATAATTATTTTCCAACCAAGCAATCTATTCTGCATGGTTTAATGTTAGCGCATATGAACGACTTATTGGCGGCGCTTGATGCACAACCCAAGTTTGAAAATCCTGTAACAGCGCTAAGGGCATTTACGCAATTTCACATTCGTTATCATATCGGCAAGCCAGCCGAAGTTTTCATCGCTTATATGGAATTGCGTAATCTGGAAGCTGAACCCTACGCAGAAATAATGAAACTACGTCAGGAGTACGAGCGTTTTCTACGCGGTATTTTACGCCAAGGTCAGGCAAGTGGCGATTTTAAAATCGACGACGTGCCTGTGACTACAATGGCGATTATTTCAATGATGACAGGTGTTAACACATGGTTTCGGTATGGTGGTCGTTTGAGCGTTGAGGAAATAGAAAAAATATATGTAAATTTGGTTTTGTCGGTTGTTGGTCTTGAGAGGTTAACAACCGCAGTGGAGGAAATAACCTGATGTTTAATGCAAGTATGAGTTTTGGTTTAAGCGAGGAGATTGAAGCGCTACGTGATATGACTCATCGTTTTGCGCAAGAACGTATCAAGCCGCTGGCGACTGAAACGGATCAAAAGAATGAATTCCCGGCTCATTTGTGGAAAGAGTTTGGTGAAGTCGGACTCTTAGGCGTGACGGTTGATGAAGAATACGGCGGTGCAGGCATGTGCTATCTCGCGCATACGATTGCTGTTGAAGAAATAGCTCGTGCATCTGCTTCCATCTCACTATCTTACGGTGCGCATTCAAATCTCTGCGTCAATCAAATCGCTCTCAATGGTAATGAAGAACAAAAAAAGCATTATTTGCCGCGACTAATTTCAGGGGATCATGTTGGTGCACTTGCCATGTCTGAACCAGGTTCAGGCTCGGATGTGGTTTCCATGCAGTTGAAGGCAGAAAAGCGCAATGATCGTTTTGTCCTCAATGGTAATAAATACTGGATCACCAATGGACCTGATGCAGATACGCTCGTTGTTTATGCCAAGACGGATATGGACGCAGGGCCAAAAGGCATTACGGCCTTTTTGATAGAAAAAGAGATGAAAGGTTTTTCAACTTCTCCGCATTTTGATAAACTAGGCATGAGAGGCTCTAACACAGCAGAATTGATTTTCGAAGACTGTGAAGTGCCTTACGAAAATATTCTGGGTGAAGAGGGTAAGGGCGTAAACGTATTGATGTCTGGTTTGGATTATGAGCGGGTCGTGCTTGCGGGCATCGGGATCGGCATTATGAACTCATGTCTGGATGAAATTATGCCCTACATGCACGAGCGTAAACAATTTGGTCAAAAGATCGGCGACTTCCAGCTGATGCAAGGTAAGATCGCAGACATGTACACCGCCATGAATACATCACGCGCCTATGTGTATGCGGTTGCTCAAGCCTGTGATCGAGGCGAAGTCACCAGACAAGACGCGGCCGCCTGCGTGCTATACGCATCAGAACAAGCCATGCTTCAGTCCATTCAAGCAGTGCAGGCAATGGGTGGTGCGGGATATCTTTCTGACAGCCCAGTCTCAAGAATTATGCGCGATGCTAAATTGATGGAAATCGGGGCGGGTACGTCAGAAATCAGACGCATGTTAATCGGGCGCGAATTGATGAAGGAGACAGCATGAGGTTTTTAATTATATCAGCGGTCTTGTTTTTAAATATGCAGTCCGCTCAGGCACAAACGCCCATCACTAATCAAACACTCGTTCTAAATTGCCTGTCTCAAATAGGTGAAGAAACAAGTTGGAAGCAGTGCCGTGGTATGATGTTTGCGCCGTGTGGTGAGCATACGGTTGGTACTGATACGCATGGGGCTTGCCTGTTAAAGCAAAAGACAGATTGGGAAAATGAAATGAGTAATCAGCAAGAAGTGTTGGTTGAAAAACTGACCCTGTCGGGAAATTCCATGTTGGCAGAGCTTATGGGCAATTGGTT
>CALDZF010000001.1 GCA_937944165.1 uncultured Rhizobiaceae group bacterium | reverse complement strand
GCCTTAACCTTCGTCGTCATCACTCTTCTTTTGGAAGTTGGCAAAGACGTCGTCTGCGCTGATGGTTTCTTCTTCGACAGGTTCAGGACGCGTTGTGTCCATTGTGTAAGTTTGGGTTTCTTCAGCAGGAAGGAGTGTATCGCCGCCCTCACCTTCAGCGCTTTCAGGCTTGGCAGGTGCCCATTTGGCTGCCTTTGTAACTTCTGCGTCCAGTGCAATCTGCGTACATAGACCAAGCGTAACCGGGTCCATTGGTTGTAAGTTAGCAGAGTTCCAATGTGTGCGCTCCTTGATTGCACCAATTGTTGTTTTGGTGGTACCAACAAGGCGAATAATTTGCGCATCTTTTAACTCTGGATGACTGCGCACAAGCCATAAAATAGCATTTGGACGGTCTTGACGTTTGGACAAAGGTGTGTAGCGCGGGCCTTTTTTCTTTAAAGGCGGGACAACAACTTTTGAAACTGCAACTTTCAATTTATGGTTAGGATCTTCTTGCGCTTTTTCCAGCTCGTCACGGCTTAATTGACCCGCAGTAATCGGGTCCATACCCTTAATCCCTTGCGCACTTTCACCATCAGCAATTGCCTTGATTTCAAGTGGGTGAAGCGCACAGAAAGTGGCGATCTGATCAAAGGTAAGCGATGTATTATCAACAAGCCATACAGCAGTTGCTTTCGGCATTAGTGGTGTTGCCATTTTAAAATCTCCTCAAAGTACATCTTCCTTGTGTGCCTGCCCGGATTTTAGGTGGCTCCCTTTCGGGAAAGATGATTAAGTTGTCATGAAAGTTAACTTCTTATACTCTTTTCAATACCAGCTTGCAAATGAATTTAGGAAAGTGTGCCAAAATGGATGGGGATGAGGATGAGGATAAAGCCAAGGCAATTGCCAATTACACCATTGGCCAAGACCTTGTAGAACTCTCAATCAAAGAAATCAGCGACACAATAGAAGCCTTGGAAAGCGAAATAAAGCGACTTGAAACAGTAAAGTCTAAAAAGAGCGACCATCTATCAGATGCGGCCGCACTGTTTAAATCCTAGGTTTAGAGCTTATCAGATTAATATTAACTCAAAATTAAGGTTTATGCGGCATTAATATTCTACCAGAGTTTTTCTGGTGCTCAGATAGGATTTATTAATCAAATCTGAGGCCTCCCTGTTAACTTTTCAGAGCCGTTTTTGCGGCTCTTTTTTTTGGCCAAATTTCTGGAAAATGGCACATTACTTGCTACCTGTTGATATTAACCTAATTCAAAGTGACTGGCTTTACGGCAAAACCTTTATGGATTAAGTTAAATTTTAGTAAAATACAGCAGGGATTAGTTACGTGTCGAATACTGTAAACTTAGCCAAAAAATTCGCAGACTCAGATAAATTCAAGAAATTATTTCAAGACGGTATGACTTTGGTCGAAGAATCCGCCTCTTATTTAGACGGCTTTGGGCGCGAAAATGCAAAAGGCCTGCCACGTGCGTCTGCAATGTTATATGGCTCACAATCCATGCGCCTTACAACACGTTTAATGCAATTGGCTTCATGGCTCTTATTGCAACGTGCTGTAAACGAAGGCGAAATGTCCAAAGAGCAAATTATCGAAGAGAAAAAGAAAATCAAGTTTGAAGAGAATCAGGATAATACTGAAAATCAACCCTGGGATGATTTACCCGTTGAATTTATTGAATTAGTAAACCGCTCACTTGCATTACAAAACCGCGTAATGACATTAGACGCAGAGCTTTATGGTCATTCAACTGACAAACAAGAGACCCAAAGCGCAAACCCTGTAAGCCAACAAATCGACCTGCTTTCAACAGCCTTTGGTGCGACGAAACAATAATCCAATACTGCCCAATACCCAATATTCTCATAATAAAAAACCCGGCTTCAAGACCGGGTTTTTTTTATATTCCAAAAGCAACTTGGTAAATTAAATACCAAGGCCTTCGTATTTTTTCTTAAAGCGTGCAACACGACCACCACGGTCCATAAGTTGCTGATTGCCACCAGTCCATGCTGGATGAGATGTTGGGTCGATATCAAGGTTCATTGTATCGCCAGCAGCACCCCAAGTTGTGCGTGTTTCGAATTCTGTCCCATCAGTCATAACGACTTTAATGGTGTGATAATCCGGATGAACATCTTTTTTCATGCTATCTCGTCCTATTTTATGTTAGTTCAGCAATATTATCAGTATTTTGCTAATATAAGCTTGAATTTTATTGTCTTACAATAGATAAACCGTGGGCTTGCCCACAGCTTTTTGTTGGCAAGTCATTACATCATAATCGCGTAAGAAACAAGTGCAGATTAAAATCAATGGCAGTAGAATCTCAAACCAACAATAAAAGGAATTCCTTAAGGCCATTAGCTAAACTTGCGCCCTATATCGCCAGGTATAAGGGCAAGGTTGCTTGTGCAATTTTTTTCCTTTTACTGGCTGCAATTACAACACTCACACTGCCCATAGCTGTGCGTCGTGTGATTGATAATGGCTTTTCGGAAAGTGATCCTTCGCTAGTCAATAATTACTTTACAGTTCTGATTATTATTTCTGCCCTCTTGGCACTTGCCAGTTCGTGCAGATATTATTTTGTTATATGGCTTGGAGAACGTATTGTTGCCGATCTTCGAAATGATGTCTTTGCCAATGTCACGCAACTTAGCCCGGAATTCTTTGACAAATCCCATTCTGGCGAAATTGTCTCGCGCCTCACCGCGGATACTACACAAATTAAATCTGCCGTTGGTGCAACCGCATCTTTAGCGCTTCGTAATGTTATCCTGGGTCTGGGTGCGCTGATGATGATGATCTATACCTCACCTCGCCTTTCATTAATTGTGATTGCAGCTATTCCTTTAATAGTGCTTCCCATCGTTGGTTTTGGTCGCAAGGTACGTAAAAAGTCACGCGCCGCGCAAGATACACTGGCAGAAGCAACGGCCTATGCTTCTGAGTCTATTTCTGCCGTTCGCACCATGCAGGCTTTTACCAATGGAACACATGTTAGAAGCAGGTTTTCCAATGCAGTTGATTTTGCTTTTAATGCTGCCCGCAATGCTATTTTAACACGCTCATTACTCACGGGCTTTGCAATCTTCTTAATTTTCTCAAGCATTGTTGCAGTGCTTTGGATTGGTGCCAATGATGTATTGGCAGGCACTATGACAGGTGGCACATTAGGCCAATTTTTACTCTATGCAGTCTTTGCAGGGGGCGCCATGGGTGCCTTGTCAGAAGTATGGGGCGAACTCTCGCAAGCCGCAGGTTCGGCCGAACGGCTGATCGAATTGCTCGGCACTAAATCAGCCATTCAAACGCCAGCCAATCCAGTGCCACTTACCAAGCCAGCCAAGGGTGAGATTGCCTTTGACACAGTGGCATTTAATTATCCTACCAGACCAGATCAACCCACACTTGAAGGTTTGTCTATGGCAATTAAGCCAGGTGAAACCGTTGCCATTGTTGGCCCATCAGGCGCAGGCAAAAGCACCCTTTTTGCCATGCTTTTACGGTTTTATGACCCAGCTTCTGGTGAAATAAAGCTTGATAACATCAACATTAAAAACCTTGCAGAAGATGACTTGCGCTCACAAATTGCACTCGTGCCGCAAGACACCATGATTTTTGCTTCAAGTACGGCTGAAAACATTTCATACGGAAAACCAACAGCAACAAGAGACCACGTCATCACTGCTGCAAAAGCTGCCAACGCCCATGAGTTCATTGAGAAAATGCCTCAAGGTTATGAAACCATTTTGGGCGAACGCGGTGTAACCCTTTCAGGCGGACAAAGACAGCGCCTTGCAATCGCAAGGGCAATCTTGAAAGACGCCCCTGTATTATTGCTGGATGAAGCCACAAGCGCACTGGATGCAGAAAGCGAAAAACTGGTGCAAGACGCCCTTGAAAACCTGATGACAGGCCGCACAACCCTCATCATCGCACACCGTCTTGCAACCGTTCTAAAAGCCGACCGCATCCTTGTGATGGATGAAGGCAAGGTCATCGAAGAAGGCACGCATAAAACACTCATCAAGAAAAAAGGTGTCTATGCAGGGCTGGCAAAACTGCAATTTGGTGAGGGTTAAACATGTTTGGACGGCTCCTCATACCAAGGCACATCGGGTTCAGAGGTTACGCTATCAGGTATAACAGGCACCTCGCAATTTCCTTCTAAGCGACAAAACGGAAGACCGCCAGTTTTACGCCATGTGCCACGCGGCCCACCCGTGCAGCGTTTGCGCTTTTTACATTCTAAATGCAGACAATATTTCCAGCAATTTTCAAAATGCGCAAACGCTTTGGCTCTTTCAAAAGCATCAGACTTTGGGCGGGTACATGTTTTCATGGCAATCTCTTTTCTATATTATTTTTTTTGCAACCAATTCAAACTGAACTGCTTCACAGATTTCAATCCGCGCCCTCATAGTAAGGAAGTATTTTCTTTCCTTCTCCCACAAGGGGAGAGGGAAAAAACTACCGCACAAGCATCATCGTTCACTCGTGCATCACTGAACGGTGTTATAAATAAAACGAAGCAAATCCATTTGATTTGTTCGTTAACAAACACTTGCAAGACATGAATTGCATGGCCGCAGGGTCTGACATAAATAAAAGTCCGGTGTGCTGGACAAGCCAGACCCCGCGCGGAGATTTGATGTCGTTGGTCGGGATCCTCAGGCACACTTCCCGCCAACGCCTCTTGGGCAATTTCGCACCCGTAAGCCGCTCACGGTTCAATCTGATTTCTTTATCAACAAACAATTCAAAAGGAATTGTCTTGCCTAAACAAATCGCCGATTGAGATCAGCAAAGCAGTTCCTTTTGAACTGTTTGCCAATCAATAACGAAGCAGTTCTTCTTAAACTGTTCGCCAA